>NZ_JACHKG010000007.1:0-233079 GCF_014203995.1 Paenibacillus sp. JGP012 | reverse complement strand
ATGGAACCGCCACCTTTCGGAGTTTGTAGGGGTACAAACATTTTACCGAGGTTGCGGTTCTTTTTCTACCTTTTATTGGTTATTCAACACGCGTGGGAAACTATAATAATTATTGTAAAATATTATTTATTTATGGGTCATTCTCAATATAAAAAGGTCCTAAGATTGCTGCGAAGGAGCCTCGCAGCAAATCTACAGGACCTAGTTCGGAATGGTGCAGCAGTTTAGCGGTTAAGCAGACTCCCCACGTACCGCAATAGTTCATTCGCGCTGGCAGCCGTATAACCGTGCTCTTCAATAAGGCGTTTGATCACTTCATTCATACGTTTCAATTGCGTGGCATCCGGTGTCTTCGTAGAGGTTGTAATCTTCACGATGTCTTTCAGATCAGCGAACAGTTTCTTCTCAATGGCTTCCCGCAGACGATCATGACTGCTGTATTCGAACTTGCGCTCTTTACGGGAGTAAGCCGAGATCCGAATCAGAATTTCTTCGCGGAACGCTTTTTTGGCATTTTCCGAAATGCCGATCTGTTCCTCAATAGAGCGCATCAGACGCTCATCCGGGTCCATCTCCTCATCTGTCAGAGGATCACGAATTTTCGACCAGTTGCAGAAGGCTTCGATGTTATCGAGATAATTTTCGAATAATGTTTTTGCAGATTCCTCAAAAGAATAAACGAAAGCCTTCTGCACTTCCTTCTTCGCCAGCTCATCATACTCTTTGCGGGCCAAGGCGATAAAGTTCAAATAACGCTCACGCTCTTCCTTTGTAATGGATGCGTGCTGGTCCAACCCGTCCTTGATGGCACGCAGGATATCCAGCGCGTTAATGCACTGAAGATTTTGCTTGATCAAAGCGCTGGATATCCGGTTAATGACGTAACGTGGATCAATACCGGACATGCCCTCATCCAAATATTCATTTTGCATCTCGCGCAGATCAGCTTCCTTGTAACCTTCAACCTCTTCACCGTCATACATCCGCATTTTTTTGACAAGGTCCATGCCTTGTTTTTTCGTTTCTTTCAATCGGGTAAGTATGCTAAAAATGGCTGCCGTACGCAGCGCATGCGGTGCAATATGCACATGTTTCATATCGCTTTGCTGAATCAGCTTGGCATAAATTTTCTCTTCTTCCGACACCTTCAGGTTATACGGAATCGGCATAACAATCATCCGGGACTGCAACGCCTCATTTTTTTTATTGGAAATAAATGATTTATACTCGGACTCGTTGGTGTGTGCCACAATCATCTCATCCGCGCTGATCAGTGCGAAACGGCCCGCTTTGAAGTTGCCTTCCTGCGTCAGGGAAAGCAGATTCCACAGAAACTTTTCATCACATTTCAGCATCTCCTGGAACTCCATCAGACCCCGATTGGCCTTGTTCAGCTCGCCGTCAAAACGATACGCCCGCGGATCGGATTCCGATCCAAATTCGGTAATCGTGGAGAAATCGATACTGCCTGTGAGATCGGCGATATCCTGTGATTTGGGGTCCGAAGGGCTGAAGGTACCGATCCCTACCCGGTTATCCTCGGAGATAATGACACGTTCCACCCGCACTTTGCTGATATCACCACCATACTCCGTCCGTACTCTCATCTGGCAGGACGGGCACAAATTGCCCTCAATGCGTACACCAATCTCTTTCTCAACTTCGGGACGAAGCTCCAGCGGAATGAGGTGCAGCGGCTCCTCGTGCATCGGGCAGCCTTCAATCGCGTAGACCGCCCCTTTTTCCGTACGTGAAAATTGCTCCAGTCCCCGTTTCAACAACGTTACCAGTGTGGACTTACCCCCACTCACCGGCCCCATCAGAAGCAAAATCCGTTTTCGTACATCCAGACGGCGTGCAGCGGAATGAAAATACTCCTCCACCAGCTTCTCAATGGAACGATCCAGTCCAAAAATCTCCTGCTCGAAAAATTTGTATCGCTTATGTCCCCCGACCTCTTCTACGCCATACGATTCAATCATCTGATACACTCGTGCGTGAGCCGTCATTGCCGGAGTCGGGTCCTCCTTAAGCAGTGCAATATAGTCTTCAAATGTTCCGTTCCATGTCAAACGGTCACTCTCTGCCCGATATTCCGCAACGCGTTCAAAAATATTCATGCTTGGTACCTCCCATGGCTCCTTTAGTGTGATTGTCAACCATTCCGAATGGTATGAAGAAATCAATAGAGTTGCAGCTCCCGCTTGAATACCCTTCTGCGGTCCGGCTTAGTCCCGCTGGTTTGATGCAAACGTCTTTTAAAGATGTGAAAAGTGTATTACATACCTATGCGGCAACTTGGATAAGTTGACCTCTTTTTTTCAAACCTTCGCCCTGATTTTTACGTATGCCCTGTTCTATCAGACCTCTTGCGACCTCAGAAAAAAAAGCATCAATATGCTATAATAAAGGTTCTAATGAAGAAAAGCGGACAATGCCATCAGGCATACACATTATTACAGGAAAGGAGCAGAACGCATGGCTGTACAATATGAAACCGAGCTGTACTCTCCCGTCAAAGCCTTTTTTGAGCAGCGAGGATTCGAGGTCAAGGCCGAGGTCAAGCATTGTGACCTGGTTGGAGTCAGGGCGGATCAGGATGAACCACTCATTGTGGAGATGAAAAAAACGTTTAACCTGTCTTTGCTTCTGCAGGGCATGCAGCGCCTCAAGCTCAGCCCGCTCGTCTATCTGGCGGTAGAGCGTAACCGAAGCAAACGCGGAGCAGTCAACCAGCGCTGGGGTGAGCTGACAGCACTGTGCAGCCAGCTCGGCCTCGGGCTGATCACGGTCACCTTTTACAAAACGAAAGCCCCGCTGATTGATGTCTTATGTGAGCCTGCGGTCATAACAAGCTCAGCCAGAAGTGTTCCGTCAACTCGAAGAAGCGGTATCCGCCGCCAGCGTTTGCTCAAGGAATTTGATGAGCGGAGCGGGGATTACAACACAGGCGGCAGTACAGGCCGTCAGCTGATGACAGCTTATCGTGAAAAAGCGATACGTGTCGCAACTGCACTGAGATCCAGTGGTGAATCCTCACCTGCGGCGCTTGCCCGTCTGACCGGTGTAGGCTCAGCAGCAGCCATTTTGCAAAAAAATTATTACGGCTGGTTCGAACGTCTTTCTCGCGGCAAATACATACTGACGGTCAAAGGCGTGGAGGCCATAACCGAGCATACGCTGATGATACAAAATCAGGGACAGGCAGCCAGCGACGAGCACATATGGAACGTTCATACCGAAATAACCTATGCTGACCCGGATGCTTCTGCGGAACATTCGCTGGACGAGCTTGCTCAGATTGCTGAGGTTTCCGAGCGTTATCTCCTGAACAGTACCAGGAGATGACGCCCACACCCACACCCACGCTCACACCACAAAATATATAGAAAAACATGTCGATACATGTCGGCTGCATCTCCATTTCCATGCCAAACAGCACAAAAAAACGCCTGTCATCTCCTTCGGAGACAACAGGCGCTTTCTTCAATCGATAATTAAAGTGGATTAGAAGCTTGCTGCTACTTCTTTAGCCAGTTTCAAACCAGCTGCCACGATTTCTTGGGAACGATCAGGAGAAGCATTGTGACCTTCTACAACGACAACCTCAGGGTTTTGAATGCCCCAGAAGCCGAGTACGTTTGTTACATAACGAACGGACATTTCAGCAGATGCCATAGGCTCTACAGAATATACGCTACCACGTGCGTTAAGCAATGCTACTTTTTTGTCGCCTACCAGACCTACTGGGCCTTCAGCAGTGTATTTGAACATTTTACCTGCTTGGCTCAGGTAAGAAATGTAGTTCACCAGTGGTGCTGGAACAGTGAAGTTCCACAGCGGGAACGCAAATACCACTTTGTCAGCTGCCAGGAATTGATCTTGCAATTGTGCAGCCAGTGCTGCTGCTTTTTGCTCTTCTGGAGTTGCTTCGATACCGTTAGCTGCTTTGTAACCACCAGTGATTACAGTGTTGCCGTAGTAAGGAAGATCTGTATTGTAGAGATCCAGCTCAGTGATTGTATCACCTGGGTGGGACTCTTTGTATGCGCTAAGGAATGCATCGTACAATTGAACACTAACAGCTTGATCCGCAGGACGGTCATTAGCTTTAATAAAAAGAACATTAGACATGTTGAAATTTCCCCCAATAATTAAAATATATGAGTGCGTATTCTGAACTCGCAACCGTTGCTGCTAGTATAAAGAAACCAACAACTCATTAATTCACATTATATATAAAAATGTTAGTGGATGCAATAACGTAATCTGATAAATTGTGATACAAATTGGATGACAAAGCGAACAACCTGTTACATCGCTAGCTCCGTGCCGTAAATTCCGAGATCGCTTCGCTGATCAGATTCATGCCAAGTAACAGCTCATCACGTCCCGGACGGCTGAAATTCAAGCGGATATACCGTTGATCAAGCGTTCCTGTAGAGCATAATGTTCCAGGCAGAAACGAAACTCCCTTCAACAAAGCTGCTTTGAGCAGCGCCTCACTGTTCAGTCCTTCCGGAAGTTGTACCCACAGATACATTCCACCTTGAGGTATGTTGTAGCTGCACCCTTTCCAGCCAGGTCTCTTCAATAGTTCAAGCATCAGTTTGAGCCTTGTTTTATATTCCCTGTTCAGCATGGATAAGTGATCCCCCCATCGAAAAGGAGACTGCGCAAGCAACTCGTACAGCAGCCGCTGATTCATAGGACTGGACTGTCCGTCTGCAATTCGTTTCAGAGATGTCATGGCCTCAATCAGGGCTGGATGTCCGGCAGCCCAGCCTGTGCGAAGTGCAGGTGCCACTGTTTTGCTGAAGGAGCCAATGTAGAGAACATGTCCACCCTGATCAGCAGTATCAAGTGCAAAGAGCGAAGGGTACTTGTGATAGAACGCAGCGGTCTCCAAACCGTCAAAGTGCAGCTCACCATAAGAATCATCCTCAACCAGCAGAACACCATAACGCGCGCACAGATCAAGTACAGCTTCTCGTCGTTCCATACTCCACAGAATTCCTGTAGGATTGGAAAAGCTGGGTGCAGCAAAAAGCAGCTTCGGTCTGACCTGCTGCATGTGCTGTTCCAATAAATCCGGCAGAATGCCATCCTGATCGCCAAAGACAGGTACAATGGTTGCGCCTTGCATTTCCAATACCTCAAGACAGCCGGGGGACGTAGGGTGCTCTACAAGCACAGAGTCTCCCGGCTCAAGCAGCAGACGCATCACCAGGTCAATTGCTTGCTGCGTGCCTGTCGTCAACAGAATCTGATCGGATACAGTCCGTATCCCTTTACGTACATTCCAATCCTTGTTCAGCCATTCCCTGAGCGGGGGATAACCTGCCGGCTCTCCATACTGCAAAGCAGAAGGGCCTGAACTAAATACAGACAGTGCCGCTTGCTCCAGCAGCTTAAACGGAAACAATTCCTCCGCGGGCAGTTCTTCAGCGAGTGAAATGAAATACTCCTTGCCTGACATATCGCGTATATCCCTCAGCGGTGATGACAAAAGCCTGTTGGTACGGGAAGCAAAGAAATATTTCATGGATAGATCCCCCTTTATTCTATTCCGAAACTGTTCTCGCAGCCGCCCTACAACCTATTCCAGCCAGACACCAAATATACCGGACGATACATGATTGATCACCTGACAAGCGATAATCAGGATACCGTCTTGGACTGCCTTGCATGCAAGGCATAACGTTCGATGGCCTGTGCTCTGCTGCTGACATCCAGCTTCACATAGATTTTACGCAAGTAGTTATCAATCGAGCGTCTGCTCACATTGATTTCACTCGCTATTTTATCATAGGTTACCCCTTGAACAATCCTTTCCATGATAAAAGTTTCCGTTTCTGTTAATTCAACTGCGTATTGTTCCGAAGGAGGTTCGGAAGGCTGACCCCATTCTGCACTATCAAGCCATGACAAAGGAATAGAAACGTACCCTTCCCTGAGCCCGGAGATCAGATGAATAAGTTGGCTCGGGGAAGCCTGTTTGGATAACATTCCGCTGGCCCCGAGGGCCATGAGATGACGAAACAGCTTCACATTGTCTTCATCGGTCAGAATGATGACATGTGTATCCTTTGAAAGCTCTTTGATCCGGGAGATATATTGATCTGCTTGCCCCTCCGGAAGACGGTAATCCATAAGAATAAGATCTGGCTTGTGCAGACTCACCAGGTCAAGACCTTCTGTTCCGGTTGAAGTCATCCCCCGTACACTCAAATCCTGCTGCTCCTCCAAAATTAATTTTGTACCCAGCATGCTGGTGGGGTGGATATCTACGATGACCACCTGCCATACTTTTTTCATTGTGGTTCCTCCTGTTATGTATTGGACAATTGACTTCTGTTAACCATCCATATCCTTTTCGCAGTTCATGCGACAGTCCGAGTATAGATGAAGTAAAAGTCGGATTGTGTCGAATAATAGGAAAATGCAGGTTTCAGACGCTCAAAAGCTCTGTTTCCTGACTGTATCTCACTACGAAAATGCCCAGATAGATACTCTTACATGCCTGAAATAATCAAAACCTAGTATATTTTTCCTGCATTTCTATCTAAAAAAGTCGAAAACCCCGCCCAAAGTTCCTACTTATTGCATCTATAAGAAATTGTATCCTAGGACTTCCTTCCGATGCAATCTCTTTTTATTCTATTATTTAAAGAATTTCATTTTTGCGTAATGAATAACAGCATGATAGAATGAGAATTGGTAATTTTTTAACCTTAATATCAAAACCAGGAGTGATGTTATGAATTTATCCGATCCGTCTTCTGACATCCATCACACCCGGAGCGCCAAAGGCAAGGCTGGATCATCCGTCAAATTGTTTCTGGTCATGTGGATCATTCTCATTGCTTTAGGAGTTGTAGGTACCTACTACTATAGCAACCATCTTCAGCAACAGATGATCAGCAAGCTTCAGGTTCATACACAGCAGCAGATCGATGCTTTGAAAACCGATTATGAAAAGCAGCTCTCTACCATTTCATCCGAAGTAGCCGCATTGCAGGGACAGGTTCAATCCTTCAATGAACTGCTCACTTTTACAAAGGATAATGCGAGCAACAAAACGGATAACAGCAACAAATTATATACCCAACTGAGCGAAGTAAAAAAACAACTGGACGCACTCCAGAAAAAGATGGACCTGCTCAAATGATTACACCCGTCAAACAGGTTAATCGTTTTTTTATGCTTGCGCTCGCTCCTTTCATTGGGTTAATTTTCTGTTTGCTGCTATTACGTCCAGAACTTGATACAGGCACTCTGCTTCCTGCTAACTTGCCTGAAGAGCATGTTACTGCTCAGACCAAAACAATAAGCAAGGAACTGGCAGGAGCAAAAGAGGCCGCGATTCAAACGTCTTCTTCTATTAAAAGAACAACTCAGCTTTATAACCAAACGACCAGTACCATGTCTACTATTGTGCAAAAGGCTTCCGTTCAGGCATCCAGGCCAGAAACGATCTACAACAAGCGGATCACCTCCAAACTTGGTGTGCCATTTGAACGAGTAGACAGCGACCGGATTACGATTGAGATGTATCGAGTCAATCCGGGCACCTATACCGGATATGCGATGAAGGTCAAACTGAAGGATCACAGCGCGATGCAGATGGCATTGAACAGTGAGCCTGGACGATCCGAGACAACGATGCAGGCCGTGAAACGAAGCGGAGCCATTGCGGGTATTAACGCTGGCGGATTCGCAGACAGCGGCGGCAAACGTTACCCTTTGAGTACAACTGTAATGAACGGAAAGTATGTGAACGGTTTTCAAGCCAGTTTCAAGGACCTATTCTTCGTCGGGCTTAACGATGCTGGCAAGCTTGTCGGAGGCAAATTTTTTGATCAAAGCTCCCTGGACCGCTTGCGGCCGCAATTCGGAGCAACCTTTGTACCCGTGCTTATGAAAAATGGACAGAAAACGATTATTCCGGACAAATGGAAGGTATCTCCCAAGCGTGCACCTCGAACCGTCATTGGCAACTACAAGGATGATCAGCTATTAATCATTGTGGTTGATGGATATAATGAAAATGGAAGCTCCGGCGCAACACTGGAAGAGATGCAGGGCAGATTGGCCAAGCTCGGTGTAATAGACGCTTATAATCTGGATGGGGGCGGCTCCTCCTCCCTGATTCTGAACAACCGGGTCATCAATAAACCTTCAGATGGCAATCTGAGACCTGTACCTACCCACTTTTTATTTTACAAATGACAGGGTAAAGCATTCCTTTTCTACCTATTATGGTTATAATAGAAGTAAATGAGGTTGTGCAGGAGGTGCAAAGTGCATGTCGTTTTCACTGACATTCTGGATTATTGCAGTTGTACTAACGCTATTTATCACAGGCATTCTCACTTCATCCTACAACCAAGACAAAACAAAAGGCCTGTAAGGCAAAGCCTCTCCCCGGAGAGGCTTTTTTCATGTCTCCGCATACAGCAAAAGACAAGTCTTGAAAGAACAGCGCCATTCCTCCAAAGCTTGTCTCTTGCTATAACGTTCTAATGTTGACAGGCAGTCACCGGGCGAGACGCCATATCTGATCAATAGCTTACTGCACGTTCACCAGGCATGGACAACAGGGAATCGGCCTGTTTCGGCCCCGTTACAGACTCTCCCTCTACCAAGGTGACATAGATTCGCTCGTGATCTACAGGTTCTCCAGCTATGATCTTAATTAACTGCTCTGCTGCAAGCGCACCCCACTTGCGTTTGGAATAATCGATGCTTGCCAACCTAGGCTGCATGTAATTGCTGAGTTCAATATGGTCAAAGCCTATGACATCAATCTGCCTGCCCACCTTTAATTCACTTTCCGCAAGACGGTCACATAATCCAATCGCCATCTCATCGTTTAGACAAAATACAGCGGCCGGTTCCGTATACGTCTGCACAATCTGATCTGCAGCTCGTTCCCCTCCGCTTTTCTCGAAATCACCGACAATCTCGATCCACTCCACCTCCGCTTCACGCTCTGCTACCTGTCTTACGGCCTTCAAGCGCTGTACCGAGTCAAATGAACCTTCCGGACCCGTCACGACATAGATCTTTTTATGCCCCTTTTCTATCAAATATTCCATCGCCAGTGTAGCTCCAGCCTTGTTATCCAGCAGCACCTGATTAATGTTGGCATGCTCCAGCTCGCGGTCAAGCACAACGATCTTATGCCCTCGATCGGCATACTGCATAAGCTCCTCACTTGCAAACGTATGATCCAGAATGATCGCACCATCAATCATTCTTTCGGGCAACATCCGATGGGACTGCTTGCCGCTGCATACGATCAGATCATATCCCTGAGCATTGCATACCGCCTTCATGCCACTTAACAGATCCCCGTATACATCGCCGCTGAAATCCGTAAGAAACACACCCAGAATCCGCGATTCTCGCTTCTTCAATGTTCTGGCTGCCGCATTGGGCACATAATTCAGCTCTTTGGCAATCGCCAGTATTTTGGAACTGGTCTCATCGGTCACTTTGTTGCTTCCATTCAGCGCGTATGATACGGTCGAGATGGAAACTCCCGCCTTTTTGGCGATATCCTTGATACTGACCATATTCTTCGCTCCTCTGTTATGTTAATCAGGCCTTTCGCTACTGAAAGACCTGATTTTTTAAATATAGCTTATGGTTGGTGTTACACCTTAGAACAAAAAGCTTTAAACGAGCTTAAACGTACGGCTCTGTGTATCGTTGCTATTTGGTCCTACCATAATACGGAACTCTCCGCGATCACTGCGATATCCAAGATCGGCATGGTGGTAACGGAGCTGGGTCTCAGACAAGGTAAAGGTCGCTGTTCCACTCTCACCCGGCGCAAGAGACAGCTTCACATAATCTTTCAACTCACGCATCGGACGAACGACATCACCGCTCACATCGCGAACATAGAGTTGAACGGTCTCCACACCATGACGATCACCGGTGTTTGTTACAGAAACCTGAACAGTCAGCGGATTGCTTGCCGTCATCTCTTCAGCCGAAACCTCAACGTCACCATATACGAATGAAGTGTAAGAAAGACCGTAACCAAACGGGAACAGCGGTTCATTGACACTATCCAAATACTTGGAAACATAACGATTCTCGGTGTTATCCGGGTTGATTGGGCGACCCGTATTAAAATGATTGTAATATACCGGCACTTGTCCGACCGATTGAGGGAAAGACATCGTAAGTCTGCCTGATGGATTCACCGCGCCTGTAAGCACATCAGCAATAGCTGCCCCACCTTCACTACCAGGGAACCAGGCTTCCAGCACAGCATGTGATTCATGCACCACTCCGTGCAGGTCTAATGGACGACCGTTAAAAATAACACTGGCAATCGGTTTACCCGTTGCCTTCAGCGCTTGTACCAGCTTCAGCTGCGCTGCTGGCAGACGAATATCTGTCCGCGATCCAGCCTCCCCACTCATCTCGGAATCCTCACCGAGCGCAAGCACAATCACATCCGACTGATGTGCAACCTCAAGCGCTGCAGCAACCTGCTCGTCCGTAATCGTGTGTACATCACTGCCCTGCGCTGTTCGAACCGTACCTTGCGGCAGACGTTCCTGAAGTGCAGTCCCCAGCTTCACTGCATCAGCCTTAACGCCTTCACAAGCCCACCAGCCGAGAATATCCTCACTTTGGGCAAACGGTCCGATTAACGCAACGTTTGCACCGGGCTGAAGCGGTAGAACCTGCGCTTCATTTTTCAGCAGTACAGCGGACTTCGCGGCAAGTTCCCGCGACACCTCACGATGTTCCTTGGAGAAAACAATCTCGCGTTCACGTACAGGGTCAGCAGCGCGGAACGGATTATCAAACAACCCCAGCTTGTCTTTGAGCTGCAGAATTCGCAGCACCGCTTCATCCACTAGCCGCTCCTCCAATTCACCCTTCTGAATCAGCTCTGGCAGATGATTAACATAACATGGTGTCATCATCTCCATATCTACACCTGCACGAATAGCACGATATGCTGCCTCACGATCGTCTTCTGCCGCGCCATGGGCTATCATCTCGCGGATAGACGCCCAGTCAGAGATTAACACCCCGTCAAAGCCCCATTCATCACGCAGAATGCCGCGCATCAACTTCTCGTTACCGCTGGCCGGGATACCGTCAACCGTATTGAAGGATGTCATCACCATCTCCACACCTGCATCCAGTGCCGCCTTATATGCTGGCAAATAATACTCCCGAAGCTGACGCTCGGACATATCCACCGTGTTATAATCACGACCGCCCTCAGCTGCACCATACGCTGCGAAATGTTTGACACAGGCCGCAAGACGATCCACTTCTTCCGTCAGGTTGTCTCCCTGATAACCGCGTACAAAAGCAGCAGCGAACAAGCTGTTCAGATACGGATCTTCACCCGTTGTTTCCATTACACGGCCCCATCGTGGATCACGCACCAGGTCAACCATCGGTGCAAAGGTAACATGCAGCCCGGATACCGCAGATTCACGTGCCGCAATCTCGGCGCTTTTCTCCGCAAGCTCCAGATCCCATGAGCAGCCTATTGCCAGCGGAATGGGAAAGATCGTTTTGAAACCATGCACCACGTCAGCCATAAACAGCAGCGGGATGCCAAGACGACTTTTTTTCAAATAAGCTTGCTGCACATCCATGATGGCCTGTGCTCCGGACAATCCAAGAATCGAGCCACTTGCGTTGACCGATTGCTCTGTAATACCCATCTCTTCCATCGGCCCTGTAATCTGACCCTGTGTATCTGTTCCTTCATAGAAGTTGGCCGTCAGCTGCAGCAGCTGGGCTACCTTCTCCTCCAGCGTCATCTGATTCACCAAGTCCATCAACTGCTGATTATTCACGTAACCATCCTCCACTACATTTTAATTGAAAGAACCCGGCTGCGTTCGGGGAGAGACCGCGCACCGGGTTCAATCGGACGGAGAGACAGAACGCTCCTGCCATCCCCATTCTGTTCTTTACTGCTTTACGTTTTTACTTGAACTTCTCGTTCAGTTCATCCAGATATGGTTGAACCAATGACATTTTGCTGTTAACCCACTCTTTCCAGTTGGCTTCCAGGTCTCCGCCTTTGAGGATCAAGTTGGCATATTCGTTTTGGTAATCGAAAGTAGCTTGACTCTTCGCTTTGGAATCGTACAGGTTAACATCCCAATCGTATGGTGCCAACGATTTTCCTTCTGTACCCAATTTCGCTTTCTCTTGGAACAATTCCACAGCTCTGTCACGGTAATCTTTTTTGATTGCAGGATTCACAACACTGAAGTCATCGCCAAGAAGATAAAGTCCTTCAAAACGTGCAGGATATTTGTCTTCCAGTACAGTTCCCTCAGGCAGCAAGCTTACCAGCTCTTTGTTGTCATCGTATTTCCAGTCTTTTCCTTCAAAGCCCATATTGATGAGCAGTTGTCCTTCTTGGGTTGCGGAGTAATCGATCAGATCCATGATGCGTTCGAATTTCTCGTCACTGATGTTCGGATTGAAGATCAGAGCAGACCAGAAGTTGGCTTGTTCCATGTTGCGGTATTTACCATCATCGCCCAGCACGATTGCTGTGTGAACAAGATCATCACTGTCGACGCCAAGATTTTTTCTCATATCGGAATCCAGACCTTGTCTGTAAGAAGCGAGTCCACCAAGACTGGTTACCGCCGCTGTACCTGTTACTTTAAAGTTGTTTTGCCCTTCATTGTTTTTCCAAGTGTAGAACTCTGGGTTAAGCAGACCATCCTTGTATGCTTTTTGCATTAATTTCAGACCTGTCAGTGTTTCCGGGTCTGCAGGACCCCAGTGGAACTGACCATCTTCACCTTTGTAGAATGGAACATCTGTAATTGCATGAACATTGTTAGGCATAATGATGTTTGTCATTGCATCGGCAGCATTGTAAGACAATGGCACCAGTTTATTACCTACCTTACCCGGGTCTTTTTCTTTCACGAGTTCAGCGAACTGATTCAATTCAGAAGTTGTGTACGCATCTTTCAGTTCAAAACCAACGGCTTTAGCCCAGTCTTTGCGAAGAGCGATAACACCAATTTGGTTCGTCAATGGGTCAGCCGGTTTGTTTTCAAAATAAATCGGTCTAGGAAGCACATACGTACCGCCTGTCAGTTCTTCCAGCTTATCGCCAAGTCCTGTCAGCTTGTAAGCTGCAGCAACGTTTGGCCAGCGCTCTTTCCAGTCATCCGGAAACTTGTAGAACAAGCCTTGATCAATATTGTTGATTGCATCGCCGTGTACATAGTTCCATACCGCTACATCCGGCAGGTCGCCAGAGTTGATCCACAGACGAAGCTTTTCACCCCATGAATCCCAGTCAATGTAGTTGTAATCCCATTTAATGTTGAACTTGTCTTCCCAGAATTTGTGGAATTCATTGTCCATATTTCCGTTCTTTACTTCAGTCAGGTTCGCTACAGAAATGGTCAGGTTATCTTTGTAATTTCCTTCCGCATCCTTTTCGTTGCCACCATCTGAACCTTTGCTGCTGTTGGAACAAGCGGATACCACCAACATCAAGAGACAGAGTGTGATCACAAATAACGATTTGACTGACAGCTTTTTGTCCGTTTTCATGCTTTTACCCCCATGTTTTTAGTCGAATTTCTTTGGAAATCCTATGTGTATAATCAGGTCTTGATAGCCCCTGTTAATACCCCTTTGGCAAAGTGCTTTTGCAGCATTGGGAAGAAACACATAATCGGTACCATTGTGACAAATACCGCAGCCATCTTCATCCCCATCGAGAAGCTGCTGAGCTTAACGGCATCGACACTGGATGCGTTGGATGCATTCGTTGTAGAAGTTACTATGATGTTCCTCAGCACGTTTTGCAGCGGCAACTGATCTGCTTTTCGCAGGAAGATCATCGCATCATACCAGCTGTTCCAGTAGGCTACCCCGTAGAAGAGAGTGATGGTTGCCATAATTGGTGTTGCCAGCGGAAGAACAACGGAGAACAAAATTCTCCATTCCCCTGCGCCATCCAGCCTTGCCGACTCCATCAGCGATTCAGGCAAGGTGTAGAAGTAGTTCATCATCAGGATCATGTTAAAGGCACTGAAGCTTCCCGCCAGAATGACGGACCATAACGTACCTGTAAGATGCAAGGATTTCATAATGAGGTACAGTGGAACGATACCTCCGTTAAAGATCATGGTGAACAACACCAGGA
The DNA here is from genome assembly GCF_014203995.1 of Paenibacillus sp. JGP012. Taxonomy (NCBI): domain Bacteria; kingdom Bacillati; phylum Bacillota; class Bacilli; order Caryophanales; family Paenibacillaceae; genus Paenibacillus; species Paenibacillus sp. JGP012. The sequence continues at coordinate 218,894 of NZ_JACHKG010000007.1, read as the reverse complement.
AAAAGAGAAACTTTTTGAACGGGAAATTGCTGCGGCTCAGACCATAAGCCATACTTGTTGTCAGGAACAAGCTGAGCGGCAAACCGATTACAAGCAGAATCAATGTATTTTTGTAACCCGACAGGATGCTTCCGTCAGCGAACAACGCTCTGTAAGAGTCCAGCGTGAATTCTTTCGGGAACATCAGGAACGGATTTTCGGCATACTCCTTCTGTGTTGCAAACGAGATCATAATAACATTCCAGAATGGAATCAGAATCATCAGTGCCAACACTAACAAAATCGCGAAGATCACATAATCAAGAACGGTCATTCGTTCCGTGCCAATCTTCGGCTTTCTTCCAGCTTTCTTACTCATTTCGTTACTCCTCCTTTCTTATCGGAACAAACCGTCTCCGCCAAGCCACTTGGCAAATCTGTCAGCCAGAAGCAGCAGCACCATATTCACCAGGGAACGGAACAAGCTGACCGCTGTCGAGAATGAGAAGTCGGTTGAGGACTGGAACGTAATCCGGTAAATATATACATCCAGCACTTCCGATACATTTTTCGTTGCTGCATTCGCCAAGTTGAAGATCTGGTCGAAACCAGAGGACATCAATCCGCCGACGGACAAAATAAACATAACCGTAATCGTAGGAAGGATGTTTGGCAGGGTGATGCGGAACATTTGCTGCATCCGGGATGCCCCGTCAATCTGTGCAGACTCATACTGGTCCTGATCGATACCCGAGATTGCCGCGAGGAAGATAATCGCACCCCAGCCGCTCGATTTCCAGATATCCGTCAGAAGCAGCATCGGAACAAAGTTGGATTCAGATCCCAGAAAATTAATCGTTGGCAGTCCCAGTAACGAGAGTGCACTATTCACCAATCCGTCATAAGCAAGCACGTTGATCACAACCCCGGATACGATAATCCAGGACAGGAAGTGCGGGAATGTCAGAATGGTCTGGAACCACTTTTTCCCTCTGCGCATCCGCAGTTCATTCAGCAGCAGTGCCAGAATAATCGGGAATGGGAACTGAATAATCAGTTTCAAAATGTTAATGTAAAGCGTCCGCCATACGGCATCGATAAAGGTTGGATCACGGAAGACGTATTTGAAATTCTCAAATCCACTCCAAGGGCTTCCCCAGATTCCCAGGTTTGCCTTGTAATCCTTAAATGCCAGTGACAGGCCGCCCATCGGCATGTAAGCGAACAGGATCAACCAGACAAGCCCGGGTACAAGCAGGGTATACGTCATTCGGTGCTTCCAGATTTCAGTCCAAAGCGACTTGCCTCTCATGTTTGCCTTCAGCTTTTTGCTAGGTCCTTCGGCTGCAGGTTTCAATTTGCATCTCCTCACTCTACTATGGTGTTGTCGTTGTAAAGAAAATCAAACATCGTTTTCAGATGCTGTTCCCAAAATCTCCATTCATGCGTCCCCGGTGTCTCCACATACCGAAAATCAAATGCAGTTCCCTGCATGTACTCCGCATAGTCCCGGTTCATGTCCACAAACGGATCATGGTCACCGCAGCAGCTCAGAATCTTGGGCAAGGGGGCTCCCTGCTCCAGCAGCTTGGCTGACAATGCGTAAATATCCTGATCCGCCTTTACCTGTAACCGTTCCCCAAAAACCGCTTTCATTTCCTTGACCATGCCTTCAGGCATGTGCGGATCATGAAGCCTTGCTTGAAGATTCGTCACCCCGGATAACGATACGATCTTGCTATATCGCTCAGGATAAGTCAGGCCGCATTTTAAAGCGCCGTAACCACCCATGGATAACCCGGCAACAAACGTTTTGGCCGGATCGGTATTAAGCCGGAGCAGTTTTCCGCATATTTCGGGCAACTCCTTAGTGATGTAGTGGAAGTAATTCAGGCCGTATTCCATATCGGTGTAATAACTACGGTTTGCTTCCGGCATGATGACGGTACAGCCGTACTGGGCTGCGTACATCTCAATGGTGGTTAGACGCTGCCATGTGCTCGCATTGTCTCCAGCCCCGTGGAGCAGATATAGTGTACCGCCTGAAGTCTCTCCGGAGTCACTGGACACCACATGTATGCTGGTATTCATGCATAATGTAGGCGATCCGGTTTCGATCGTAATATGCGCCATTTCGTAACCCCTTTCAGCTTTGCCACTATTGACTACGGCTTACTGCGAATCTCTTTTTCTCTGTGTGCTGTAACGTTTTCTCATGCTCCCCGTGAAAGCTCTGTTATCGAAACGATTCTCTCGAATCGTTTCAAACATAACCAACGTTGATTTACTAAGACTTAAAATATCAACATTTTACTTGGAAGCGATTTCTTCGAATCGTTTCGAATAAATCATAATCCCGATGAGTAAATCCTGTCAATAACCTTTTTACATTTTTCGCGTTATTTTATCAAAACAGTGACTTAACAGCTTCAATTTTGATCCAAAAGACACTTTTATTGTGAGCATGTTAAAGTTTAACCATTCATTTTTGCACCTGAATTGACATTGAAGCAAGTTTGTACTAACATGAGTTCTAATTTTGTGATCAGATTACGGAAACGTTTCACTAGATTAAAATCAAATGCATTTTTGATGGAAACAAATCGGATTTATCCTTAAATCAGGAGGGTATCATGTCTGAACAACTGAAAGGCTTTATAGACACCATTACAACGCAGCAGCTTCAGGTTCATTCTGTACGTGTACTGCAGCATGGACAGCTCTTGGACGAATGGCATCAGGATACCGATCGCCGCCGTGTACAGCATTCTGTCAGCAAATCCTTCACCTGCATGGCAGTCGGTCTGGCCGTTCAGGAAGGTCTTATTCATCTGGACGCAAAGCTGGGCGATTACTTCCCTTATGATCAAGTACAATGCAGCTCTTCACAGCTTCCTTCCCCGCGAGAGATTACACTGCGGGATCTTCTGCGCATGTCTTCAGGCCATGATTCCCCCCCGCTCTGGGCAGACGAACGAGCTTCCTTGCAGGAAAAAGACTGGGCGAAACATTACATGTCTCTATCACTTGATAGAATGCCTGGAGCGCATTTTACATATAGCAGCGGTGATACATTTATGATTTCAGCCATGCTGCAGGCAGCAATCGGCCAAACAGTTAAAGATTACCTCATTCCACGACTGTTTGAACCACTCGGTATGCATAATATTGTGTGGGAAACTTCTCCTCTTGGCGTGACCCTCGGTTGTGCAGGTCTATGGCTGACTAATGAGGAATTAAGCCGATTCGGTCAGTTCATTCTTCAGGAAGGGCTCTGGAATAATCAGCAGCTTGTTCCTGCCGAGTGGATCAGAGCAGCTACGCGGAAGCAAATTGATACAAGCGGGAATGGAAACGGAGATTGGGGACAAGGCTATGGTTATCAATTCTGGATGTGCACGCATGGTGCTTATCGTGCTGATGGAGCTTATGGTCAATTCTGCATTATGCTGCCTTCCAAAGATGCAGTCATCAGCATCAATAGCCAGGAAGAGAATATGCAAGGCATTCTGGATGCCGTTTGGGCGCAAATTCTGCCTATATTAAACTGAAATAGAGCTGATCACACGGTTACTACGATGACAAAGTGATCGAGGAGGAGCCGATTTCATCTGCTGATTTATTTTACCAAGATACAAAAACGCCATTGAGCTTCAGAGCTCAATGGCGTTTTTGTATCTGATTTTCTTATGATAGCTGAGTCATTTCTTCCAAGCATTGTGCGCATATGTAACGCTCTTTAAAGTCATTGACATCTTCCATCGAACCGCAGAAAATACATTTCGGGCGATATCTTTCCAGAATAATATGATCCCCTTGCACTAGAATTTCTACAGGATCTCCTTCATTCATTTGATACCTTTTACGCAAAGATTTAGGCAATACGATCCTACCCAATTGGTCAACTTTGCGAACTACTCCAGCTGGCTTCATAGCTACGGCACACCTCTCCTATCTTACTCTGAATTTCTAGGTACATTAGTACTATATCTATAGATTCGCCAAAATTTTGTCGAATCCTGCTGGAAATAAACATTTTTTGTCCTTTTTTTTGAAAAATGTTTTTTCAGCGAATTCTAACCTCATTTTGCAGCTCATTTTTGCTAATCCAAACCGGGAAAATCCAGCTGGCGCAGCGCCTCATACACAATAATTGCCGCCGAATTGGAAAGATTTAACGAACGTACGTCTCCCGTCATCGGCATTTTCATGCAAGTCTCTGGATTTGCAGCAATTAACTCAGGCGGAAGCCCTTTTGTTTCTTTGCCAAATACGAGAAAGTCTCCATCTTGAAACTCAAAATCGCTATATCGATTTTTCGCTTTCGTTGTTGCGTAGAAAAAACGCGCATCCGCATACTTCTCTTGCACCTCAGCAAACGAATCATGGTATTCAATATGAACCGCATGCCAGTAGTCCAGTCCGGCACGTTTAAGAGTAGCATCATCTGTCCGAAATCCCAATGGACGAACAAGATGCAGATGGGTACCCGTTGCCGCACACGTCCGCGAAATATTGCCTGTGTTAGCTGGAATCTCCGGTTCAACAAGAACGATGTGTAATGCCATATGTGTTAGATCTCCTTTTTAGTTCAGGTTCGTAATTACAACAATCCTTTAATTCTAAAGAAAAGCCTTCCACACGTCAATGTGGAAGGCATTGGAACAGCAGCCGCTCAACCGTGGAACCGCTTCTCGAAGGCTCACTGCTGTAAGTTTTGGTCTTCTTACATTTGCAACTATCCGTTTGTTTGCTGGAAGTGGTTCATAAAGTCAGTAAGTGCCTTAACGCTCTCATATGGTGCAGCATTGTAGATGGAAGCGCGAAGACCGCCTACACTGCGATGCCCTTTCAGACCAACAAAACCTTCCTGCTCAGAAGCTTTAATGAATTTCTTTTCCAGCTCCTCGGATGCAAGACGGAACGTCACGTTCATTAACGAGCGGTCTTCTGGCACAACGCAGCCACGGTAGAAATCACCGGAGGAATCAATTGTATTGTAGAGCAGCTCGGCTTTTTTGATGTTCTTCTGCTCTACACCAGCCAGACCGCCCTGCTCTTCAATCCATTTCAGCACTTCGTTCACCATATAAACCGAGAAGGATGGCGGTGTATTGTACAGGGAGTTGTTGTCCACATGTGTACTGTAACGGAACATCGTTGGAATGGTTTTTGGAGACTCACTTACCAGTTCCTCACGTGCGATTACAACCGTAATGCCCGAAGGTCCAAGGTTTTTCTGTGCGCCTGCATAGATCATGCCAAACTGATTCAGGTCAAACGGTTTGCAGAAAATATCACTCGACATGTCTGCAATGAGCGGTGCAGATCCCGTATCAGGGAACGACTTGAACTGTGTGCCTTCAATCGTTTCGTTGGAAGTGATATGCACGTAAGCCGTACGCTCAGGCAATTCCAGGTTCGAAACATTCGGCAATTTCATAAATTTATCAGCTTCCGATGATGCAGCGATCTGCGTCTCACCAATCAGCTTCGCTTCAGACAGTGCCTTTTTAGCCCAGCTGCCTGTCATGATGTAACTGGCTGTCTGACCCGCCCCGAGCAAATTCATCGGCAGCATCGCAAACTGAGTGCTTGCACCGCCCTGCAGGAAGAGCACTTTATATCCTTTAGGATTGCCTAACAGCGACAACAGACGCTCCTGCGCTTCATTATGTACAGACTCGTACACGGCTCCGCGGTGAGACATCTCCATAATCGACATACCTGTATTACGAAAATCTACAAATTCCGCCTGGGCACGCTCCAATACTTCTAATGGCAATGCTGCTGGTCCTGCATTAAAGTTATACGCTCTCTTTGTCAAAAAATCCCCCGCCCTTTCCATCCTTAACTGACATATGAAGTAAATATTATCGCTATGATATCAGTATTCCCTGACCGCTTCAAGGGAAATATGCACTGAAAACGCATTTCAGGCTATCGAATTCCTTTATCACCCTAAAAAGTTAAAGCACTGCACTGTTTGCTTCAAGGAAAAGCCTCCGAGAGCAACTCCCGGAGGCTTTGAGCTGGAACCACTCAGGTTCCGACCTCGACCGATTAGCAGTCGAAGTAGAGGCTGTACTCGTGCGGATGAATGCGGATTGCAACAGCTTTAGCTTCATCGCGCTTGAGATTGATGTAATTATCGATGAATTCTTTTGTGAATACGTCGCCTTCAGTCAAGAACTCATGGTCAGCTGCGAGTGCATCCAATGCTTCTTCGAGGGAAGCTGGTACACTGCGGATGTTTTCTTTATCTGCATCAGACAGGTCATAGATATTTTTGTCCAGTGGACCATATCCAAGCTCAGTCGGGTTGATTTTGCGTTTGATTCCATCCAGACCCGCCATCAGCATTGCAGAGAATGCCAGGTATGGGTTAGCTGTGGAGTCAGGTGTACGGAACTCGATACGACAGCCTTTAGGGGTTACAGCAGCAACCGGGATACGTACAGCTGCGGAACGATTACCTTTGGAGTATACCAAGTTAACTGGTGCTTCATAACCAGGTACAAGACGTTTGAACGAGTTTGTACTCGGGTTTGTCAAAGCGATCAGCGCCGGAGCGTGGTACAGAATACCGCCAATGTAGTGCAGAGCCATTTCGCTCAGGTTTGCATATCCGCCTTTGTCATAGAACAATGGGGAGTCACCATCGAAGATGGATTGGTGAACGTGCATTCCGCTACCGTTGTCGCCAAACAATGGTTTTGGCATGAACGTTGCAACTTTGCCATATTGACGTGCTGTATTATGAACGATGTATTTGTATACAAGCAGGTTATCTGCTGTTTTCTTCAACGTATCAAAACGGAAGTTGATTTCAGCTTGACCAGCTGTTGCTACTTCATGGTGATGACGCTCGATAGACAAGCCGGCTTCTTCAAGCAAACGGCACATTTCACTACGAATATCTTGTTGAGTGTCCACTGGTGCTACCGGAACATATCCGCCTTTTGTGCGAACTTTGAAGCCCAGGTTGCCGCCTTCTTCTTTGCGGTTGGTGTTCCATGCTGCTTCTTCGGAATCTACATAATAAGAGGAGCTGTTAGTACCGCTCTCATAACGAACATCGTCGAAGATGAAGAACTCGGATTCCGGTGCGAAGAACGCCGCAGTACCTACGCCGCTTTCTTTCAGGAAAGCTTCAGCTTTCACTGCGATGCTGCGCGGGTCACGCTCATAACGCTCGCCATCCGGTGTGAAAATGTCGCACATAACATTCAGTGTAGGGTGTGCAGTGAACGGATCGACATAAGTCGATTCAGGGTCCGGCATCATAACCATATCGGACTCTTCAATACCGCGGAAACCTTGGATCGAAGAACCATCAAACGCTACTCCATTTACGAACGTGTCTGCATCAACAGCCGAAGCTGGCAAAGAGATGTGATGCGCGCGACCAGCCAAATCTACAAAACGAAAATCTACCCACTCGATGTTGTTCTCTTGAATTGATTTCAATACGTTTTCAACCGACATGTATTCGTCCTCCCAAATATTCCGAACATTAAACAACCCCACGAAGAAAATGTCTATATATTCGAATTTTTTTCTGTCGTCATTATAAAATCTCAAATGTGACATCGTCAATACTTATGTAAGGTATTTTTTGCAGGTATGTTAGGTATACTTACATTTTGGAATACATATAAATTCATATAACAACGTTTTTTGTTTATATTTGACTGGTTTAATGCGGTGAAGTAACCACGAAAATCTCCTAAATGATGGAAAAACGTAACATCATAAATGTTTCTTATCACCTTTGTTAATAAATATGTTCATCCGCGCAAAATAGACGAAAAACCGGACATCTCCCTCAATTGTTCACAAAGAACAATTCGAGGCAAAAGTCCGGTTTGAATGGCTTATTTTCCGTTATGCAGTTGAATTATACCCCTACACGTGCCGGGAAAAAGTCAGCAGGCTGTTTAGCTGTGTTAAACGTTTTGCCCACAATCGGAGCTAATTTCTCCAGATCCTGCAGCAGGTTGGCAAACTGATCAGGGAACAGGGATTGCACCCCATCTCCAGTCATAGAGTTATCCGGATCGGTATGCATCTCAATGATCAGACCGTTTGCTCCGGCAGCTACCGAAGCTTTGGTCATTGGCTCGACCAGCTCGCGACGGCCTGTTCCATGGCTCGGGTCAGAGATAACTGGCAGATGGCTCAGAGACTGCAATACAGGGATTGCTGACAGATCAAGCGTATTCCGCGTGTAAGACTCAAATGTACGGATACCGCGTTCACACAGCATTACATTCGGATTACCGCCTGCAAGAATGTATTCTGCTGCATTAAGCAGCTCATCGTATGTCGCACTGAATCCACGTTTCAGCAATACAGGTTTACCACACTCGCCCAGCTTGCGCAGCAAATCAAAGTTCTGCATGTTCCGTGTCCCTACCTGCAAAATATCCGCGTACTCCGCACAGATATCTACATACTCCGGTGTCATCACCTCTGTGATTGTCAGCAGGTTATGCTTCTGTCCTGCTTCAGCCATCATGATCAAACCTTCTACACCTGTTCCCTGGAAGCTGTAAGGGCCTGTGCGTGGTTTGAAGGCACCTCCGCGAAGCACCTGTCCGCCCGCGGCTTTAACAAGTCCAGCGATCTCATCAATCTGTGCTGCGGACTCAACGGCACAAGGCCCGCCCATGACGACAAGCTCTTTGCCGCCGATATCCACACCTTTAATAGAGATGACAGTGTCTTCCGGATGGAAGTCACGGCTTGCCAGTTTGTACGATTTCGAAATCTTCACCACATTCTCTACACCCTTCATCTGGCGCAGATGTTCCTGCATTTTCGGCTCCACTTTACCGATCAGACCGATGATGGTGCGATCCTCTCCGCGAGAGACATGTGCCTGAAGCCCTTCCTTTTCAATAACACTAACGATATCCCGGATTTGATCCTCCGAAGTATTCTTGCCTGCAATTACGATCATATTTCTCCCATCCTTCCTTTTATAAGAGCACCTGTGTGTATTTCGTTCGTCTGGTTGTGTTAATTTGTGAATATAAATTCAGATCAAACTCTGTCGCGCTTAAACGCTTGTTCGCTTTTAAGCTTTTAATCACTAAAGCAAATATATCACAGTTATTTCTCTTCGTCAAGATGAAACATGGATGAACATACCTGCTCTTGTCTCCACAGAGTATAAAAAAAAACATCCCGCTCGCCATATCCAACAAAGGAATGACAAAACAGAATGTTTCCGTTTCTTTAGTCTATATATTTATCTATTTCAGATATTTCATCTGGAGATTATGTGGTGCGAGTTTTCTCTCTTACCGGAGGCAATAGTTTACTCATGTTTACCGTACGCTTGATTTCCCAAGTCTCCGGCTGATCATGCTCATACTGCTCCAGGTACTGAATAACTTCCTTCGTAATTGGTGTTGGTGTTGAAGCTCCTGATGTCACAGCCACTTTCTGTACACCTTTCAGCCACTCCTGCCGGATTTCGGACACATCCGACACACGGTATGCAGTCACACCCGCAATCTCCTCTGACACCTGTGCCAGACGATTGGAGTTATTACTGCGCGGATCACCTACAACAATCACAAGATCAGACTGACCCGCTTGTTCAGCAACTGCCTCCTGACGTACCTGTGTAGCAAGACATATTTCATTATGAATCTCGGCACCAGGGAACTTCTCCAATAGCCGGCTCATTATATGTTTGATATCCCATTGACTCATCGTTGTCTGGTTGGTAATCAAAATTTTGCCCGCAGGCACACAAAGACCTTCGATCTCCTCTTCCTTCTCGATCAGATGCACATGGCCTGGCGCAACACCGATTGCCCCTTCTGGCTCTGGATGGTTCTTCTTGCCGATGTAAATAATCTCATATCCTTCGGCCGTTTTCTCCCGAATCAGATCATGTGTTTTGGTCACATCAGGACATGTTGCATCCACTGTGGTCAGACCTTTCTCCCGAGCCAGCTTACGCACCTCCGGCGATACCCCGTGCGCTGTGAAAATGATCGTGCCGCTCTGCACCTGATTCAGAATCTCCATCCGATTCGGACCGTCAAGGGTAATGATACCTTCATCTTCAAAAGAATCTGTCACATGTTGGTTATGCACAATCATGCCCAATATATAAATCGGCCGTGGTAAATCCAGATTACGTGCAGCCTGACGCGCCAGCACCATGGCGTCCACAACTCCGTAACAATATCCCCGCGGCGAAATTCGCAGTACTTCCACTTGGTTGCCACCCGCTTTCTTTCCCGGCTGTACAGCCGTTGTAATTGCAGTCTTTTCTATTATACCTTTATTCAATAGGCGGGGCAAAGACAACCGGCAGCCAGATGATAAACGTTGTTCCTTCGCCGCGTCTTGTCACAACTTCTACAGACCCGTTATGCTCCTCGATGATCCATTTCGCAATGGATAAACCGAGTCCAATGCCCGGCGTCGCCCCGCGGGATTCATCCGCACGGTAGAAGCGATCGAATATAAACGGCACCTGATCCCGTTCCATGCCGATCCCTGTATCGCTGATGCGCAGTCCAACCTGCCCTTTGTACAAGACAGCATCCAGGGTTACAGACCCCTCCGGTGTGTACTTAAACGCATTCTCGATAAAAATAAACAGCATCTGCTGCAAATAGTCTTTGCTTCCGTTCACATAAATACCGTTCAGAATCGACAGATCACCTGGCGACCATTCTGCTTGCCGATCCAGAAATTGTGCTCTGCGCGCCACTTCCTGTACCAGAATTTGCAAAGGAATCGGATTAAGCTCGATTTTCTGGCCTGTATCCGCTCTCGCCAGTGACAACATATCACTGATCAGACGGCTCATACGTTTGCCCTCATCAGCCATATCCTCAATGGCTTCCAGAGACATCTGCTTGATCGTTTCTTCATCCAGATTCGGGCGATCCCCGCCCTCTTGATCCCACAGCTTTTTCAGGAAATCTACATTTCCCCGAATCGTTGTCAGTGGAGTACGTAGTTCATGAGAAGCATCTGATACAAAACGGCGCTGTGCCGCATTTGTCTCTTCCAGCCCACGGAAAGACAATTCAGTACGCTCCAGCATGTTGTTCACCGTCTCGATCAGACGTCCGATCTCATCCTTTGGCCCGTTGTACTGAATACGAACGCTGAGATCATCACCGGATTGAATCTGATTGGCTGCATCAATCACATTAACCAGTGGTCGCATCGACTTGCGAGCCAGGATCAAACCGGATGTAATGGCAAGCGCCATGGCTACCAGCCAGCCAAAGACGAGAATGTTCCGCAGCGCTTCCAACAGGCGCTCCTGTGAGCTGACATTCGCACCCACCTGAAGCAAACCTCTGATCTCATTGGTCCCCTGAAGAGATAAAGCCTGCTGGTTCACCAGAAAAGGGATGCCGTGTACTGTAACTTTGGAAATGCCAATTTCATCGCGAATATTATGGATATTGACGATAGGGAAAACGATTCCTGCTTTCTCCAGATTGCCCGAGGACTTGTATGATCCCGTGCGGTAATCGACCAATTGAATATAAATCTGAGCCTCTTGCAGCTGACTCTCTGCATACGGATCAAGATCAAGAGTCTGTGATAACGGATTAAACCCGATCTGCTCAGTGATCCTCAGACTTTTTTCCCTCAGCTGCTGCTCTACTTCATTGTACGTATTAAAATATACAAACGCATAAATGACGACACCCCAAAAAATCAGCACGGCTGCCAGAATCCCAGAGTACCATGCGGTTAGTCTCAACCGGATGGACATGTCAGGAGTCACCTCTCAAAATATAACCGGCCCCCCGGATCGTCTGAATAACACGTTTACCGCCATGCTCTTCCGTCTTCTGTCTCAGCATAGCGATGTAGACCTCCAGAACGTTGGATTCTCCGCTGTAATCGTATCCCCAGATTTTGTCCATAATCAGATCTCGAGACAACACTCGCCTAGGATTCTGCATAAAGAGATGCAGCAATTCGAATTCCTTTGCAGTCAGCTCAAGACGTTTTCCATCCCGGAGCACTTCACGCGAATCATTATCCAGAATGATATCTTCATATACCAGACGGTTATCGGCCACACTGCTGATATCGGCTTTGCGGCGCAGCAAAGCACGGACACGAGCGAGCAGCTCTTCCAGCGCAAACGGTTTTACCAAATAATCATCAGCGCCGGTATCCAGTCCCGTGACTCTGCTCTGAATCTCATCTTTGGCCGTGAGCATCAAGACCGGAACTGTGCTTCCAGCTTCCCTTAATCTGCGACATACTTCAAAGCCGTCAATTTGTGGCATCATCACATCAAGCACCACAATATCGGGTTCTTTGTCCATCAGCTTGCTAAGGCCTTCTGCCCCGTTGGAAGCTGTCTGTACATCATATCCTTCAAATGCCAGCCCCCGGCGTAGCATAGACACAATTTTTTCGTCATCATCTACAATCAAAATAGTTGAGCGCATGGTCTTTCTCCTTTACCCTAACGTTTGTATTCCCATTGTAACAGGCCCAGGCTTGATTCGCACCTTCTCCATCTCAAGCGTGGTTCGAAGCTATAATAAGGGCACAGTGCAAAAAACGGAAGGGCGGTCAAACCCTTCCGTTCTTATGCTTGCTCTTTTGCATCATGCACTCTTATTGCTGCTGTGTTTGTGTTGTATTGAAATCGTTCTTGTTGCCAATTTTCACCTTCACATCAATCTTCTTGCCGTCACGAACGACATTCAGCGTAACTTCCCCGCCGACTTTCTGAGTCTTGATAAAGTCAATCAGATCCTGGCTTGTTGCTTTTGGAGTACCGTTTACGCCGGTAATAATGTCATATGGTCTCAGATCAGACTGATAGGCTGGCGATTGGTACACCGTGCTAGCAACAACCGAACCTTCCGTAATGTTGGTTCCCATTTGTTTAGCTACTTCTGGAGTGAGATTCATAAGGGAAGCACCAATGAACGGTACAGGTTCTTTGGGAACATCCTTATTCTCTTTCAGATATTTCACAGCTTCAGAGATCACACTGGATGGTATTGCAAAACCAATCCCCTGTGCATCCGCACTCACAGCAACGTTCATGCCGATAACTTCACCATTCAGATTAAGCAATGGACCACCAGAGTTACCTGGGTTGATCGAAGCATCTGTTTGCAGCAGATGGCTGTATTCACGAGTTTTTCCTGTTTCTTGATCCGGAATGCTGATCGTACGTTCTTTGGCACTCAGAACACCCGCAGTAACAGTATGTTCAAAACCTTCCGGGTTACCAATCGCTACGAGCCATTCACCAACCTGGGTATTGTTTGAGTTGCCCAGCGGCGCAACCGGGAAGTCTTTATCTCCGCTGTTTTTCTCAATTTTCAGCACCGCAAGGTCCAGATCAAAGCTGCTGCCCAGAAGTTTAGCTTCATAAGGCTTGCTGTTGTTCTCAAGTGTTACCTGAATGACGTCTGCACCCTGAACAACGTGCTGATTGGTCAGGATATAACCGTCTTTGTCAAAAATGAATCCTGAACCGATCCCCATCGGAACAAGTTGATTGCTGGCCTGAGGCTGCTCGCTCTGACCTTGATTGCCACCAAGCCCGTTATCATTACCGCCGCCAAAAAAGTATTGATACAGCGGATCATTGGTATTGGCTCCACCCTGTCCGGAACCACGTGTGGACTGTTTTGCCAACGTTTCAATTTTCACGACAGCCGGACTAGCCTGTTTCACCACAGAGGATACATCCTCTTTACCTGTTGGCAGCAAGGACGCCGTCACATTGTTACCTCCACCTGTATTGCTTGGTGTTTCTTGAGCAGATTCTGTTCCGTTATTCGTCAATGCGGCCTGTGGTGTAAACATGTTCGTTCTGTCTGCTGTGTACATCAGCACCGTGATGACCAACATACCGGCAATAAATGAGAACAGAAGGGATCTTACAGAAGACCTTGGTCTGCGATTGTTGTAATTCCATCCACCATTATTGCCGCCATTCCCCTGACCGCCACCAGTCCCGGAACCGCTGCCACCAGAGATTCTGCCTGCCTGATCCGAAGCTCCGCTGTTATAGTAGGTCGGAACAGGCTTGACCGGATCTGGTCTGGTAATCTCCACATTTCCTTCTTGGCGTGCCCCATCGGAGCCAGCTGTATCTTCCTGATTCACGGACTGAAACGGTCCATAAGAATAATAATAAGAGGAATCATTATTTCCGGCAGAATTGCGATTCTCCGCTTGTGTTGTTTCCTTTTCCTCATCTTGTCGGTTTGATCTATAATTACGGTCGTCCATGCCTCTCTACCTCCCAATCTCTTATTCGCAAGAGATATTCTTTAACTGTCCTTATTTTGTACTTTGAACCTTAATCGCACCTTAAAAACAATTAAAAAGGAGATAAAAGCATGCAATATTTGCTGTTTTTTCCCGTCATAGCAGCATTTTCAGCTATTTTTCTTCACCCAGCCCTGTCGATGAGCATAGATGGCCAGCTGCGTGCGATCATCCATTTCACATTTCATCAGCAGGTTGCTTACATGAGTTTTGACGGTTTTGATACTGATATGTAACTCTTCTCCAATATCTTTATTGGTTTTTCCCTCTGCAACAAGCAGAAGCACTTCCTTTTCCCGTTCCGTAAGTCCAGATTCGCTTTCTCTTGCTGTACGCTGCCGGATTCCCCTCGTCAACGCCTGTGACACATCTCCCGTCATCACCGGCATGCCCCTGTTTGCACCTTGAAGAGCGTAGATCAGTTCTTCGGCAGAGACGGTTTTCAGCACATAACTGACCGCTCCTGCTTCAATCGCTTGAACAACAAGGTCATCCTCTAGGAAACTGGTCAGCATCACAATTTTCATACCTGGAAATTCGGACATGATGGCCTTAGTCGCCTCAGCTCCATTCATGACTGGCATCATCAGATCCATGAGAATCAGGTCCGGCTTATCCGTATCCTTCATCTGACGAAGCTGTTCCAGCGCGTCCTGACCATTCCCCGCTTCTGCCATCACATGAAAAGCAGGCTCCAGCATCAGATATGTTTTCAAACCCATCCGAACCATATCATGGTCATCCACAATCATTACGTTAACTTTGCCGTTCATTCCGTTTCCCCCTCTGACACATTCTGAAATTTCGGGATGAGCACCCGTACCGTTGTACCGGCTCCAGGCTTGGATATAATCTGTACCTGTCCGCCGAGCTTCTCCGCACGTTCCCGCATCGTAGACAAACCGTATGACCCTGGACGTTCGGTTTGCTGCAGGAAACCATGCCCGTCATCACTGATGCTCATGCTGATCTGATGCTCAGATTCCCGAATCGCCAGGCTGACCAGTCCGGCTTCCGCATGTTTGACAACATTCGCTACAGCCTCCTGAATAATGAGAAACAGCTGGTGCTCAATGGCATCCGAGACTCCGCCATCCAGTTCCAGCTCTTTCACACCTTTAAGTCCGTTTTGCCGGCAGTAGTCAGGGAACCAGCTGTCCAGCGCAGCTGCCAGATCACGCCCTTCCAGTTCTACCGGGCGAAGCTGGGCAATCAATCCGCGCATCTGACGCTGTGCAGTATGAGACATCTGAATTAACTGGTGCAGCACAGTGCGTCCATGCTCAGGATTCATCTCCATCAGACGCGGCAGCGATGAAGCCGACATATGCATGGCGAACAATTGCTGACTGACGGTGTCATGCAGGTCTCTTGCCATTCGCTTGCGTTCCTCGATCACTGCACGTTCAGAAGCCTGCTCCTTCTCAATGACTTCCTGCTCGCCCAGCCGCTGAAGCAATCTCATTTTATTTTCAATGGATTCCATCATCACATTAAATTCCTGATACACCCGCCCAAATGAAGCATCATCAGCCTCCGGCATACGTACGGCCATATTGCCTTTGGACACTTTAAGCATGTTCAGATCGAGCAGATCAATTTTCCGTTGCAGGCGAAGCGCCGCGATATATCCCGTAACAATCGTGCCTGCAACGACAATTCCAATAAAGGTCCATGCCCGATTGCGATTCGTACCTGCAAGCACATCCCCATATAACAGATAGAATCCGCCCAGTGTGATCAACCCGGTTAACACAAAATACGTCATCAGTTCCCATTTATTCGCTTTGAGAATCGTTCGAATCATGTGTTAACCCACCTTATTCACTTTGACGTCACCGATAAACACACTGGCAATAATTCGCACTTTTTTACCAGCTTCCATATAATGTGGAGTTTCTTCCTGCGCGCTGCTCATAAAACCGCCACGTTTGTGATCCAGAAGCTTCATGTCTCCGATAAACGAATTCGTTGTTAACGAGATGCCCAGATCCATATCCTCTGGAACAAATACCTTCACATCACCGATAAAATGTGAAATGACAATTTTGGTCTCTCCATAAGCAATTTGCGCCTTGGTTAAATCAATCACCGTGTCCCCAATAAATGAGGAGATATTCATCGGTTTCAGCGAGAATACTTCCTTACCCATATGAAAGTCGCCAATAAACGTAGATTTATTAAATGTTTTGGTCCCGTAATCTTCATGATAACCATAGCTATGGGAGTGACCGAAACCTCCATATTTCTGTTCTCCCGAATGGGTATTGTAGTGCTTGTCAAACGAATCCTTACCACCGCTGTTTACATTCTGCTGCTCACCCGAATGAAACGATTGCTGCTTGCCTGAAATGGACTCCTGATTTGGCTTGCCAAACGTTTTCTCGAACTCTTCGTCAAATGACGAAGGCATCTCCAAATCCTTCTCAGACAAAGGCTGATATGGCTGCTCAGGCGGTGAAGGCGGGGTCATACTTCCTTTTCCATGATGTTTCCGGTCACGCTGCCCAGGTCCGATCAATACATACAAACCGCCACCGATCAACAGAATCGGGATCAGATAACGAATGAATTCTCCGATCGAGTATCCGATCACACCCAAATTGCGTGCAAGGAAAAATCCCCCTATGGACAAGACGATTACTGGCCCAAAAGCAGCATATCCACCATGACGCCGAATCTCCGTCAACCCTTTGACTCCCCACCAGATCAGGAATACCGGCCAATATGTTCTGAAAATATATCCTACATCAATGTCATATCCCAATTGTTTGAGCAAGATCATTGCACCAATAGCGATAAGAGGTATGCCAACCCACCAGCGTTCAAGCGTAGATCGTTTCATCACTCATTTCTCCTTCGTCGTTATTATAAATCCAGTGTACATCAGACGAGATGATGTTAACAGCGCCGACAGGTGGAAGTTGTCTCAGTCCCGAGACCGAGCCTGGAGGAACATTATGTTAAATAATTATTAATATTTGTTCGAATACACAATAAAGAAAAGAATACATAGAAACACCCCGGAGCTGCTGCCCCAGGGTGTTATACCGACTCCATTTTGCATTTCATACCATTAGATGTTTTGTACTTCGTAATATCATTCGTTTTGCACTGCATCCCATTAGATGAGTGGCAAAACTTACTTTTTCAGTTTGCCTGCACGGCCCGTTTGACCTGTGTTTTCCACACCAAACTCGGCATTATATTTTTCATCAGGTGTTTGGAAATTGTCTTGTACTTTGTTTTGAGCAGCTTGCTTCACTTTAGAAGCAGCACTTCCATTCTCCTGACCAAACTCAGCATCATACTTCTCGTTAGGCGTTTGGTACCCTTGTGATTTTTTAGCCACAACGAATCACCTCTCTCTTCATATTTACACTGCACATGGCAGTGCGGGGTTCGTCCCCAGTCAATATTATGTGAAGAGCGGCTTGCTGTTATTCAGGCAACACATTCCATATCAGATGGCCTTATCAAGCCAGGAATCCGGAACGGTTTTGTAGACATCAATGGCTTTGGACAGCTCTTTAAGCATTTCCTCCGTACATTTCCCGCCGCCCTGCTTGATCACTTGAACCTCTACATCCTTTTTGCCCCATTCTTTGTATACCTGCTTTGTCGTTGGAAAGTAAAGATCAATTTTGTTTCCTTTGATCGCCGACCCGGTATCTGCAACAATTCCATAACCGTAACCGGGAATATACAAAATGGAGCCCATCGGAAACAGCTTCGGATCAGCAGCGATAGTAGAGACCGTTTCCTTGTCCCGACGTACCTTTACACCTGAATATGTGATGCCGTATTGAGGATGCTTCGGTGTTTTGCCAGTTGATTCAACACCTGCTGTATACCCCGTTGCAGTCACTTTTTTCGTGCCCAAAATTTGTTCCGAACGCGGCGCAAGCACTGGCATGCCCGGATCAACCGGGTCAACCACTCGTTTCGCCTGAAGCTCGGGCTTTGGAAGCACAATCGGCTGCGGCGACCACATCAAAGCCATGTATGCTAAAGTCGTTAATTGGGCCTCGTCCGTATGCAGCGGTTGAGCCTGGCCTAACCTGGATGGTCGCTCCAATGCTGCACCTTGGGCCACTTCGTGATCTTCATCCGTTTTAATTGGCTGTACATGCAGGACCGTACTTTCCTCTTCAAATATATAGGCCTGGGCCTGATTGAAACTCATCAAAATTCCAGCAAAGATAAAGCAGCACATGATGATGAACTTGTTTTCATTCACATTTGAAACATACTTTTTCATGTTCATGGTATAACCTCCCCCTCACTTGCAAAGGGTTACCAAAAAACATGTATTCTATACCCTGTCCAATATAGAGCGCATGATTACACGTCAAAAAACCGTCTGATACACAGGGGTGCTTCCCTGTTTCTCAGACGGCTTCCGTTTTATTTTGAAAATACATATTTATATTACGTTTGTTTCACAAGGCATTAGGCATTAAACTTGTCTTGAAGAAATTTCCTCTTTCAACTGGGCAACGATCTCGTCCACCAGCTTCATACCCAGATCACCTTCTCCGCGTTTACGAACGGATACCGATGCTGCATTTTTCTCGTTCTCGCCCACAACGAACATGTACGGCATTTTCTCCAGCTGCGCTTCACGGATTTTGTAACCCAGCTTCTCGTTGCGAAGATCCGCTTCGGCCGAGATGCCTGCACGTTTCAGCTTCGCTTCAACTTCACGCGCATACTCGTCATAGTTGCCGGATACCGGAATGACTTTGGCTTGAACAGGA
The DNA here is from genome assembly GCF_014203995.1 of Paenibacillus sp. JGP012. Taxonomy (NCBI): domain Bacteria; kingdom Bacillati; phylum Bacillota; class Bacilli; order Caryophanales; family Paenibacillaceae; genus Paenibacillus; species Paenibacillus sp. JGP012. The sequence continues at coordinate 199,848 of NZ_JACHKG010000007.1, read as the reverse complement.
GACAGCCAGAGCGGGAATGCACCTGCGAAGTTCTCCAGCAAAAATGCAGTGAAACGCTCCATTGTACTGATTACGCCACGGTGAATAACAACTGGACGATGCTTCTGTCCATCATCACCAACATACTCAAGTTCGAAGCGCTCAGGCAGCAGGAAGTCCAGTTGAACCGTAGACAATGTCTCTTCTTTGCCCAGTGCTGTTTTGATCTGAACGTCGAGCTTCGGACCATAGAATGCCGCTTCGCCTTCGGCCTCATAGAATGGAAGATCCAGCTCTTCCACAACTTCACGCAGCATGCGCTGGGACATTTCCCACATCTCATCGTTCTGGAAGTATTTCTCGGTGTCTTTCGGATCACGATAAGACAGACGGAAGCGATATTCGTGAATACCGAAGTCTTTATACACCGTCTGGATCAACTCAATGACACGAGCGAACTCTTCCTTGATCTGATCTGGACGTGCAAAGATATGAGAATCATTCAATGTCATCGCACGGACACGATGCAGACCTGTCAACGCACCTGACATCTCATAACGATGCATCATGCCGAGTTCGGCAATACGGATCGGCAGATCACGGTAGCTGTGCATGTTGGATTTGTACACCATCATATGGTGAGGACAGTTCATCGGACGAAGAACCAGTTCTTCGTTATCCATAATCATTTTCGGGAACATATCCTCCTGATAGTGCTCCCAGTGACCAGAGGTTTTGTACAGCTCAACATTACCCAGAACCGGCGTATATACGTGTTGATATCCAAGGCTTTCTTCCAGATCCACAATGTAACGCTCCAAGGTACGGCGCAGCTTGGCACCATTCGGCAGCCAGATCGGCAGCCCTTGACCTACAAGCTGGGAGAAGGTGAACATTTCAAGCTCTTTACCCAGTTTGCGGTGATCACGTTTACGTGCTTCCTCGAGGAAGTGCAGGTGCTCGTCCAGCTGTGCTTTTTTCACAAAAGCCGTACCGTATACACGCTGCAGCATTTTGTTTTTGCTGTCTCCACGCCAGTAAGCGCCAGCTACGTTCATCAGCTTGAACACTTTAATTTTGCTTGTCGATGGCACGTGTGGTCCACGGCACAAGTCAAAAAATTCGCCTTGCTCATAGATCGTAATTACGCTATCCTCCGGCAAAGCATTAATCAACTCCAGTTTGTATGGGTCACCGACTTCATTGAAAATATTAATCGCTTCCTCGCGGCTGACTTCCTTGCGCACGATTGGCAGATTTTCATTGACGATGCGTTCCATTTCCTTTTCAATCTTCTGCAAATCTTCCGGGTTCAGCGGATGTTCAAGGTCCATATCATAATAAAATCCATCCTCAATGACGGGTCCTACGCCCAGATGCACCTCTTTGTTTCCGTACAAACGTTTAACCGCCTGAGCCAGCAAGTGCGCTGTACTGTGACGCATCACTTCAAGACCTTCGGGGGAATCCAGCGTAACGATCTCCACCAGTGCGCCTTCATGAATTGGAGTAGATAAATCCACAACGATGCCATCCAGCTTGCCTGCTGCCGCATTTTTACGAAGACCGCTGCTGATCGAAGCGGCTACATCCTCAATACTGCTGCCATCCGCATACTCACGTACCGAACCATCCGGTAGTTTAATGTTAACTGCCATTTGTCTCATCCTCCTGTAAAATAAACATCGTACATCTTCATTGTCTTTCATTTTGGACTTAGTCATCTAATGCGCCTCCCGATGCCCAGCATAACGGCAGGAACGCAAAAAACACCCGTCCCGGTCAAGGGACGAGTGTTATACTCGTGGTTCCACCCTAATTCAGCTGATTATTCCTGTAGAAGGAAAGCAGCCCTCATTGGCATGTCGTTAACGGGCATGACCCGGCAGATCCTTACTCACAAAACACGCCCATCTACTGAGATGGTGGAATAATCCGGTTTTATTTTCAAAATTGCAGCTCCAAAGGGGTAAACCATATGTGATATCCGGAGGAAATTTCAGCCCAGGTTCCTCTCTCTGCACCGATCAGGCATGTGGCTCTTGTCTTTGTCATCGCTTTTGCTTATCAAGTTCATTGTATTGCACCTTTCCGTGAACGAATCACGGATCAACAGTTATTATAATTGCCGAGATCGCCTGCGTCAAGACCTGTCAGCAATACCGACCGAAGCACTTCACACTCGGGACATTGATGGCATATCTCAACCTTGTCCTCGAAAATCTGGCATATCGTGGAGATGATCGGCAGCTCCGGTGTGCTGGTATGCAGCATGACCTTTTCCGGTGATATCGAAATAAGCGTACTCACGATCATATCTTCAATATCCATCTCCAGTTCGATGCCCGGCATCTCAACGACTACCTGCTCATCCTTCTTGACCGGCAGCAGATTAAAACCTGCATCAAGCACCTGGAACTCATGTTTGTCTTTATGGATCAGATGGATCAAGGGAACCTTTGCCTCCTGGAAAAATACAAAGTATTTAAGCAGGCCCATGAACTCCTCGTACTGCCGATCCATCCAGAATTCATCCAGCGCGTATTCCACCAGCTCCTGAAGCTCCTGCTTGTAGGAACGGATACGAAAATTCATCAGACCTTCCAAAGGAAAAAAGTGAACCTCCTCCAGATCCTGGCGCAGACTTTTGGCCAGTGTTTCACGGCGCCGCTCGCGAAGGCCGGGCTGATCCAGATCACCGTTAAACAGCAGGGGCATACAGATCCGATGAACCTTTTCCACTTCGTGCTCATCCATAACTGAACATGTTTTGGCAATCATATCCTCTACAATGGTTCGTTCGTGCATCTCCATAATAAAATCCGCAATGCCATAGGATAACAGATCACTGATTTGGGGAAGCCACTGCTGAAAATGCTCGTGATTTTCATTGCCCCTGCATATCCAGACTGCTCTGCCATCTTTTTGTTTGAAGCTGAGACGAAAACCTCTCTTGCTTATATGTAAACCTTTGACTTTTTCCTTGATGCACTGATAAAAGCGATCTGCCTCCACCTGTCCAGACACATCGGTCCATACTGCAAACAGTTCCATTCAAATCACTCCTTTCCTTTCTCTTCAAAGTATATGGCAAGGCCTACAGGGATATACGAAGCGGTTTGATGGAAAGGGTGTCATGATTTCTCAGCATAAAATGAACGTTTTGAAAACATGCAATGAATGGTTTGGAGTTAAGACAAAAATGTGTTATTATTTTTATAACAGTATGTTTCACGGAAGGAGGGAAGCCAACAATGAGACCACATCCTAGACTGCTTCATCACGCGATTATCATCATTTTGTGCGTTTTTCAGGCGCTGTGCTTCCCCATTCCAATGCAGTCTGAATCTGCCGTTGGTGTATCCGTTGACGCCACTTCGAATAAAGAAGTGCTCGAAGTACTGGTTCAAATACCCGAGTCACAGCACAAACCTGCCATTCGCAAAAATACACAAGTCATGTCCAAGCTTGCTGCTGTAACGCAAACCAAGCCTGTATTTCTTGTCCTCGCACTCTTGATTGTGCTGCGAATTCCCACTGCAGGTCTGTCTTTCAAACCGTGGTATTGTTTGTTCAAACGCAGATTATTTCTGCTGCCAATCAAGTATACCAGTATGTATTTATCCCTCTCTCCAATGGCACCCAAATACGCCAGCGCTCGATAAGAGCCTGTTTGCCGTATTTTACCGGATGCCTGCGCATGGAGCCACCTCTTCCATGAAGACGGTGTTCTCGTGCATAACCTACAACCCTTTATGTGAACGTTAGATTTGAAACACACGATCATCGGAAACACACAATTGCAGCTCTTATTTTGCTGTACCTTAATTTGCAAACTAAATCCTTTTTACATCATATATTCGGCTGCGTCAGGAATTACTGGCTCTGTTTCCCCGCACCATTTGATGTTCCGCTTGAGCAGCAGATGACCTGATATCGGGAAGCAAGGCTTCCTTCTATGGCCAGCCTCAACTACTAAGGAGGCATACTATCCATGGATGTACGCGAAACAGATTTGCCGGGAATCGGCAAGAAATTTCAGATTGAAACAAGCAGCGGTGACAAAATCGTTATTATTATTCACGATGATGGACGCCGGGAGATGTATCATTTTGAATATGAAGATCCGGATCAAAGCATCTCCATGATTACGCTGGACGACAATGAAGCGAGACAAATTGCAGCCATCGTGGGTGGACTAACCTATAAACCAAAACAGCTTGAAAATATTGAAGTAACGTTTGACGACCTGATTATCGAGTGGTATAAAATTGAAGCCTCGTTCGGATGCATTGGCAAATCCATTGGAGAATTGAATGTACGTCAAAACTCTGGCGCAACGGTCATTGCTGTTGTGGAGAAAAATCACAAAAAACACATCAGCCCAGGTCCGGAGGTTGTGATTAGTGCAGATTCGACGGTTGTTGCCGTTGGCGAACGCAACCAGCAGAAGCTTTTCAAGTCCCTCCTCCTGACGGGAAGGGGGTAACTCGATGGATCATTTGATCTTTGAAGTAGGTCTGGCACTGGTGCTCATTGCAGCAGCCGGCCTTTTATCCGCAAAACTGAGATTTTCGGTTGTACCCTTTTATATTCTGATCGGTATGGCCGTGGGGCCACATGCCATGCAAATCTGGCATCTGGACTTCCGTTTCATTGAAAGTCAGCCGTTTATTGATTTTATGGGCCGCATCGGTATCCTGTTCCTCCTGTTCTATCTGGGGCTGGAGTTCTCTGTAGGCCGTCTGGTCAAGTCGGGTCGCTCCATAGTAGTCGGCGGCTCGATCTATATCGGGATTAACTTTACATTGGGATTAGTCTTTGGTTTCGCCTCCGGCTTCCCGGCAGCTGAAGCTCTTGTGATTGCAGGGATTACCACGATCTCATCCAGTGCAATTGTCGCCAAGGTGCTGGTGGATCTGAAACGAACTGCGAATCCGGAAACGGAAATGATTCTTGGCATTATTATGTTTGAGGACGTCTTCCTCGCGGTATATATTTCGATTCTTTCCGGACTAGTACTCAGTGATTCATCCTCTATCGGAGGTGTAATCCTGTCTGCATTGATCGCTCTTGGCTTCATGCTGATTGTTATCATTATCGGACGCAAAGCTACACCGCTCCTGAATAAACTGCTCAAAATCCGTTCCAACGAATTATTTTCACTTGTTGTTTTCGGTGCATTGTTCCTGGTTGCCGGCTTCTCCGAAACGATTCATGTTGCTGAAGCGATCGGTGCTTTGCTGGTCGGTCTTGTGCTTGCCGAAACCGAGCATGCGAAACGGATCGAACATTTGATCCTGCCATTCCGTGATTTCTTCGGAGCGATCTTTTTCTTCAGCTTCGGACTCTCTATTGACCCGTTATCTCTGGGTGGTGAAGCCGTATGGCTCGCATTGATTGCCGTTGTGATCACATTGTTTGGTAACTTCCTTGCAGGCATGCTGGCTGGGCGAAGCGCAGGTCTGTCACCGAAGGCATCCGCTAATATCGGATTAACGATTGTATCTCGTGGAGAATTTTCAATTATTATGGCAAACATGGGTAAAGCGGGCGGACTGTTACCATTACTTCAGCCGTTTGCTGCACTATATGTATTGATTCTGGCTATACTTGGACCACTGTTAACCAAGGAATCCAAACATGTATTTAATTTGTTGAATAAAATATTTAAGTTCAAAGATGCACGCAAAAAGAAAGAGGAACCTAAAGTGCTGCAGAAAGAAGGATAAATTCCATGTTTGTACAGAGCAGACAATTGAACGAATCAAGTAACTAAGTGGCTGCACGCCGAACTTTCTGTGAACACCCCAGGGAGAATGGCTCGAAAGCCGCACATAAGGAGGATGACCTGTGAAAGCACCTCTGATATCGGCTAATCCGGCGCCACACACTGCCAAGAAGACCAGCATATCGCCTTCTCACCGCTGGTTAAACCTGTTTCTGGTCATTGTTGGCGGGATTCTGGCCTCCGTGGGACTTGAATTGTTTCTGCATCCCAATAAAATCATTATTGGCGGCATAACGGGAATCTCTTCCCTTTTTGCACATTGGACTGAGCTTCGAATCGGATTATTCCTGTTTCTATTCAACGTTCCGTTTATATTTTTATCATACAGAATTGTGAAGAAAAAATTTGTACTGGTTACTGTTCTGGGTCTTGTTGTCTTTTCGATCGGTGCCATTGTGCTACATCCGATGCCGCCGCTCGTCGAGCATCCCTTGGCTGCTGCCATGTTTGGCGGTTTATGTCTGGGGCTCGGAATCGGGCTGGTCGTTCGGTATGGCGGGACACTGGATACGCTGGAAATCGGTGATCCGTCCTCCCGGCCGCCTGAACGTGTCTTTAGCGGGAAACGGCTGCTTATCGAAAAAATAATCTTACTGCTTAACTTGATCATCCTGACAGCTGCTGGTGTTGTTTTTGGCTGGGATCAGGCCATGTATTCTGTCATCGCTTATCTGATTGCCTATGAAATGGTATACCTTGCATTCCGGGGATTCTCCACGAAACGCAGCATATGCATTCTCACGATACAAAGCACTCAAGTTGAAAAAGCTGTGCGCAAGCGCCTGCGCAGGGAACCACAGAGCCTCCCTGCTGCGGAGTCCTCCCCCATCGCTGGAGCAGCAGGCTGGATCGGTCAGATTCCAGGAGCACTTTATTACGAAGTGCATTTCCTGGAGATGATCTGGCTGAAAACGATCGTTCGCCATATTGATCCGTATGCAGGCATTGTAGCGAATCCAGAAAAATAACCCGGAAAAATAACATTGCATTGTACGGATTGAAAAAACACAAGCATTATAACAAAACGCTCTCTCCCCTGATGAGGAGATGGATTAATATCCATACTCATCACATGGGAAGAGAGCGTTCTTCGTTTAACCTGCCGCAAATATAAATTTATATGAAATTATAATTCAACAATAGCTTTCACCACTTGAGTTTCGGGCAACAGCCAGGCATCCATTGCTGTTGGCAGCTCATCAAATGCAGCACGATGTGTAACATAGCCATCCATACTTAATTTTTTGCTGCGCAGCGTGGAGAGCACCAGTTCAAAGTCCTCACGTGTTGCGTTCCGACTACCTAGCATACTCATCTCCCGTTTATGAAACTCCGGGTCATGGAACGTGATGTCTGCTTTAACCAGACCAACGAAGATTAATTGCCCGCCGTGTGCCACGTAGGGAATAGCGCCGTTCATGGAATGAACATTACCTGTTGCATCAAATACAGCCGTCGCATAGTCTCCGTCAGTGATCTCGGACACGCGCTGTAATGCCTGATCATCCGCCTGTACCGTCTCGTCTACTCCGGCCCAGGTTCGGCTAAGCTCCAGCCTGTCCAGATTACGATCTACTGCAATAACGTAAGCACCTGCCTGCTTGGCAAAAGCCATCACACCGAGTCCGATAGGCCCTGCACCAATGACGACTACACGTTCTCCCGGCTGGAGTGCGGCTCTGCGAACGGCGTGAGCCCCGATGCTAAGCGGTTCCACCATGGCTGTCTCATCCAGTGTTAAACCATCTGCCTTCAGCAGATGAGAAACAGGTACTGTAATGCGTTCTCTCATGCCCCCATCAACGTGTACTCCCATCACTTGCATCGATGCACAACAATTTGTCTTGCCTGAACGACAAGCAATACAATGTCCGCAGTGCAGATAAGGGATAATGCTGACTTGATCTCCAGGCTGCAAGCCCGCCGCATTCGGGCCAATCTCTTCAATAATACCAGCCAGCTCATGACCGAGCACACGTGGATACGTAAAGAACGGCTGATTGCCTTTGTACGCATGCAGATCTGTACCGCAGATGCCGATACGTTGAATCGCGACCAGCGCTTCTCCTTCAGCTCTTTTTGGCTGCGGCAGCTCTTTCAGCACCAAACGATCTATTTCTTCACATACGATAGCTCTCATGCCTGTTCCTCCTTGGTTGCATTCAGCGTTGTGTTTATGTTCGTATTATACTGTGCAAGCCCGCTTGACCACGTTTCGTTGTTCAACGGAGCCAGAATACGCAGCACCTCTTCCAAAAGCTGATGATCCATCGGCTCTTCAATCCAGCTCGCATTATTCATAATGTTACGCTGACTTGCACTGCTCACCAGCGTTGTCGGAATCTGTTCATTGGCTGTGGAAAATTGCACGGCCAGCTTGGCGATATCGCTCCCCTGCTCCTGGCAGAAGCGAGCTGCCTTCAGACAGAGCTCTTTCACCCGATCACCCGCCGGGTGCCATTCGGGTGTCCCGCGTGTGCTAAGCAATCCCATCGATAGAGGTGAAGCGTTTACAAGTCCAACCCCTTTTTCCTCCAGCAAAGGCAGAAGGGATAACAACGAAGTATCATTCAAGGCATAATGACAATAAGAAATAATCGCATCCGCATTGACCTGCGGCAGCATCTGCTCGAACAACTGCAGCGGCAAGCCACAGATACCGGCATAACGAATAATGCCTTTCTCTTTCAGCTCCAACAGCGTCGGGAAAGCCTCTTCAACAATAATTTCAGGTTCCACAAATTCAATATCATGCAGAAATAAAATATCAATATAGTCGGTATGCAGTCGAGCCAGGCTTTCCTGCACACTACCCAGAATACGTTTGCGTGAAAAATCAAACTCGTTCTCACCGTAACGTCCAGCTTTGGTGGATAACGTATATGAGCTGCGCGGCAAGCTGCGGATCGCCTCACCAAGCACCGTCTCTGCCTTGGTCAAGCCATAATACGGCGAAACGTCTATATAATTCATGCCTGCATCCACAGCCGCATGAACGGTCCGAATGCCTTCCTCGCGATCAATATCACGAAATACAGAACCAAGCGAAGATGCCCCAAAACTCAAAACAGGTACGTCCAGCGATGTCTTTCCCAGTTTCCTTTTTTCCATTCCTTCGTTCCTCCCAGCGGTTTTACTACACAACTGTCCCTTCATTGTATCAGTTAAAAATCTATATAACATATCGTCAAATGCGTAATATGTACTGTTTAATGATCTTGAATGCGACCGCAAACCAAAAACACCTTAACGCTACCTGCCTTAAATCAGGAGCTTTAAGATGTTTTTTCGTTCTTTTTCTCAAAAAAGAATAATGCCACCTCCAGCAGCCAATAAAATAACTGCAAATGGATGGATTTTATATTTCATTACAGCAATCAGACTGCCGGCACATAATACGATCATTCCAAAGGTGGACCAATTAAAAATCGCTCCTTCATCTCTCCCAATCCCGAAATGAATTGCTGCATAAACTATTAATCCAGTAACAACGGGACGCAGCCCATAGAAGGATGAACGTAGCCATACATTTTTCTGTAGTTTTAAAAATATGGAGGAACACGCAACAACAATAACGAGCGATGGAAAAATGATGCCAACTGTTGAAATGATTGCACCTGGGATTCCTAGATGATTATATCCAATTAAAGTCGCTGTATTGGTGGCAATCGAACCTGGCGCCATACCTGCGATCGCAACAATTTCCTGGAAATCCTCTGATCTGATCCACCCCCGAGCTATGACCTCCTGCTCTATGAGAGTCATAACGGCATATCCGCCACCAAAGGAAAACGCCCCTATTTTCAAAAATACAAAAAATAGCTCCCACAGCAATGCAATCATCACCTTCTAAATGTAGTATTCAGGATAATTCAGATTCGTTTTTTGGACCTGTTTCTCCTTTTCTGTAGGTGCTGCAATGCCAATGACTCGTTTTATAACAATAATTAGAATACCGACAACTGGCCCAGCTAGAATAAGAATGAGAGAATGGATGTTAGTAAATAAAAGCATGGCAATACAGCTTCCCGTAATCGTTAACGTAGCAAAATCCATAATCGAGGTTTTTCCCATTTTATAGGCAGCAACAATAATTAAAGCCACAACTGCTGCATGGACACCCTTCAGAGCAGCCTCTACTTTAGGAACATCTTTAAACATCATCCCAAATATACTTAATATAAATACGATAAAAAACGTGGGCAGTGTAATCGCCAATACAGCGGTGACTGCACCTGATATTCCTGCCAGCCTGTATCCAACGAAAGCAGCGGAGTTAACGGCTACCCCGCCAGGTGCGGAGCCTGCAATCGAGATCATATCACTCATCTCTGAAGAGGTTAGCCACTGCTTTTTGTCAACAACCTCGCGCTCTATCGCAGCCACCATCGCATATCCCCCGCCAAAAGTGGAAGGCCCCAATTTGAAAAAAACGACGAAGATAGGAATTAATTTACGGACATCCATGTATCTGAACCAATTCATTGCACCAGCTCCAGTCTTCAAACCCAATGCACGATAAAATTAACTAAAAATAAAGTCGAAATCATATATAAAGCGAACGGTACCTTTTTTCTATTGCTAGCAGCCAGATTAAGGATGGTATAACTGATGAAGCCAAAGGCCATACCATCTACAATGCTGTAAGTGAGAGGAATCAGCACAATGATCAGAAAGGCAGGGAAGCCTTCGGCGAATTCCTTGAAATTGATACGTTGAACATTGGAAATCATCAACCCCCCAACAATGATTAGGATAGGGGCAATGGCACTGTCCGGAATAAGTTTAATCAGGGGAATAAAAAACAGGGATATCAGAAACATTAATCCGGTCACAACGGAAGTGATCCCTGATCTGCCACCTGCTGTAATTCCTGCGGCACTTTCTACTGTGGACACCGTAGGACTTGTGCCAAAAATACCTGCAAAGATTGATGATAATGCATTCGCTTGTAATGACCGTTCAAATTTCTCAGGCTTCTCAATCATATTCAAATGTCCATATACCAAACCAATATTTTCAAAAACAATGACCAAGGCTAACGTTAAGGTAGCGACCCAGAATGTCATTGAACCTATTGCATTAAAGGACATACTACCGACAACATTCCAATAGGATTGTATCGAGAATGAGTTGGTCTCCTGGAAATCGATGTGCACTTGACCAAAAGCCATTGCAAGGACTGTTCCTGCAATAATTGTAATTAGGAAGCTGCCAGGAACCTTCCGAATAAACAATATTAATGCTATAACCAGAGTTCCCAGTGTAAGGATGGTATTGGGTTTGCTAAAGTCACCAAGGGTTACAAACGTAGTAGAGCTCGCAGCAACAATGCCGCTTTTCTGCAACCCGATGAAGGTGAGAAAAAGACCAATACCTATTGTTGTTGCCTCTTTCAATGCATCAGGTATCGAAACCGAAAGCCACCTTGCCACTGGTGTAAATGCTACAACTATAAACAGTAGTCCCGAAATAAAAACTGCACCCAGTGCTTCTTGCCAAGAGAGTCCCATAGACTGAACAATAGTATACGTGAATAATGCATTGATACCCATGCCGGGTACAAGAATAATTGGAGCATTTGCCCAAATTCCCATAACAAGACAGCCTAAAAATGATGTAAGCACTGTGGCAATAACACCAGCTTCCAGCGGAATCCCCGCGTCATGTAGTATAGATGCATTAACGGCAATAATGTATACAACAGTAAAAAACGATATAACTCCTGAAAGAATTTCCTTTTTAAGTGAATTCACCTTTACGATCGACCTTTCTTCGTTCTCGAGCACGCGATATAACCTTCCTTCCAGTACCCTCAGCTATGAAGAAGAGACCGCAGAATCTTTAAATTTGACACGTTTCTCGATCAGCGGCTTGACTTGCCCCGTCTTACGAATGTAGTCAATTACAATATCACGCATAATCATGGACGTGTCTCGTATATTGCTCCCTTTGAGAAAAGCTGTGAAACCATCTCCACCCTTGCAAGTGAAATCATCGGAAGCCACTTTATAAATGCGGTCCTCTTGAAGAGGCTGACCATTGATCATAACACCAGACACTTGACAACCTTTCTCAGCTTCAGGATCAATAACAAATTCAATGCCTGATTGCTCCAATATACCCGCTGTCATGCTTGCGCTCTGCTCAAGTACCTCCTTGAGTTCCTGTCCAGTCATTTCGATCACAAGGATATTGTTATTAAACGGCACTGCATTAATAACATGTCCAACCGTGATCTCTCCCTGATCAATATCGGCACGCAAACCACCTGGAGCAGTAAACACTGCATCCACTCCTGTATATAAACGAACAGCGTCTGTAACGATATTGCCGAGTAATGATTCTCCAAAATAGTTACGGGACAAATCGTACTCCGCATATCCTATTTTCTCTTCAATCAGCTCTTTCAATCGGTTATCCCAATACTCCACTCGGGCAGCGACAACAGGATCAGGTTCGATAAGATCAGTATAAATCGGTTCCAGATGACCTTCATAAGATATAATTTTCTTCTCGGTCTGATCCACTTGTAATTGTAAATAGCCCACAAAAGTCCCCAAACCACGTGTAGAACAGAGCAATGTACCTGTCTCTGAAGCTACGTAAGGTTTGATGATGGATTTATGTGCATGACCCGTAATCATCAAGTCAATCCCCTTCACGTTGTTGCACATGCGCACATCCTCTTCAAAATCCTCTTCCACGTCAACAACGCGATCTGTCGTTGATTGCTCAGCGGGGACTCCCTCATGAGCAAGTACGATAACTAAATCAACGTGAGGACGCAGAAGATGAACGTATTCCTGAAGCAACGACTCCTGTTCGCGGAATTCAAGTTCTTTCACGAGATCTACCTGAATCGTCTCGTAACCAGCCTTTTTTCCGTGTATGCCGATAATACCTATCTTTAATCCATCTTTTTCAATCATTTCATAAGGCTTGGCGAACAAGATATTCGTTCCTTTGTAAAAAATACTTCCAGACAAAAATGGGAATTGAGCTTGCGCAATCAACTTCCTTGCATTGGGGACACCATGATCAAATTCATGATTTCCAACACAAGAAGCGTCAAATCCAATGGTATTATAAAGATCGAGCGGCGCTTCCCCATTCGTCAAAAAACTGATTGGTGGCCCTGTAATAATATCCCCTGCATCCAGCACAAGTACATTCGGCTCCGTATTGCGAATTTTGTTTATATAGCTGGCCATATAAGCAGCACCGCCCATCATCGGACTGCCTTCAATCCAAGTTGCACGAACGGGTTTATCTTGAGCATGAAAGTCGTTTGTGTATACAATCGTCAATGTTTTTTTATCAGACATTAAAATATCCCCCATCGGATTAGATATCATTTCAAATAATTATAAAAGGATGTGCCTTGACCTGTACTCGGAACACCGAAGTTCTCAGCCAGCGTAGCTGCCAGGTCAGAAAATGCTTCACGAATCCCTACACTGGATGGATTTTTGATTGCAGGACTATATAAGAGCACAGGAACATATTCACGTGTATGATCCGTTCCCGGATGTGTCGGGTCATTACCGTGATCAGCTGTAATAATTAATAAATCATCTGCTGTAATGTGTTCCATAATGTAAGGCAAAAGAGCGTCGAATTGCTCCAGGGCCATTGCATAACCTTCGGGGTCACGGCGATGCCCGTACAGTGAGTCGAAATCGACCAAATTCGTAAACAACAGACCTGTAAACTCTTTGTTTAGTACAGAGATTGTTTTCATAACGCCATCCAGATTATTTTTAGTTGAAATTGCCTCTGTAACGCCCTGACCACAGAAAATATCATTGATTTTTCCGACAGCTATGACATCAAGTCCAGCATCTTTCATTGCATTCATTAAAGTGGGAGCCGGAGGAGATATCGCATAATCGTGACGGTTTGCCGTACGCACAAAATGACCTGGTTCTCCAGTATATGGCCTTGCGATGACACGTCCAACGCTAAACTCGCTATCCCGTGTCAGTTCGCGGGCAATCTCGCACGCCTCGTACAATTCCTTTAATGGAATTGTCTCCTCGTGGGCTGCAATCTGAAACACGCTATCCGCTGAAGTATACACAATCCATGCTCCTGTCCGGAGCTGCTCTTCACCTAATTCGTCAAGAATATCTGTACCAGACGCTGCTTTATTGCCGATTACTTTGCGCCCGGTTCGTTCCTCAAAACAACGGATTAGCTCTGCTGGAAATCCGTTTGGGTAAACATTAAATGGCGAAGTGATCTTTAGGCCCATGAGCTCCCAATGTCCTGTCATCGTGTCCTTCCCCACTGAAACTTCAGCCATTTTACCGTAACAGGCCTTAGGGTTTTCCATTGGCTCAATTCCAGACATACGAGTTATATTTCCTAGCCCCAGACTTTGCAAATTTTCAAGCAAGAACTTCGGTACACGCTCTGCAATATGACCCAATGTATGCGCACCTTGATCTCCAAACTGTTTAGCGTCAGGGAGTTCACCAATCCCCACACTATCCAGTACAATTAAACATACACGTTTATAGTTTTTATCGCTCATAGACCCTCCCATGCATATTACATTTCCTTGATAATTTCGAGTACCAACTTCAGGAATGTGGGCTTTACCTGTTCTGCTGCTTCCATTACTTCCTCGTGAGAAAGTGCTTGTTGCAGTAGCCCTGCTGCTTTGTTTGTAATACATGAAATACCCAGCACCTCGATACCCGCATGTCTCGCAACAATAACTGAATCGTAGACATCCCCACAGCATCCGCACCCACCAAACGTGCCATTCTTACTTCAGCAGGTGTTTCATAAGTTGGGCCCAAATTCCCCATGTAGATGCCTTCCCTAAAAGTAAACTGTTGTTTTCTCGCTACACTTTGAGCAATTTGAATCAGTCGTCGGCTATACGCTTCGCTCATATCTGGAAAACGTTCTCCGAGATCTGCATCATTTGGACCAATCAGTGGATTTTTCCCCATATTGTTGATATGATCCACAATCAGCATCAAATCTCCTACCTCATAGCTTGCATTAACTCCTCCAGCTGCATTGGTTACAATTAAATGATTAATGCCTAGTGCTTTCAAAATACGGACTGGCAGTGTCACATCCTGAGCCTCATACCCTTCATATAAATGAAAACGTCCTTTCATCATCACAACGCTTTTGTCATGAATTTTTCCAAACACCAATTCTCCTGCGTGACCCTCTACCGTAGACATCGGGAAATGCGGGATGGATTGATATGGAATCACTGTTGCATTTTCAATTAAATCAGCAAGTATACCTAATCCTGAACCAAGAATTAAACCGATCTCCGGGAGGCTATCTATTTCATTCTCAATGAATCTTGCAGCTTCTTGAATTTTCCGTTTTACATCTTGCATGCCACGCACCCTCTCCATTTTTTAAATCGCTTTCATAATCACATCATAGATCACATTTTATAGTTTGTAAATACAATTAAATTCAAAATGATAAAAAATATTATTCATAAATTAAAATATAGAGCCATAAAAGAAATTATTTTTAAAAAAATACTAAAAAAACTTAAAAAACGGTTTATTTTTTCTCATTTATAAAAATAAACAACTTGATTTTTCCTTTTTATTCCTTTATTTTATATAAGCAGAGTAATCTATATAGGAGAGTGACAAACAATAAGGTAAAATAGAGATAAATCGTATATTTTAATTATTGGAGGACTTTTATGTTACAGGAATTTGTAGGTCTAATGTCTCCCAAGACCAAAAGTTTAAAAAATTTGTACTCATTAGTCCGCAAACATGGTCCGATTCGCATTAATGAGTTGGTTGAACTAAGCGGATATAAACATTCAACCTGCTCGAGACTTATTGAAGAATTAGTACAAGCAGGTCTGATCTACGATAGCGGAGCAGCTGAACCCAAAGTTGGCCGAAAGCCTGCCTTTTATGTCATTACACCTGATTCTTATTATTTAGTCGGTGTCGAGATATCCAGCTTATTTATTGTTATTTTACTCCTGGACTTGAATTTACAGGTTTTAGATGAAGTTAAGTTTAAGATGGACCTTAATTCTCCCCCTCAATCTACACTAGATCTAGTCAATGAAAGCATCGAGAATATACTCTTCAAGCACCAGGTGCAGCAACAGCACTTGCTTGGAATCGGAGTAGGTGCTATTGGATCAATTGAACGTGAGAGTGGAGCGATTCAATTCAAAAACGAAGTTTCGAATGAATGGAATCAGTTAAAGATCATTGAGAGTTTAGAAAAACGCTTCTCGACAATGGTTCTCCTTGATCATGGAGCTAATTTAGCTGCTTTGGGTGAATATCGAAGCAATTACTGGAGAGAAACCGAAAATCTTGTGTATACCTCCTCGGGAATTGGCATCCGAAGTGGCATTATTCTGCAAGGACAAGTCGTAGGCAGCAAACTGGATATGGATGAATCTTTCGGTCACATCACTGTAGATGTCCACGGAAGAAAATGCGCTTGCGGAGCATATGGATGTCTGGAAGCATACAGCAGTTTACCTGCTGTTAGAGATGAAGTGATTCGTCAAATAAAACGCGGGAAACCCTCTTCACTTCTGGACATACCTCTCCAAGCAGATGAGATTAAATTCCATCATATATTGGATGCATTGAAGCAGGGGGACCCGCTGTGTTCAGATATTGTGCGGGATGCTGCCTATTATTATGGTATTGGCATTACCAATCTGGTCCAGTTACTCCGCCCGGATATTGTCATTATCGGGGGTGGACTGGGAGGTAATATTGATTTCTATGAAATGACTTTAAAAACAGTGCAGGAGCGTACAAAGCACTATAAAAACCTGCAGGTTAAAATCATTAGAGCATCAACTGGTTATAATGCTGTCGCTGTAGGAGCAGGCTGTATGATATTTGATTATTTTCTGGAAGAAAAGCCGGCTCATGCCGAACCCAAGCGTGTTTAAATCAGGATTACCAAAAACCTCCCTGTACCTGTATCGGGAGGTTTCTGGTGTCCGTTCCAATCATTCAACGCGATTAAAATTTTTATGGAATACTTTGGTGAAAATGAACGTGGCAAGAGCAATCATCATCATAAGTAACAGAGCCAGATTACTGTACTGAGCCGATAATGGATTCGATGAGAGATCAACTATCTTGTTCATCATGTAAGGTTGACCATACAACATAGCAATTAATGCCCCACCGAGCGAGCTCCCGATATTAAGTACAAGCCTCTCAACCCCTACCCCTGATCCATGCTGATGACTCGGAAGCAACTGAGTGTAGTTACTGAGATATCCTGAGAAGAACAACGCGTATCCAATGTTAAAGAATGCCATTCCTACGAATACAAATACGACTGAAAAGCCCACTAAAAAAGCAACCATAGCTAGTCCCGAGAAAATAAACAAGCCACCCAGCAGTGCAATATTTCGATAACCAATTTTACTGATGATACGCCCAGAATTGATCCCAGCAATAAATGCCGCAATATTGGTTAATGAGTAGAACAAGCCAATTGTACTCGCTGGAAAGCCATAAGCCTTATGAACGATAAACGGGAAGATAAATCCGAATCCTACCTGTGTTCCATAGAACAGCCCACAGACGATCAAAGACCAAACAATCCCTTTAACCTTGAATAACTCAGGTTTGATGAAGGGGTTCTTGCTTTTCCTTGTGTAGATCATAAAAATGGCGGAGCACACAAGAGCAGAAATAAGTAATAAAGGATACTGCATTTTAAAGGTCATGAATGTGATTAACAACGTTGAAATGATTGTGACTAGCAACATTCCTACAAAATCAAAGGACCCTTTTTTACTTGCATCTTTAGGTAAATTTTTCATAAGTGTAGGTATTCCTAGTAGTGTAAGAAGCGGGAAAAGGAAAATATAATTCCAGTGGAAATAGTCGGTTATATAACCGCCAAAGAAATGTCCTGCTGCAGAAGCAAGCTGAAATATTGCTGTATTGTAGCCAAAATATTTGGCCGCAGTTAGCTTGTCAAAATACTTAAGAGCAATAATAACTTGCAGTGCAAGTGGAATAGCAATGGTTAAAGCAAACATTATCCGTGCTGTAATTAACAATGAGAAGCTGTTCGGCGAGAAAAAACCGATCAAGGTTACGACAGGAAATACAAAACAGGTAAATAACATCAATTTACGAGTACTCACAATATCTGATAAAGCCGAAAATACGATGGAGGCAATACCCAGGAACAATTTCCCCAGCGTGACAATCAAACTTACAGTGGATGGACTCACACCGTATTCCTGAGATAAATTAGGTGTTATCAAATTGAATACGTTTTCATTAAACACTTGAAAAAATTCATAGAGCAAGATCCACGGCATACACTTGATGACTCTTTTCTTGATTTCCTCGCTCTGCAAGTTAACCATTCTTTAACCCCCTAATGTTAGCGTCACTCAACTTTTTTTCACACAATCATTGGACATCATTAGATAGATTCCATTCCTCCTCCAGGTATTATTGTTGTTGATTTGATGATATTTATCATAGCTAAATCAAATAACTTTGTAAATCTATTTATTTTGTTTTTGAGAAAAAATATTTGTTTTTTTTTTAAAAATATAAGTTTCATAATAATTAAAAGTAAATTTAGATAGTATTAAATCCATTATATACGTAATTATTTCCGTTTTGAATTTAAATGCATTAATCTTCGTTATGTATATTCCTCTAAATGCTAAAAAAAATACACCCTCTAGGAATCCATTGGACCGAACCAAGACTTGATCCAATATTTTTCTAAAGGGCGTATCCTATTCTCCTGATGAAAGAGCCAGTAAGCTTGTTTGTTTACTTATTTTATTATTCCTCAAGCAAAAAGCATGGTCGTTTGTTAGTAAAATATCAATTAGTTCTGCATTACAAAATCTTTAGGCACACTGCTCTCTTCGTCAAACATACGCAAAATCTCATAACGAGTGTTGCGCTGCGCCGGAATATAACCGGATTCGCGAATCAGACGCAGAATAGACTCAATGTTTACTTTGTATGTTGCGCCTGCGGAAGATACCACATTCTCCTCAATCATCGTGCTGCCGAAGTCGTTGCAGCCGAATTCAAGCGATTTTTTACCGATCTCGGGACCCATCGTTACCCAGGAGGATTGAATGTTTTTGATATTGTCCAGTACCAGACGGCTGATCGCTACGGTTTTCAAATATTCTTCCGGGGTTTGACGCTCCAGCTTGAGGTTCGTGTTATCCGGCTGGAAAGTCCACGGAATAAAGGCCAGGAAACCTTCGGAATCATACTTGTTTGCAATGCATTCATCCTGTGCGTCACGAACACGCATCAGATGCAGTGCACGCTCCTCCATGGATTCTCCGAGACCGATAACCATCGTTGCTGTTGTATTCATCCCGATCCGGTGAGCTGTCTGCATCACGTCCATCCAGTCGCGCCATGAGCCTTTCAGGCGGCTGATTTTGCGGCGTGTACGGTCATCCAGAATTTCGGCACCACCACCAGGCAGAGAATCAAGTCCAGCCTCGTGAATGGCACGTACAACCTCTTCCAGCGTAAGCCCATCGGATACTTCCACCATTTTCATAATCTCGGCTGGCGAGAAGGAGTGCATCGTAATATTCGGGAAACGCTCCTTGATGGCTTTCAGCAGATCAGTATAATAACTGAATGGAAGATTCGGGTTAGTTCCTCCCTGCATCAGAATCTCGGTGCCGTTAACATCCTCTGTCTCCTGAATCTTCTGGAAAATGACCTCATCTGGCAGTACATACCCTTCTTCAGAACCAGGTCTGCGATAGAAAGCACAAAAACGGCAGTATACGTCACATACATTCGTGTAGTTAACGTTACGCCCGATTACAAAGGTTCTGTATGGTTCAGGGTGCATACGCTTCATGATCACATTGGCAGCTGCCCCGATTTTGTCCACTTCGTCGGATTCAAATAACTGAATCGTGTCTTCCAGGTCCAAACGTTCGCCCCTAAGGGCTTTATCTAAGATACGGTCCACCGTACTCATCGTAAAAAGCCTCCCTCATGAAGAGAAAATAATACGATGCTCCATCCGGCTGGTTTGCAATAAGCAACTTCTGTCGGCAACATCGTAATGGTCTACTATACATATCGTAACACAGGTTACATGTGAAAAAAAGCACCTTATACAAAGGTGCTTTAAAAATCAATTAAAATTTTTACATATAAACTCAAGTTTCTGTGCAAAAGAATAGTTCAATATATTCTTTCTTTTTAACTTTATTCGGTATCCAAAGCCTGCTCCAGATCGGCAATCAGATCATCAATATCCTCAAGCCCTACCGAGAAACGCAGCAATCCATCGGTAATTCCGCGCTCATGTCGAACCTCTGCCGGCATGGCCGCGTGTGACATCATTGTAGGATAAGAAAGAATACTTTCCACCGCACCCAGACTTACAGCAACAATCGGCAGCTTCACGCGGTTCAGCACTGCTTTGGCACGATCTCCCGAGCCTACGTCAAAAGAAACAACTGCTCCGTAGCCCGTAGACTGACGCTCATGTGCTTCACGACCCGGGTGATCCTCAAGTCCTGGATAGTAGACAGCCGTTATATCCTTGCGCCCTTTAAGCCAGGCCGCAAGCTTGGCTGTGCTCTGTTCACTGTGAGCCATGCGTGCACCAAGTGTTTTCATACCGCGCATCAGAAGCCAGGATTCCTGAGCCCCAAGCACCGTACCCAATCCATTTTGCAGCTGCTTCAACTGTCTGCCCAGCTCATCTGTACGTGCAACAGCCAGCCCCGCCAGCACATCACTGTGACCGCCCAGAAACTTCGTAGCACTATGTACAACGATATCTACGCCAAACTCAATCGGACGCTGATAATACGGTGTCATAAATGTGTTATCCAGAATCGTAATCAGTTCATGCTCCTTCGACCAGGACGTCACGGCCGCAATATCCGTAATCTTTAACGTTGGATTGGAGGGAGTCTCCATATAAACAGCTTTGGTGTTCGGTTTAAGGGCCGCCTTGACTTCCTCGATATTCGTCATATCTACAAATGTAGTCTCGATCTGCATGCGGCTGAGAATGGTCGTCAGCAGTCGATAGGTGCCTCCGTATACATCCTCCGTAACAATGATATGATCTCCTGCAGAGAACATCATAAATACACTGGAGATGGCAGCCATGCCTGATGAATAGGCAAAACCACGCACTCCGCCTTCAAGCAAAGCGATATAGTCCTCCAGAGCTTGACGGGTAGGATTACCCGAACGGCTGTAGTCATGCTGTGGTGGATTAAAAATATCAAAGTGATGGAATGTGGATGCCTGATAAATCGGCACGCTGGATGCGCCCGTAGTCTGGTCAATCTCATCCCCGAAATGAAGCAGCTTTGTTTCAAACTTCAATCCTGATTCCGTTTTTTTGCGGTTTGCATCACTCATGAAATTACGCCTCCTTCCACTTCCTGCTGTGCTGCCAGCAGCGCCTGATTCAGATCGGCAATCAAGTCCTCCGCATGTTCAATTCCGACAGAGAAACGCAGCAAACGGTCATCTACACCTACAGCGTCACGAATCTCCAGCGGGATATCCGCATGCGTTTGCACTGCCGGGTAAGTCATGAGGGATTCTACACCGCCAAGGCTTTCGGCAAACGCAATTAATTGAATATGACGCAGCAATGGCTCCACATAACGTGCATCCTTGACTTTAAATGAGAAGATGCCGGTATTGCCTGAAGATTGCTTCTGCTGAATGTCGTATCCCGGATGATCGGACAATCCCGGATGGAATACTTCCGCAACCGCCGGATGCTCCAGCAGGAACTTCGCGATGGTCAGTGCGTTATATTCGTGACGCTCCATGCGAAGCGCAAGGGTTTTCATGCCTTTCATCAATTGATAGGAATCACTCGGCGACAACACCGCACCAATCGAATTATGAAGGAAAGCCATTTCCGCAGACAAAGCTTCACCTTTGGTAATAATAAGTCCAGCGAGAACATCATTATGTCCGCCCAGATATTTGGTAGCACTGTGAATGATAATGTCTGCGCCAAGTTCAATCGGACGCTGGAAGAACGGCGTGAGCAATGTGTTGTCCACGATCGTCAGCAGGTTATGGCTTTTGGCCCAGGTGGCTACGGCTTGTACGTCCGTGATCATCATGAGCGGATTGGTTGGGGTCTCTATGAATACAGCTTTGGTGTTCGGCTGATACACCTTCTCCAGCGCTTCCAGATCATTCGTATCTACATAACTTGCCGTTACGCCAAAGCGAGACAGAAT
This sequence comes from Paenibacillus sp. JGP012, assembly GCF_014203995.1. Lineage (NCBI taxonomy): Bacteria > Bacillati > Bacillota > Bacilli > Caryophanales > Paenibacillaceae > Paenibacillus > Paenibacillus sp. JGP012. The sequence goes on along the minus strand of NZ_JACHKG010000007.1, from coordinate 177,829 downwards.
TCGCTCCAGCAGTCGATATGTTCCGCCGTACAGATCAAGTGAAACAATCAGATGATCTCCTTGACTGAACATCGCAAAGATCGTTTGCAACGCCGCCATGCCTGAGCTACAGGCAAAGCCTGCATCACCGGATTCCAGTGCCGCTGCAGCCTCCTCCAGCACTTTACGTGTTGGATTGGTTGTACGAATGTAATCAAACCCGGTGCTTTGTCCCAGCTTCGGGTGGCGAAACGCAGTGGATTGATAAATCGGAAAGTTAACGGCTCCTGTAACCGGTTCATTGATGGACCCAATCTGAGCTAAACGGCTTTCAATCTTCAACTTGTTATCTTCCATTACTGCATCCTCCTGTAATCACGATTAGATTTGCGGACCAATATCATAAGGTGTTTCCTGATACACATAGTAATTGAGCCAGTTAGAGAATAATAAGTTGGCGTGTGCACGCCAGGTAGCCGGAGGGATTTGGGACGGATCATCGTTCGGATAATAATGCTTAGGCAGTGCGATATCCAATCCTTTGGCTACATCACGGTCATACTCCCATTTTAAAGAGAACGGATCGTACTCGGCATGTCCTGTAGCAAAAATTTGTTTCCCATCCTTCGTAGCTACCAGAAATACGCCTGCTTCCTCGGACTCGGCTAAAATTTCAAGCCTGTCGTTTTTTTCGATATCCTCACGTCTTACGTCTGTATGGCGAGAGTGAGGCACGTTAAACACCTCATCAAATCCCCGGAGCAGTGGAACATGGGGTTTGTTGATCGTATGCGGGAATACCCCAAAACATTTTTCATCCAGCGGAACTTTGGGTACATCAAAATGGTGGTATAAACCAGCCTGGGATGCCCAACAGATATGCATGGTCGACGTTACATTGGTTTTGGTCCATTCAAAAATTTCCTGAATCTCCTTCCAATAATTAACGTCCTCAAAATCCAATTGCTCCACCGGCGCACCTGTAATAATCATGCCGTCGAAACGGCGGTGCTGGATCTCATCAAATGTTTTGTAGAACATGTCCAGATATTCCTGAGACGTATTTTTGGAGGTATGAGATTTGGGATGCACAAGCACCACATCCACCTGAATGGGTGTGTTCCCCACCAGACGCAGCAATTGTGTTTCGGTAGTCTCTTTGGTAGGCATCAGATTCAGAATAGCAATGCGCAGTGGACGAATATCCTGCTTGTATGCGGACGATTCGTCCATGACAAAGATATTCTCCCCTTCAAGCACTTCTTTAGCTGGTAGTGTGTCCGGAATTTTAATTGGCATGGTGAGTTGATTCCTCCTTGGTCGTCATAGATCACATTTGCCGCGAAAATCACTGCTGAGAAGTTGGGGCATACAACAAAGACCTCTCTCGGATTCCGAGAAAGGTCATATGTAAACAGATATGCGCCTCTCTCATCTCTCAGTTACAACAGCACCACAAGGATGCTTGGTCGCTGCAAGAATTAGCACCGTGCGGTATATCGCCGGTTGCCGGGTTTCATCGGGCTAGTCCCTCCACCTACTCTTGATAAGATTTCGCTGTATTCAATTATAATTCAAATTTATTAACTTTTACTTTAAAACATTCAGGCCCTCACGTCAAGATGCAGTTAGGTGTTTCTGATACCGAATTCGGAACCGATTCTACTCCGTAATCATACACTGCCTCAGAGCGCGAAATAGACACATTTTGCGCTTGAAAGCACTCTGGACCAGCGGTATACTAGACAAGTGTTTATAAGCCCTTATGTGAGAGGTGACATATTAAATGGATGGCGACCCGAGGCCCAATTGGCAGTCGATTTCCGAACAACTGCATAGAGAATGGATATCAGCATCGGCAGCGGGCCGTTTTTTCCGTTTGATTATAGATTGAACGTAAACAAGCGGAGACCTGTACATCGGGCTTCGCTGCCGACCGGCTGATCTGTTCTTTTGCGCCCATATTAATGATGAAATCCGCCTTGATGGCGGGTGCAGAAGGAGTAGATTACATGAAAATCCGGTTGGTTAATAACGGTGTATTTATTCCGGTGGATGACATCCAGCAAGCGCTGACTCCACCGGCTGAAGGTTTTTACTGGATCGATGCAGACGTAGATGATCTGGCTGTGCTGCAGCCCCTGTTCTCCATGCATGATCTGGCTGTGGAGGACTGCTTGAGTGATGAGGAGCAGCGTCCAAAGATTGAAATTTATGAAAATCATTATTTTATCGTGATCAACAGCATTCGCTTTGATGATGAAGAGATCTTTCTGCGGGCAGTCAATCTGTTTCTCGGCAGACATTTCATTATCAGTGTAACGAAACAGAAGGTCAGTGAATTACGGATGCTGAAGCCGATCCTGTGGGAACAGGAGATCAACAGTCCCGATCGCTTTCTCTATTTGCTGGTTGACTTGATTGTAGACAATTATTTCACCGTTGGTGACCGAATTGAAGCTCGCATCGAGAAGCTGGAAGAAGACATTCTGATGCACACCAAGAAATCACATCTGAATGAAATTATCGGTTTGCGAAGTGAAATATTGTGGCTGAAAAAAGTGCTTGGGCCTCAGAAAGAGGTTATCAACACCCTGAACAAAAAAGACCTGCGTCTGATTGATGATCAGCTGCAAAAATATTTCAGTGACATTTATGAGAATGCCGTGAAAATTTCGGAAACGTTCGAAACGTACCGCGACCTGATGGGCAACTTGCGAGAAGCCTATCAATCCAGTATCGCAAACCGGGCGAATGAGATCATGCGCGTGTTTACGGCCATTACAACTGTCTTCATGCCGCTGACCGTGATTACCGGAATATACGGGATGAACTTTGATAACATGCCTGAGCTGCACTGGAGATATGGTTATTACGCTGTCATTGGCCTCATGATTACACTCGGCCTGACGATGTTCTTTATTTTTCGCAAAAAAGACTGGATTTGAAATGGAAGACGAAGCGCCCCTCACCGGGAACGACTTCGTCTTTTTGGTATCTATTTTTCCTAAGCACTACCGAGCTAACCAACATTACGTTCCGTTTCTACATGTCTGCGGAAACGGATGCGAATCATACGCAATCGTTCATATACCTGCTCAAGGCTACCTGCTTCCGGGCGCTCTCCTCCATAAACTTTATGTAAGACAGGCTTCAGAAACGTATCGCCCAATTCCTCATATGCACTCCAGACCGCCTCTTGTTCAGCCTCAGGCATCACAGCCAGCTCGACATCAAGCAGAGAGTCCGTATCGTAACCTTCCAGATCCAGTGTCTCCAGCAGTTCAATTAACTCACGGCGGGATAAGCCAGATTGAATTACAATCTCTTCCAAAGTCTGACCATCCTTCATCCCCTGCAGCACATGCTTGCGCGTGAGGAATTGATCCAGCTCCTGCTTGTATTTTTGCTCCTTTTGCTTGTACAACCAGCTTTCGTACTCTTCCTCCTTCAAAACGGTATACACCCAATCCAGCGGGAACGATCTGGAACGCTCAATCCCGCTTGTCATCTCCAGCCATTCCAGCCCGTACTCCGATGCCTTGCTCTCACCAACACCAGGCAGCTGCATGAGTTCATCCATCGTATGGGGGACAAAAGCGCTGATCAGCCGGAGCAGACGATTGGTTGCTACAAAATAAGGAGCTTTCCGGTCACTTGCAGCCTTCTGCCGCCGCCATGCACACAGATCATCATATAATTGCTCATTCCCATACAGCTCGCTAAAGCAATGCAGCCGCTGCCCCGCATAACTGCGAGGTTTCATCTCTTCGTTCTCATGATACAATCCATGCAGCAATGGACGATATCCCTCGCTCATCTGCATCGCAAGCTGATGACGGTAAATATGCAGTAATTCCTCCCATGACGTGCCTTCATACCAGATCGTATCCTCACGATCTCCGGCCTCGTACCGGCTCCACCCCAGATGCCACACGCTCTCCTCCTCCCCGATCCACAGCTGGGCAATGTCCTCATGTTGATCTGATGTTCTGGATAACTTGTTCATGAAAATGACTTCCATGTGTATTCCCCTCCTTATAACGTTGCAGCATGCTCGATTAACAAAGCATCGGCTGTCTCCGGACAGCACAAAAAAACACCCCTCCTGCGAAAATGCCGCAAGAGAGGTGCTTCCTCATTAACCGTGCTATACTGTTGCACCTATCATAACCATAATGGTAAAATTCGTCAATCCCTATATTATCTATCTGGACAAGGCCAATTTTGCCAAAGCCAGTGAACCGCATAATCCTGCATTATCTCCCAGACCTGGGGGCACTACATACTGATCAATCCCGGCATGAAGAGACGGATGCTGTACATATCCCGCGAGCAGTTCCTGCAGTTTGCTTCGCACCATCGGGAACAAATGCTCCTGCTTCATAACACCGCCGCCCATCACGATTTTCTGTGGTGACAGAATCAGCACATAATTCATCAATGCGTGTGCAAGATAATGCGCCTCAATCTCCCACGCTTTGTGATCTGACGGCAGCTCATAGGCGGGCTGCCGCCAACGCTTGTTAATGGCCGGACCTGCTGCCAAACCTTCAAGGCAATCCCCATGATAAGGACAAAAGCCCTCGTAAGCATCCTCTGGATGTCTGCGTACAATGATATGCCCCATCTCGGGATGAGACAATCCATGAACCATTTTACCGCCAACCACAGCTCCCGCACCAATACCTGTACCTACAGTTATATACAGACAGCTATCAAGACCCTGAGCAGCTCCCCAGGTCGCTTCCCCCAGAGCAGCACCATTCACATCCGTATCAAACGTCATAGGCACATCAAAATGTTCCTTGAGTTCGCCAATCATGTTGTACTGCCCCCAGTGCGGCTTAGGCGTAGTCGTGATATAACCATACGTTGGGCTTCCTTCAATGGGATCAATCGGACCAAAAGAACCTACACCCAATGCTTCAATGCCTTTGCCTTCAAAAAAAGCAATGACCTGCGCCATCGTCTCCTCTGGCGTGGTTGTAGGAAAGCTTACACGCTCTAACACCTCTCCGTGCTCCGTACCAATGCCGCATACAAATTTGGTTCCGCCTGCTTCAATTGCACCTAAAACTGTCATGTTTGCTTCACTCCCAGGTTGGTTTTAATTAGCGCGCTGCTCTCTTGAGTTTGTGGATTGAATGGTTCGTGGGTACAAGTTCAATTTGCGGATTCAGACATACAGAATTGTAGACTTGCGTCTCAGTCACTCACCAGCTTGTTCAGTCGCTTGAGCAGTGTCTGTCTCCAGCTTTCCGAAAGTGCCGGAATGGCTAACAATGTCTGAATCCCCTCCACATTTTGCTTCCCCTGATGCATAATTCGATTCGCATCAAGGATCGTCATCGAGGTCTGATCCGTGTGTATTTTTCTGAAACGGGATGCCGGAGCAACCTGCCCTTCCTGCAGCACTCGAAAATAAAAGCCTGTATGTCCACTTTCCTGAAAATAAACGGGCAGCTCCTTGTAGTCATACCTTGCTCCCAGCTTGAAACACGGCTGCCTTGGTTGACTGACCTGCACCTGCGCATCGCCTAATTCGAATATATCCCCAATGCGCACCTCTTCTTCAGCACAGCCTGTGACCGTAAGATTCTCTCCAAAAGCTCCCCAGTCCAGCTTGCGATTCATCAGCTGTTCAAGTGCAGCATAATGGCTGTAATCGTATACACAAACTGCCTTGTCCGGACCCCCGTGATGAACAAGGTCCGCCTGAGCATCCCCTGTCATTCCTGTGAATGACAGGAACACCGGGGCGGAGACAGGATGTTTCATGATTCCGCTCAGCACCTCATGTTTCTGACCGGGTAACGGTCTGGGCTGTCCCACATTAATGGCCAGAACCGATGTGTTGTCCTTTTCTGTTGTCAGATCGGATATAGGTGTCATTTGCATCATACCTCCTGTACTGATTTTTATCGGACAGAACCGCCAAATACCAATGTGTTACTCAACAGCCGACCTGGAGACGTCAGCATCTTGCCACTGGCATACAAACCTGAGGATGCACCGCCATCGAGATTCATAGCCTGCTTGGCCCCCAGCTTCTGCATCACTGCTGCCCATTCTTTTATTGTAGCACCGGAAACGGTAGCCAGCATTACTGAACCGTCCGCCATAATTGCGATTCCACTTCTCGCCCCGGATGCATTCAGAATTTTAGGGTCTTTGAAGCCTTCACTTGCCGGATTTACAGCAATTTTGCCGTCCTTGACCAGACGTGGGCCAGCCCCAACCGCCGTAACGACCTCCTGCCAGGGAATATCCTGCCCGGCTGCGTTGGTGTATCTGTAATTCATCTCTACGGTGGAACCTGCAGTGAAACGGTCCGACATGGATTTCTCATTGCCTGTAAACACAAGCACAGAACCGTTCTTTGGAATAGCAACATTGGAGTTCGGTACTTTTTTGGTAACTACCCCTTTCTCCATAATCACTGCGGTGCCTCCTTTAAAACCAACGTTTGCACCGCGCTCTGGCGTATACAAAATGCTGATGTTTGAAGTTGCTGAAGGCGTGCGATTAATAAACGTTGCATACCAGCTGCGTGATTTTCCGTTCGCATCCGTAACCTTTCCAGTCAAGCTTACTTGAAGTGAATCCATAATTGCTGAACCATCTGCTTTAAATCCGATTGAAGTACCATATCTTCCTATATGTATAACTTTTCCATTTGCTATTAACATGCCGTATGGGTCTGGTGCTCCTTGATAGGCTTCAAAAAAAGCTCCGTTGATTGCGGCTTGCGCGCCATATGCCTTCACGATGGATGGCAACGTTGCTGTCTGGCCCACCTGCTTCTTGGCAAGTCCTACTGTAACGGGTGTACCTTTGGGAATACTTACGGTCTGCACACTAAAGCTTCGTCCTGCTGCATTCACTTTCTGTACTTTGGAACTAATCGCGGCTTTGGCCTCCGCCGTCTGCGGTGCACTTACGGCCCCCGAAAGCAATACGGGCAAAGCCAGGACAAGGGCCAACGCCCCGGTCCACCACTTTTTACTCACTCTGTTCATTCTCCTGCTGCTCGTCATCCAATTGCCACTCCCATCCAAGAGCCAAGGCTCTTCATCTCAAGTTGTTCAAACTTGTCCATCACCGTATCGGGGTCCAGACGTAATTCACAGCCTTCCAGCGTACAGGCCACCTGAACAGCACAATGAATCTCTGCCAGTTTGCGGGACAGATGAAGCATATCGAGATCACTCTCGATTTTTTTGCGTACTGAAGGGGTTAGTTGATCCAGATGGTTTAAAATGCCTTCAATCGAGCCGTACTCTTGTACCAGCTTCAAAGCCGTCTTCTCACCAATGCCTCGTACACCGGGATAATTGTCGCTGGCATCCCCCATCAAACCCTTCATGTCAATAATCTGACGCGGGGTTAGCTGTTTCTCGGCCATCAGCGTTTCCGGATTGTACACCATGTAGTTGCCGTGACCTTTTTTCATAATAATAATACTCGTCCGGTCATTAATCAGCTGTAACATATCATGGTCACCGGTAAGCACCATCACATTCAGATCGGTCTCTTCGGTGTAATGCTTCGCAAGCGTGCCAATACAATCGTCTGCCTCATATCCCGCAGCTCCGATATTTGGAATGTTCAGGCTGTCCATCACTTCCTTAATCAAAGCAAACTGTGGAATAAGATCATCCGGTGCTTCGGCCCGATTCCCTTTGTACGCCGCATACTCTTCACCGCGAAACGTCTTGCCTCCCATATCCCAGCAGCAGATCACATGGCTTGGTCCAAAGGTCTGAACTGCATCCCAGAAATAACGGATAAACCCATAGACTGCGTTGGTTGGAAGCCCTGCCTTTGTGCGTCTGATATATCCGCTTGCAGCTGTTGCATAGTACGCACGGAACAACACTGCCATACCGTCTACCAGTAACAAAGTAGGTTCATTACGTTGATTCACTTGAATTTACTCTCTCCTTGATCTATGCAAGCTGAACACATACATTCAATGTCCAACTCCAATAGCATGTATAAAATATCGAAACTAATTCTATCATCTTGGCAAGGTTACGCCAACCCTCATTATAGCATAGTTACACCTGCTCGGATTCAGCAAAAAAGCCCTGAATGTTGAACAATTCAAGGCTAATCCGGTATTTACTCTTGGATCGCGCAATTTGCACATATCATGATCAAAATATGGATTTATGCGTTATTCCATTCCTGCTCAAACGTCTCTTCCTTAAAGCCAACCGTCACTCGCTCACCATCGGTTACGATAGGGCGCTTGATCAGGCGGCCGTTGGAAGCGAGCAAACTGATCTGCTCCTCCTCGGACATGCCCGGCAGCTTGTCCTTCAGCTGCTGCTCCTTATATACTTCACCACTGGTGTTAAAAAACTTTTTCACTTCCAGTCCGCTCTTCTGGATCAGTTTGGCTAATTCATCCTGTGATGGCGGTGTATCAAAAATAGGAATCAGCTCCAGCTCATGTCCTTTGGCTTCAAGCCATTTTACCGCTTTGCGGCATGTACCGCACTTGCTATATTGATAAACTTTTAAGTTGGTCATGGTTAATGTCCCTCCATCCGCTCGGTAGGCTCAGGTTTCGGTCTCTCGCTTCCCTTGGTTTGCTCCGCAAATCCAAAAGTCGCTCCATCCCGATACCCTCGCCCTGCAATTTTTTTGGGGGCCAATGAGGGCTCATCGCCCTTCATTCTGCCTTTACTTTTTCCACTCAACACTGCCTGACAAGGGCATGTTGAAGACTCCATTGCCTAGAGCCAGAACAACCTTAGATGCTTTTTAAGTCCTTTAGCCTGCGGCATGTGGTTCAGGGCTTCGCCTCCTGCTCTGCAAAGCTAAACCTTAGAAGCTTCAAAGTCCCTTTAGCCTGCGGCGTGTGGTTCAGGGCTTCGCTTCCTGCTCTGCATTGGATCTTACAGCTTTTCTCGCGGGCATGCTTCGGCATCTAAACGTTTCTCCAGTGCGGCCATATCTGGCGGCAGTGGCGCCTGGAATGTCATGCGTTCGCGAGAAATCGGATGCTCAAACGTCAGTTCACACGCATGCAGTGCCTGGCGTTCGATCCATGTATCCCGCTCTTCCCGAACAAGCATCGTCTGCTCATCGACTTGATGCACAGGCAGTGTTTTATACATGCGATCACCAATCAAGGGGCAGCCGATGGACGTCATATGTACCCGGATTTGATGTGTCCGTCCACTTTCCAGCTTGAGACTTACCGCACTGGCTGTGCCGTCTGCCCAGCGCGTCAACATTGTATACAGCGTTCTCGCGGCATACCCGTCAGGTGTAACGATACGGCGATGCGGCTCTTCGGGATCACGGTCGATCGGACCATCAACTGCTCCCTGTTCAGGAACAGGAGTACCATGAACCAGTGCAATATATTTTTTATCCACCGTGCCTGCAATCATTTGCTCGGACACATGCTGGTGCACATAAGGATTTTTGGCAATCGCCAGCACACCGGATGTTTCCTGATCCAGTCGGTGAATCGGCCGAAAGCGGACTTTTTCGCCTTTTTTCTGCCAATAATGCACCACACCATTCGCCAGCGTACCTGTGTAATGTCCATGCGTTGGATGTACAATAATGCCCGCATCCTTGTTTACAATCAGCAGATGGTCATCTTCATACAGCACGGTGAATGGAATATCCTCTGGCAAAATATCATCCGATTCCTCCTGCTCCATCCGCACCTCCACCAGATCACCTGCACTAACCTTGACACTGATGTATACCCGTTCACCATTGAGCATGACACCCTGCTCTGTTAATTTGATTTTGGACAAAAGCTTGCGCGATACCTGCAGTCGCTTCTGAAGCACGGTCTTCAGCAGCCAGCCGTCCTCCATTTCGGTAACCCTGTAAGTAATCGGCGCGTAATACTGGCTCATTCTTTACGGCGGAATACTTTTTTGCTCCGCACATATTCAATATCAGCAACTTGTTGTCTCGCATTGGCTGTCCGTGCCACAACAAAGAAATAATCCGACAAACGATTCAAATACCGTCGCACCGACGGATTAATATCCGTGTGCTGTCCCAGCGTAACCGTACGGCGCTCCGCACGGCGGCATACGGTACGGCACACATGCAGTGCAGATGAGAGCTGACTTCCTCCCGGGATAATAAAACGTTCCACTTTAGGATTCTCGGCATCATATTGATCAATCCACTGCTCCAGACGGGTAACCATCTCATCCCGTACTTTGTATTTTGTTTCACTAATACGTACAAAGGCCAGGTCCGATCCGCAGTCAAACAGCTCCTGCTGCACTTCCAGCAGATGCTCCCGCAAGTCCTCGAAATCCCCATTCGCCGCATCGATCAAACTAATCGCTTGCCCCACAAAACAATTTAATTCATCAATCGTACCGTAAGCCTCTACCCGGTCATCATCCTTGATAACCCTGCCGCCGATAACCGAAGTTTGGCCTTCGTCACCGGTTCTCGTATAGATCCCCATCATAACCCCTCCAATTGTCAATTTGAGTGATCGCACACATGCCGGTGCTTCTCAACCGAACATGCTGCTTTCATCTTATCTTCCCTCATCTTCATACCGTACTTGTTGAGCCTTGAGATCAATAACAAGACCGGAAACCAGCATATACATCTGCTCCGCATGTGTCTGCAGAATTCGGTTAACCGAGGCCATTCTTGCGGCAAAAATACGTTCTTCCTCTGATGGATACAAGCTTCCATGCATCTCATTAGTGATCACCAGAATTTTGCCCTGATAGGACAGCAAGGCGTCAAGCAAATGCTGCGTTTCCAGTCGTTGTTGATCAAGGTCTTCTGCTGCTCTGAAGCCAGCCGCCATCCAGGACGTCAAACTATCTACGATAACGATGCGCTGATCCGCCAGAAACAGATTGGACTCCCGATTAATCTGTGTCACAAGCTCAGCAAGCCTCAACCCGTTTCCTGCCTGAATCGCACGATAGTGAGCGGATGGCAATTCGGGAATAACGGGATCATGATCACCAGTGGATAGATAGACACCTTCCCGGCTGATTTGGGCTGCGTATTTCAGCGCAAAGCGCGTTTTTCCACTGCCTATGCCGCCTGTGACCGTAATTAACAATCCGCTCCCCCCTTCCACATCTGCTCTGATTTAAATCTTATTCTGTTAGTGCCTTCAGCACTTTTTTCGACTCTTCAATGTTAGCCGCCGACAATGGAATTGTAGCGAATAAGTTGCTTGGTGCATAGTTTACATCTTTAAACATTTGCATGTCCTCCAGCGGGATGCCGTACAGATGGGTTTCCTTTTTCATGTCGGAGCCATCATCGCCCTTCCCTTTTTCGACCAGTACAGACCCTTCAAACACACCACGCTCGTATTTCTTGGCATCAAAGGTATCGTCCAGCGGAACATTCGAGCCATTCTGACCATACTGCTTCATATCATTCTCAGGCAAAATAAAGATGTCGTGGCTGCCTGCTGCATACTCAACCAATATTTTCTGAACATCGTACATAGCACTCGTAATGATCTCCACTTTAGGCTCTTCCCCAAGCTTTTTCTGCAGATTTTCCTGCAGCTTCTCCGAAATGCCCGATGGATTGCCCTGGTTATCAATGATAAACACCGTAAATCCATCCTTGCCCCCGCAACCGGCTAATAAGAAAATAAGTGAAACCATTGCCATCAGTCCCCAAAATCTCTTCATTCCAGTTCCCCCTTTAGTCTCCTATGTCCAATATATCACAATTGTTCCACGCAAAAAAATAACAGTACTGCTCCACCGTAATAACATGCTGCACAGCAAAAAGAGACCCTCTCGGATCTCCTTCTGCGATTTGATATATCGGCATATTCGTCCCATCCGAAAATTTATTTCGGTTTGATCGGATTTGCCTTCATGTATTCATTAATCTTCAAATCCAGAAGACTGCTAATCTCAATAACAACATCAGATGTAAAAGACTTCTCTTCCATGAAAATCTGTTCCATCTTGCTTCGGAGCATACGAATCTCATCTTCCAAGGAAATGTTAGGCATGGATGCGTGATCAGGGTTCACCGACCATCGGTCGCCATGATCGCCTTCTGCCAGAACGTGTCCACGATTCGTCGGTAAATCATATTCAACACAAAACAAAGCTAACCCCTCCTTGAAAAAATAGTTTTCCAAATATATGAAATCTTATTTCAAATTGAAATTATATCATAATATTTTGTAAAAGAAAGTATTTTTTTGGAAAAGTTCCAACTACCTGATTTGTTCTGTACTTCTTACTCTCATTAACCCTCTTTTTGGACCTTGTAAACAAAATTTCCGATGCGTTCCAGCGCTTCATTCAATTGGGACACTGAAGTAGCATATGAGCAGCGTAAAAACCCTTCACCTTGCGGTCCGAATACGTTCCCCGGTACTGCGGCCACCTTGTTCTCCGTCAGCAAGCGTTCAGCAAATAGATCGGAGCTCAGGCCTGTCTTCTGGATGCTTGGAAAAGCGTAAAATGCCCCTTGCGGTTCATGGCAATCAAGTCCGATATCACGGAACCCCTGCACAATTAAACGTCTGCGCTGATTATACGATTCCACCATGCGATCCTTCTCACCAAGACCGTTGGTCAAAGCCTCCAAGGCAGCTACCTGCCCCATAGCCGGCGCACACATCACGGTGTACTGATGAATTTTGAGCATGGCTGCAATCAGTTCGGGATGACCGCACATATAGCCAATCCTCCAGCCTGTCATCGCAAATGCTTTGGAGAAACCGCTGACGAGAATGGTGCGATCCTTCATGTCAGGAATAGACGCGAAGCTGACATGTTTTTGATTATACGTCAATTCAGCGTAAATTTCGTCAGCAATGACGATCAGATCATGTTTTTTGATTACTTCTGCAATCGGCAGCCAGTCCTCATACGTCATGATTGCTCCTGTAGGATTGCTTGGATAACATAAAATAACGACCTTGGATTTCGGTGTAATGCTGGCTTCCAGCGCTTCCGCAGTTACCTTGAATTGGTCCTTCGCGTAAGTTTCCACCCCGACCGGGATACCTCCACCGATAGATGCAATTGGCGAATATGCGACATAAGACGGTTCAGGAATCAGAATTTCATCTCCTGGAACAATCAGTGCGCGCAGAGCCAGATCAATGGCTTCGCTGCCGCCTACGGTGACAATAATCTCATCTTTTGGATCATATTTGGTATCAAACTGCGTCTCCAGATATTGACTGAGAGCCTCGCGCAGCTTGGGCATACCTGCATTCGAGGTATAACTTGTCATGCCTCTTTCGAGTGAATATACACATGCTTCGCGCATATGCCATGGTGTTACAAAATCCGGCTCCCCTACCCCCAGCGTGATGATATCCTTGTTATCACCCACCAGATCAAAAAACTTGCGGATACCGGATGGAGGGATCTGTTTAACCAGCGGAGCCAGATATGAGGACATTGCTTTTGTTTTGTTATTCCCGGTTGTCTGTTCATTCACTATCATGACACATCTTCCTTTACGGCGAGATCATGAGACGGTTGTCTTCCTGATGGTCTTCAAAAATAATCCCGTCCTGCTTATATTTTTTAAGAATAAAATTCGTCTTGGTTGAAAGAACCGAATCAATCGGAGACAGCTTCTCCGACACAAAATTAGCGACTTCACGCAGGTTGCCACCCTCAACTTCAACGAGCAGATCATACGCACCTGACATGAGATATACGGATTTCACTTGCGGGTACAGATAGATGCGTTCAGCAATACCCTCGAAGCCACGTCCGCGCTCCGGTGTAATTTGCACCTCGATCAGAGCGGTTACTTTCTCATCATCAATTTTGCTCCAGTTTACAACCGTTGCATATTTTACGATGACGTGGTCTTGTTCAAGCTGAGCTACAGCAGCTTTAATCTTATCTTCCGACTCCCCCAGCAGCGTAGAAAGCAGTGCGGGAGTCCTTCTCGCGTCTTCCTTCAACAGATCCAGCACTTTAAGCTGCAGATCGTTCAATTCCTTCATCGTTTTCCCTCCAGCGTCATCCATGTTCCTGAAAATGAATTAATACTTATATTACATGAATTTAACGTCGATGCATAGACAAAAGACCGCCTGCCCTCAATTCAGGCAAGCGGTGGTATGGTACCTCAGAATATGTGCTTCAAACCCGGTATCTACAGGTTACATGTAATAAGGGTTACCGTAATTCGGCTGACGCGGAGATACATTCGGCACTTGATTGTAAGGATTGTTTTGCACAGTTTTCTCCTGAACGAACTGCTGACATTTCTGCTGTGCCTGATGTGCAGATTGAAGCTGCTTGTCCAGATCCTGGCGAGGAGCTTTAGCCGAAGCAGAATACATGTTGTTCTGCTGCATCAGGTTGAACAATTCACCCTGCAGCCTCAATGTATCATTGGTCAGATCATTGAACATACTGCGAATCATGGGGCAGGAAGATTCAGTCGTAGCTGTTGTATACTCGCGTGAAGTACGTCTTAAATCGGCAAGAATGGTTTTTAACAAATCCTGTTCCTGCATAAATTGTCCGGTTTGATTGTACATGGTTTTTCCTCCTATGCGTTGATAGTACTGCAAGGTGTCTGTAACTTTATTGCGATTGGGAGGGTGCAAGAGACTGGTGCTGATGCAGTGCTTGAATCAACGTGTTCATGTGTTGCTCGTGAGAACGAACATATTGATTCAATGCCTGTTGGATGGCCGGTTGTGTTGCAATGGAAGCTGTAGCGGCGCATTGCTTGATCAGCATCTCCTCATTAGAGATGGAATCGGCAATATAGTTCAATTCCTTTGGGCTGAGTGCTTGCATTTGTGAATGCTGCATGTACGTCTAACCTCCTTGATCTAAAGTTTATCCGAGCTTATTGTTACCTTGAATTGCAAAACTATACCAAATAAGATGATAAAGGAGTCGTTTGCAATGGATCTCGTTTATGGCACACCGTACTGGCCTTCTACCTACAAATCTGATGCGGACTATCCATCCCTGGATACCGATATCTCCTGTGACTGCCTGATCATAGGCGGGGGGATGGGGGGCGCCCTTACTTCCAGACTGCTGGCAGAACGCGGACTGGATACAGTCGTTATTGATAAACGTAAAATTGCTCATGGAAGCAGTTCAGCCAATACCGGCTTGTTGCAATATACCAACGACAAAACGCTAACCTCATGTATTCATACATTTGGAGAAAACAAAGGAGTGCGCTTCTACGAGCTGTGTCGTGAGGCGATGAAGCAGCTCACCGAAATTGCCAGAAAGCTGGACACCGATCCGTGGTTTATCCCGCGCACCAGCTTTTGTTTTGCCAGCTCTGAAGAAGATGTTGCATTGCTTGAGGAAGAATATCAAACCCTGCAAAAGTACGGATTTGAAGCCGAGCTGTGGTATGCAGATCAGATTAAAAAGCATTTTCCTTTTGAAAAGCCGGCTGCGTTATACACCAAGGGGGATGCGGAAGTGAATCCGTATCGCTTTGTTCAAGGGTTGTTTGAATCCGCACGTCAACATGGGGCACGCATCTACGAACAAACGGAAATGATACACTGTGACTATGATGACGAGGGGGTGTGGTGTTATACCTCTAATGGGAAAATAAGAGCCAAGCGGATTGTTTATGCTACCGGTTATGAGACACAGGAGATCAAAAAAGATCGCGCAGCCTACCTGAAATCTACGTATGCCATCACAACCAAACCACTGCCTGATCTGAGCAGCTGGCATGAACAGGCCATGATTTGGGAAACTGCACGCCCATATCTGTACATGCGTACCACGCCGGACAATCGCATTATTGCAGGCGGGCTGGATGAAGAATCACCTGACAAAGATCTGCGCGAGCTTCGTGCCAAGCATCAGGGCGAGGTTTTGCTTGAAGAGGTCAGATCCTATTTCCCGCTCGATGCACTTGAGATGGATTATGCTTGGGGCGCTGTATTTGGTAATACACATGATGGCCTGCCCCTGATTGGCACACATCCGGACTACCCGCATTCCTATTTCGTTGAAGGTTACGGAGGAAATGGCACAGTGTACAGCATGATTGCTGCTACGCTCATTGCAGATGCCATCAGCGGCAAGACCAATGAAGAAGATATGCAGCTGTTCTCTCTAACGAGAACCAGCAAGCCTTCCCCTGCTTAGTGCTTACCTGCCACTAATCAGGCACACAAACAAAATATCCAGATTTATTTTGATCCTTACATCAATATGTAATCACGCAAAAAGGTACGGCACCGGAACTTGTATTTTCCCTGGCCGTACCTTTGCCTGTTCATTTTCATTTTTGCTCTTTAGACACTTCCTGGACCAACGATTTAAGCAGCAGCTTGCGCATGAAGGCCCACCCGATGAGCGGGAATGCACCAAGAGCAATGATCAGCCAGATTAATACCTTCTGAGAAGGAGAGTTGACGACAGTGATCATAAATATAGTCAGACCAAACAGTCTGCCACACATCAAACACAGCTCTCGTAATACGACAAGTTCAACTCTTTTCTCTACATTTTCGCCACTTGTGCCCATCATGTCGAACCCTGCCGAGATCATCGGCAATATATATAAAGGCATCGCTACCGCACTTCCAATTCCCATAAAGAGCAATGTTCCATACGTTACTTTCCAGAGCAATGGAAACAGTACAACCAGCAGCAGCAAGCTTCCTGCAAACATACCTTTATATCTGTAATGCGGTTTAAACCATTTACCTGCCGCCCAATAACTGACCAGTGCCACCGCTGAGGTAATCAGCGAGAACTGTCCGAGCTTATACTCTTGTGTTGTCGCCAAATATACCAGCAGCGCAATCAGAAAAGCAAAGACACCTTCCCTGACCCCTTGAGCAAACAATCCCATAGCCAGCGGCCGCCAAGGGCTATTCGGAATGGATAACTGCCTGATCGGTTCAAACCAACGATATGTGCCGCTGACTTTTCGTTTTTTCAGAAAAAAACTGCAAATCACCGCGACGATATAGATGACAAGCGACACCGTAAAAATAAACCGGTAGCCTGTATTGTCTGACATACGTGAAATAATAAGACCGGAAAACCACGGGCCAATAATACCAGCCATGGAGCCCAGCAACCCGACCCATCCATTAAACAGGTCTCTGTTCTCCCGATCGGTCACTTCAAAGTACACCACATTAAATGCGATCCAGAATAGCCCCAAGGCACAGCCGAGCAGTAAGCCTAGCGGCCATATCCAGTCAACGGCCTGCTCTCCCGTCCATAACACAAGCAGATAAAATATTCCTGAAAAGGCCGTGCCCAGCCTTAGCGCAGCCATTTTGTTATGCTCCTTAACCCACTTGCCAGCAAGCCAAAACGTGATGCCAATCGCCAATTGCTGACTAATTGTAAACCAGCCGATCATGGTGTAATCCGGCCGGCTCTTCCAGAGAAACACGTTCAGGAATGTGCCTGATAGCGCTCCCGCTAACGCAAACAATCCATTCACGCCCAAAAGCAGAATGGATTGTCTTCCCAAAGTAATCTTCATCTGCCCCTCCTTATCACCTGAAGCCAACAGCCAAAACCCGAACAGGCGGCTCTTGGCATTAACCTGCCCCAAGTGAAAGAAAAACATGATGAGTCTTTGGATTTGTATAAAATTAGCTTTCAAACCATACTTGTCCTTATACAGTTACTGTGCGCTCAGGTTCTGGATCAACCGCAGACGGTCATCTTCAGATAAACTGTATTGCACCTGGAAGCATCCGGAGCACACATAAGTCAGAACTGTAAATGGAGGTGACAATACGGACCCTTTCCCTGAAGCCGCATTGGCCATCGGTGTAAACGTATCTGGACTGGCTGCCTGTGAGCCGGCAAGAATCATAAATTCTCTGCAATTCGGGCACTCCGGCACTTCCTCTTGCTGATCCAGCTGCTTCTCCACACCCTGCTCATACTGGATCAGATCATTGCCTTCGTCTGCATATTTGTTCAGCGTACGAAGCTCTGGCAATTTAAGCTCAACTTCATCGCCCCATAACGAAGTCAGGTCTGAACTCTGCTCTTGCTCTGTTACGCTGTCCGTATCATAGAACGCTTCATCCGCATCATCATTTTCTTCGTCCCCGATGCTAATATTCAGTGTACGGTAGCCTTTCAATTCATTGTGGCAATAAGGGCACTCTTCCTCTGGGCCCAGCTCTTCATCCCAAACGATCTCTGTGTGACACCAAGGGCATACTGTTGTTTCCATCGTATATCAACCTTTCTCCTTCAAATAATCATGTATTCATTACATAAATCACACCGATGGCAAAAAACACGAGTGATGCCGCAAACAAAATCCGTATCAATATTTTCATCATCGATCCCCCTAGATAATGCTTGCACCAATAACAAAGGACAATGAAACCGAAATGATCATCGATATCAAGCCGACTGCCCGGTTATCCGCTTCAATCTCCCGATCAATCGAAAATACCGGGGTCAGAAACTCAAATAAGAAATACGCCACCAGCAGCAGCACAAAGCCAACAACTGACCATGTCATTGCATCGTATACCGAGGATTTTGCCTGGATGCAAAAACGGAGTACATTGCAAATCCCGAAGATTTTGCCTCCCGTAGCCATTGCAACAGCCACGTTGCCTTTTTTGATCTCCGACCAGCATTTATACTTGGTCACCAGCTCGAAGCATGCCAGAAAAATAAGCAGCTCCATAATTGCTACCGAGAAGAAACCGAGGACCATCCCCAACGGATGAGACAGCAGTCCGTCAATCGCTTCTTTCACGCCTCATTCTCCTTCCGAATCCGCTGTCCCAATGATCAGGACAGCAGATAGTGTTCTGGCTATTCCAGTTCAGCGACGGTCACACCATTGCCGCCTTCTCCGTAATTGCCCAATCGATAACTTTTAACATGTTTATGCTTACGCAGGTAATCTTGAATACCAGAACGCAAAATTCCTGTTCCTTTGCCGTGAATAATGTAGACCATTCCCAGATTGGCGAGGAATGCCTCATCAATGAATCGATCCGTCTCCATCAGCGCTTCTTCCAGATTAGTACCGCGCAGATCCAGCTCACTTTTTACATTGTCATCTCGCGTACGTTTCATGCCTGTTACCGGCTTCTGCTTCGGTTGCTTCACAGCAGGCGCTGCTTGCTGCAATTCGAGATCATCCAGCGATACCTTCATCTTCATAATACCAAGCTGTACAACCGCATCCTTGCTGCCAGCCATCTCCACGACATGGCCCTTCTGGTTGAGACTGTAGACGAGCACTTCATCCCCTGGCCCAATGGCACGAGCTTTGGGAGCAGCTGATTTTTTGACCGTTTTTCTGCGCTTCTCTGGTTCAGCCTCATCCAGCTGCTTGCGTGCAGCGATCAACTTGTGCTCCTTGACAGACGCTCCCTCTTCCATCGCAAGCTGCCGCAGATCAGCGATGATTTTCTCAGCTTCTGCACGAGCCTTGTCTACGATGCTGCGAGCATCCTCCTCTGCCTTTTCAATCCGGCGGTCACGCTGCTGCTCCAGCTTCTCCAGCTCGGCCTGATGGCGGCTGCGTAATTTCTCCATGTCCTGACGAAGGATTTCCGCCTTCTGGCGTTCTTGTTCAGCGGTAAGGCGATTTTCCTCGAGGGAAGCGATCATATGCTCAATCCGTTGATCCTCTTCCTTCACTTCACCACGCGCATAATCGAGAATATATCCTGGCAACCCGAGGCGCTCCGCGATCGCAAAAGCGTTACTGCGACCAGGTACACCGACCAAGAGGCGATACGTTGGACTAAGTGTATTGATATCAAATTCCATGCTTGCATTAATGACACCTTTACGCTCATAGGCGTAGGCCTTCAGCTCACTGTAGTGAGTTGTGGCAACCATCCGGCAACCTGTCCGGTGCATATGCTCCAGCATCGAGATCGCGAGTGCAGAACCTTCTGCGGGATCGGTCCCTGCCCCAAGCTCGTCCAGCAGGACGAGACTTTTCGGCGTCATATTTTTCAGAATACGAATGATGTTGGTCATATGGCTGGAGAATGTACTCAGACTCTGTTCGATGCTCTGCTCATCACCAATATCGGCATAGATGGCATCAAATACACAGAGCTGGCTGCCGTCCTCGGCTGGTACAAACAGTCCTGACATAGCCATGAGGCTTAATAGACCAATCGTTTTCAGTGTTACCGTTTTACCACCTGTATTCGGACCCGTCACGATAATAGAAGTGTAGTCATTGCCCAGCTCTACATCAATCGGAACGACATGTTCAATCGGGATAAGCGGGTGCCGTCCCTTTTTTAGCTTGAGGAAACCGCGATCATTCATCCGAGGAAGCGTTGCTTTCAGTTCACGAGCCAGGCGTGCTTTGGCAAAAATAAAATCAAGGGATGCCAGCAAATCGACATCATATAACAACCATTCGCCCTGCTCACTGACAAGTGCCGTCAATTTCTGCAAAATGATCTCAATTTCACGTTCTTCCCGAATCCGGGTCTCGCGTAATTTGTTGTTCATAGCCACGATAGATTCCGGCTCAATGAAAAGTGTTGCTCCTGAACCTGACTGGTCATGCACGATACCACCGAAGTACGAGCGGTACTCTGCTTTAACCGGAATAACAAAACGATCTCCCCGGATCGTAATAAGCTGGTCCTGCAGCATTTTGGAAACGGTAGACGAGCGAATCATGGAATCCAGCTTCTCACGAATGCGAGCTTCTCCCCCGCGCAGCTCACGGCGAATCTGTGCCAGCGTCACACTTGCCGTATCTGCAACCTCTGCATTGTCGTCGATACAGATGCGAATCGCATCCTCCAGATCCTTTTGCTCAGACAGCTGATCGCTGATATAAAAGAGCGATTCAATCGGTTCATCCTCATGAAGTGCTGCAATCTGACGTTTCAAACGTCTGGCTGCATGCGTTGTATTAGAGATGCCAAGCAGCTCATGCGGGTTCAAAGTACCTCCAATTTCAGCACGTTTCACGGAAGCTGTAATGTCAACAATTCCGCCGAAGGACGGTGAGCCTTTCAACCGATCAAAGGTAAACGCTTCGTCCGTTTGCTGAAGCAAACGTTTTACTTCCTCCAGTTCACTAATCGGCTCAAGCTGCTCCGCTTTTTTCTTGCCCATTGATGTTTGAGCGAAGCCGAGCAATGTATTTAAAATTTTGCGATATTCCAGTGTGTGTAAAATTTTCGTGTCCAAGTTTACAACTCCTTCCAAACTATATTTGTATTATAACGAAAGAACCTGTGCTGCGCTATTTAACGAATCCTTCCACACATAAGTTTGATTGTAAAGCAGCAAACTACGATGGTCAGGATTGTCTATACAATTCAAAAGCCCAAGCACAGCAGCACCATTTGAATTCAATTAGTCAATCCAATCTGATACAAAGGAGGTAACCCCATGAATTTTCTGGGCCATGTCGTACGATTTATTATTGCCGCCATTGTACTGATGGTTGTGAGCTGGATTGTTCCCGGCTTCGCCGTCGGCGGTTTCTGGAGCGCGCTTATGCTTGCTCTTGTTATCGCTTTGCTTGGCTGGATCGTTGAAGGCATCTTTGGCAAAAGAGTCAATCCCTTCGGCAGAGGAATTGTCGGCTTCATCGTCAGCGCACTGGTTATCTGGCTAGGCCAGTATGTCGTTGATCACGTTCATGTCAGCCTGCTCGGTGCCATTCTTGCTGCTTTGGTTATCGGGATTATCGATCTCTTCATTCCGGTGTCCACCCCGTTTGATGCCGGACGCAGCTCCAAGAGTTAAACACAGTGCATGTGCCGACCTGGCTCTAGCAAGGCATCTTAAACCTCTGAAGGCTTTCAGCCTGAAGAGGTTTTTCTATTTACCTATTTATAGCCTGCTTACAGTCTATCTATAGTCAATCCATACCCTTATTCACAATCTTATCCATGCCAGATCCCTTCGTACGCATGTGCATCAATTTTCAATAAAACGACATACCCGACATGTACAGGCATTGTTCAATTGCGGTATGATGACTTCAGGAATGATTCAAATTTTATCCATATTACATGTTAGGAGGCACATCATGAAGAAAGGTATGGCTTGGCTTGCCGCCTGTATGTTAATCCTTGTTCTGGCTGCATGCGGAAACCCTAACGATTCAAACTCCCAAGCATCCGAACCGGAAGTGGCAGCCAGTGAACAACTGGTCATCAAGGCAAGCAACTATGAGTTCGATCAACCTGAATACCGGATCAAAAAGGGCGTTCCGGTCAAAATTGTGTATGAAAATGTGAACGGAAATCACGGGATACTTGTGCCAGAATTGAATCTGCAACTGGACACGCAGAAAAACTCCAAAGTGATTACCCCGGACAAAGCTGGTGAATTCGAAATGTCCTGCTCCGTTTTTTGCGGCTCGGGTCACAGCAGCATGATCTCCAAAATTATTGTTGAGGAATAACATTCAATACAAGGAGCCCCCGCAGCGACGGGGGCTCTTCCTGTATTATAACAAATTGTGCAAGAGTTTGCTGATCAGAACCTTACGGAAACAAACCGCTATGTCTGATCCTGCTCAATCAATTCAATCCATTCGTTATATTCCGTCTGTAATTTCGTATATTCATCATGGAGCTGGCGATATTCCCTATTCAGCTGCTCCGCCTTCTCTTGTTCCATTTCCCGCTCAACTTGCATTAACCGCAGCTGATTGGCCGCCAGTTCATAACGTTCACTAATTTCACTCAGTTCATTCTCCATAATCTGCTTCTCTTCGTCTGCCTCAGCTTGCAGCTGCTCCCGCTGTGTGCGCTCCTTCAAGAGCTGGTCTCGCTCCTGTGCCAGTTCCTCCAGCTTCTCTGAACTCACCGCACTTTCACGCTGCCACGCCGTCAACTCGCTCTCCAGTGCAGTCCATCGTTCTTGCCATGCCTGCTCCTGGGACGCCCATTCTTCCGCACGAAGCTTCCATACCTGCTCGTTCTGCTTGGCTGCCTGTACCGTATGTTCCAATTGAGCTCGGAGCCCTTCTTCACGTTCCGTCAGTTGCTCGATGCGAGAAGACAGCTCTGCCTGATTAGCTGACAGATCCTCATGTTTAATCTGCCATTCCAGAGCCTCCTCTTCAGTCTGAGCAAGTTGATTCGCCTGCTCCGTATAACGTTTGGCAAGCTGTTCGGCTGACTGTCTTGCATCGTCAAGCGCATCCTCCAGGCCTTGTCTCTCTGCTTCAAGCTCACTCATACGGGAGCCGATGTTCTCTTCACGCTGCAGCGCATCACTATAATCATTACGGATCTGTTTGTACTGCTCTTGCAGACGGATTAATTCCTCTTGCGCGCTTTGCAGTTCATCATGAGCCCCATTTAATTCATCATGGACCCCATTCAATTGATCACGGGTTTCATTCAATTCTTCACGCGTATCATTTAATTCATGACGAGTTTCATTCAGTTCATTACGAGTGACATCTAGTTCATTACGAGTGCCGTCCAGCTCCGCAACCAATTGCTCGCGCTGAACTCCCAGCTCCTCGGCTTCTTTCTCATATCGCACGGCCTCCTCATTGTAAAGACGCGCTTCTTCTTTGACAACCGTCAGCTCATCATGCAAAGACTGCACGCCCGATTCCAGCGTTTCATTTTGCTCGGCAGCTTCAAGAATCTGATTCTCCAAATCGCCAATTTCAGCCAGGCGCTGCTCGGCAAGCACCTTCCAAGACTTCTCGCTCTCGGTGAGTCCGCTAATTTCATTCTGCAATGTACGCACAGCCGCATGAGCCTGTTCAAGCACCTTCTGCAATCTGCGTTGCTCTTCCTCCGACTTCGCTTCCGCTTCAAGCAGATGCTGTGCATCCTGCTCAAGCTGGGCGTGCTGCTCCTGAAGCTTGCGCAGTTGAGCTGTAAGTGCTGTCTCACGCTCCACCGCTTCGTTGTACTGCTCCTGCCATTGCTGTTGGGACGCCTGAGCCTGTTTCAACGATTGCTCTGTTTCGCGCAGCTTGGTTTGCAGTTCGCTGCTGTCGCCTTTAATCTGCTCCAGCTGCTGCTGCAGCTCCACAATGCGGCGTGCCTGAATTTCCTGCTCCTGCATGAGAGCCTCTTGCTCCTCATGCAGCGACTGTACTTGTGTACGTTCCGTCTGCAGCAGCTGCTCCTGCTCGGAAACCACTTCCTGCGCATGCTTCAGCTGCTGCTGCACTGCTTCAAGCTGTTCATTCAATTGTTGTATACGAGCTTTCGCCTGCCCACGTTCTTCCTCAAGCTGATGTATGAGCTTGCTTCTTTCCTGTTTAAGGCGTTCCTCAGCGGCTGCTGTTGTCTCGGCCGCACGGACAGCTGCCGCTTCCTGCTCTTCTTTCAGCTGCTCTTCAAGCAATGCTTCTTTCTCCATCCATTCCAGTTCAGCTTGCTCTGCAAGAGCTTTAAATTCGGCCTCAAGCTGCTCCATCACAGTACGCTGCTTCTGTTCGGCTTCAGCCTGTAAAACCTCTCGCTCCTGCTTCGCCTGCGCAGTCAAAGCATCTGCCTGCTTCCGGGCTTCATGCTGTGCTTGCTCCAGACGCTGCTTCATCTGCTCCTGCAGCTCAGCATATTGAACAGCTGCTTCCTCCTGCACCTGCTGCAATTTAACCTCAGCCTGCTCCAGTTCAGACAGAATAGCTGCTTCAGCTTCTTCCTTGGCCGCCTGTACCTGCTGTGCCGCCTGAGCCTCCACTTTCTGCCGTTCAGCCGCCGCCAGGCGTTCTGCTTCCTTCAATTGAGCTGCGCTTCTGTCCTGCAGCTCTTTGTATTGAGCAGCAGCTTTGGCCTGCACCTGCTGCAGCTCCGCTGTCGCACGGTTCTGAGCTTCCTTAAGCTGCACCGCAGACTGCGCCTGCACTTGCTTCAGCTGATTAGCCGCTTTTTCCTCTGCTTCCTTAACACGTGCAGCAGCTTTGGCCTCCGCTTCTTTAAGCTGTGCCGCACTTTGAGTCTGCAGCTTCTGAATCTGCTGCTTCATCTGACTGCGCTCCTGCTCCAATAGCGCAGTCAGCCTGGAGATTTCGGCCTGCTTCTCTGAAGCCAGCTTCTGCAAAGCCTGCTCCGCTTCCTGCTTCTGCTGACGAACCTCATGAAGAGACTGGTCGCGCAGCTGCAATTCGTTTTGATGTTCACTCTGAATGGCGTTTAACCGGTTGATTTCTTTGCGAAGCTCTGTACGTTCTCCCGTAAGCATCTTGAGCTCATTGCGGATTTCCTCCGTCTGAAGAGACTGCTCAGCCATATGTACAGCCGCAAGTACAGCAATGCGCGGCGTATCTAAACGGGAATGACTTTTTGAAATAGCGCTCATACGCTCATCTACCAGGTTTGCTACTTGTTTCATATAGTCGGCACTGCTGCCAACCAGTTTATAGGAAGTCCCGTAAATCTCTACGGTGACGCGTGTACGATCAGGTGTAGTCACAGTTGTGCCCTCCTTCAAGTCTGTATGTTGATTCTAAGCTGTCATGACAAAAAAGTCACATCGATCCTCTACTGCTAAGGATTCGATGTGACTTGAAGCAATTCCTGCTAATCTCTATTCAAAAAATTGACTTCCGTTCTATTTGCGCAGTTCTGCATTGAATTGCTCTTCCAAACGTGTGACAACACGTGCATGCACTTCCGTAATCTCTTCATCCGTCAGCGTACGTTCACGGTTCCGATATACGAGAGCCATCGCCACACTTTTCTTGTCTTCACCAAGCTTGCTGCCTGTGAACACATCGAATACCTGCACGGTCTCCAGCAGTTCACCTGCGGATTCACGAATAACGCGCAGCATGTCTCCAGCTTCAATATCCTTGCCTACCACTACAGCGATATCACGTTCTACAGCCGGGAAGCGCGGAAGCTCGCGATAACGAATTTCCGCGTCAGCTTCTTTATATATCGCCTCAAGGGCAATTTCAGCCACATAAACATCGTTCAGATCATACTGTTGCTGCAGCTCTGGATGCAATTGACCAATTGTACCGATCAACGTGCTCTCACTGCCATCTTTGCTGTCCAGGAGCACGGAAGCAGAACGCCCAGGATGGTAACCTTCCGGACTGTTCGCCACAAGACGAATTCGTTGCCCCAATCCCAGATAAGCAAACAGATGTTCAAGCGCTCCCTTCAAGTCGAAGAAATCCACTTTCTCCACCCCGACATTCCATTGCTGCGCTGCACGATTGCCTGTAAGCAGCATAGCGAGTACCGGAATTTCATGTGGCTGCTTGGTCAGCTTTTCTTCTTCCGTGAAGAATACACTGCCCACTTCAAACACCGCAAGTGAATCCTGTTTCCGGTTCATATTGTACACGGCAGCATCCAGCATCTGTGGCAAAATGCTTGTGCGCAGCACGCTGCGATCCTCACTCATCGGCATGGCCAGCTTAACCGCTTTGCTTCCTTGAGTCAGAGCTGGGAACAACACCGCTTTGTCCGGGTGCACAAACGAATAACTGATCATTTCCTGCCAGCCGCTGCCGGACATTACACTGCGAATCGTACGACGAATGGCTTGAGGACGTGTGTATGCTCCCGGTGTCGTCGGTCCTTCGATCCATGTCGTTGGAATGTTGTCATACCCGTACAGACGGGCAACCTCTTCAAACAAATCCACGTCCAGCGTAATATCTCCTCTGCGCGTCGGCACCTCAACGTCCAGCACTCCCTGCTCCGCATCACCACATGCAAAATGTAACCGGGCAAAGATCGTTTTCACTTCTAGCAAAGACAAGTCTGTACCCAGATAACGGTTAAGCCTGCTCAGCGACATTTGAATGACACGTTTCTCGGAAGCCTCCGCTCCAGCCTGTACAATCCCTTGATGCACAATCCCTGACGCATAACGCTGAATGAGTTCAGCCGCACGATCCAGAGCCGTAATGACCGCACCCGGGTCCACCTCTTTTTCAAAACGCAAGCTTGCTTCGGAACGCAGCCCCAGTTGGCGCGACGTCTTCCGCACAGTTCCGCCATCAAACTTGGCGGACTCCAGAAGCAGATTTACGGTTCCCTCCGATACCTCGGAGTTTTCACCGCCCATCACCCCTGCGATGGCAACCGGTTTTACGCCATCGGTAATGAGCAGCATATGCGGCTCCAGCTTGCGCTCCTGACCGTCCAGCGTCACAATCGTTTCGCCCTCATGCGCCATGCGCACCTCAATGCATCCATTTTCCAGCTTATCCGCGTCAAACGCATGCAAAGGCTGACCATATTCCAGCATCACATAATTCGTAATGTCCACGATATTGTTGATAGGACGTACGCCGGCCGCAACGAGACGGTTTTGCATCCACAGCGGGGAAGCCCCCAGCTTGATGCCAGTCACATAACGAGCCGCATAGTGGCTGCATTGCTCCTGCGCTTTGATCTCTACCGAGATATGCTTAGCGGCTTCATCGCCAGCTTCGACCAACTGTTCCTTCGGATTCGGCAGCTTCACTTCACGGCCAAGAATGGCCCCCACTTCGTATGCTGCACCACGCATGCTCAAAGCGTCGGAACGGTTCGGCGTCAGATCCAGCTCCAGCACATGATCGTCAAGACCCAGCACCCGGCTGATCGGCGTACCAATCTCGGTCTGCTCCGGCAAAACCAGAATGCCTTCCTGTTGATCCTTCGGCAGCAATTTGTCGTTCATGCCCAGCTCTTTG
This sequence comes from Paenibacillus sp. JGP012, assembly GCF_014203995.1. NCBI lineage: Bacteria > Bacillati > Bacillota > Bacilli > Caryophanales > Paenibacillaceae > Paenibacillus > Paenibacillus sp. JGP012. The sequence goes on along the minus strand of NZ_JACHKG010000007.1, from coordinate 150,256 downwards.
GCGGAGCAGATCATGCCGAGCGATACCACGCCGCGCAGCTTCGCCTTTTTGATATCCAGACCGCCAGGGAGCTTTGCACCTACAAGGGCTACCGCTACCTTTTGACCCGCATCCACATTTTTGGCGCCGCATACGATCTGCAGATCTTCCTCTTGTCCTGCATCGATAACACATACATTCAGTTTGTCCGCGTCCGGGTGTTTCTCCTTGCTTTTGACGTAGCCTACAACGACCTTGTTTACGCCCTGATTGCGGTTCTCCACAACATCAATTTCGATCCCTGCACGGGTTATTTTCTCTGCCAGCTCCTGTGGTGTCACACCTTCAAGCGAAATATAATCAGACAGCCAATCTGTCGATACTCTCATGCATGTTCACTTCCTTAATCTATATATTGGTTTGACGTTTATTTGAATTACAGCCGTCCGAATTGTTTCAGGAACGTCTGATCACTGTTGTAGAAATGGCGAATGTCGTCAATGCCGTATTTGAGCATCGCAATCCGCTCTACCCCCATGCCAAAGGCAAAACCGCTGTATTTCTCCGGGTCATATCCGCCCATCTCAAGCACTTTCGGGTGAACCATACCGCCGCCCAAAATTTCAAGCCAGCCTGTTTGCTTGCAAACCCGACAACCGCTGCCGCCGCACTGCACGCAGGTTACATCCACTTCAGCACTTGGCTCGGTGAACGGGAAGAAGCTTGGACGCAGACGAATTTCCGTGTGAGCTCCGAACATTTCACGTACAAACTGCAGCAGTGTTCCTTTCAGATCACTCATGCGGATGTTTTCGCTGATCACGAGACCTTCTACCTGATGGAACTGGAAGGAGTGCGTCGCATCATCGTCATCACGGCGGTATACTTTACCTGGGCAGATAACCTTTACGGGAACTTCACCCTGCATGCTCTGCATCGTACGAACCTGCACAGGTGAGGTGTGTGTACGCATGAGCAGGTCCTCTGTCACGTAGAAGGAATCCTGCATATCACGGGCCGGGTGATTTTTAGGCAGATTCAACGCTTCGAAGTTGTAATAGTCCATCTCGACCTCTGGACCTTCCGCTACACGATATCCCATGCCGATGAAAATATCTTCGATCTCCTGCACCACTTTGGTCAGCGGGTGCAAACCGCCTTGACGTCCACGACGTCCTGGCAAGGTCACGTCAATCTTCTCGGATTGCAGACGCTTCGCGGTCTCCTCCTTCTGGAATTGCTCCTGCTTGCTGTTGATGACCTCTTCAATGGCTGCGCGCACTTCGTTACCAACTTGCCCGATGACTGGACGTTCCTCTGCACTAAGTGCACCCATGCCGCGCAAAATTTCAGTCAATGCACCTTTTTTGCCCAAATACTTTACACGCAGATCGGCCAGCGTCTGCGGATCGGTTACGCCGGACAGCTGCTCCAGCGCTTCGATCTTCAATGCCTCTAAACGTTCTTTCATGTGTAATTGCCCCCTTTAAATGCTGTGATTGCAACAAAAAAAGGCCTTTTCTCCCCAAAAGGGACGAAAAGACCGTGGTACCACCCTTGTTAGACTCCCGTTGTCACATCGGATTAATGATCCGCTGCTGCACGTTCTGCCTCACTCTGTACGGAATAACGACCGTTAACCGTTTACCCCTACTGTCGCTTCCGTGCATACACACATCAACAGGTTCAGGGAACCGCTCCGGAGTGAATTTCAGCAGCCTGGTTCTACAGAAACGCTCTCAATCTATGGCGCTTCCTCCCTGTCCAGAGGCACTGCTTACTTGTCTCCATCAATACGTTTGTTCAAGTTAAACTTATGCTTATACATTCCAATGATCGCTTGATCGTTCATTATTATAAGCAAAATACCTCGAAATAGCAAGCTTGCCCAGATGTTAATTTGCAGCGTTCCCCTGATTCCTCAGTTCTTTCAATCGCTGCTGAATCTTACGAATCTCGGCGGCTTCCGACTCCCGTCTCTCCTCATCCTCGGCAGTGATCAATTGCTCTGCCCCCGCAGCACTGACCGGGGAAAGCAATTCCGACAGCCTCATCTCCAGACGCAGCCGTTCATCATCCGAATCCCGTGTATCCAGCGCAGAATCCCGCAGCCGCACCGTTTGTTCCCAATCGGCTACACCACCCTCGAAGAGTGATGCCGTTCCGTCTGGCTTCAAGTCACACAGGCGATTCGCCAGCGTTCGGACTAACATGCGGTCGTGAGATACAAGAACTAACGCGCCGGAAGCTTCTTTCAGTACATTTTCCATCACTTCCTGCGTATCGATATCCAGATAATTCGTCGGTTCATCCAGCACAAGCAGATTGGCACCGCCAAAGTACAAACGCAGAAACGCTACCCTGCACTTCTCCCCCATGCTTAAATCTCCAATACGCTTGAACACATCTTCTCTTGAAAATAAAAAACATCCCAGAATTGTGCGCGCAGCGCTCTGTGTCATCGAGGGAAGCACAAGCAGACTGTCCAGCAATGTCATGTGTTCAGGCAGACCTTCCAGCTCCTGTGAAAAATAACCGATGCGGAGCTGCGGATGCCGGGTGGCTCGCCCCTGCACAGGCTGCAGCTCTCCAATCATTAATTTCAGCAGCGTGCTTTTGCCTGTTCCATTTGGTCCGCGGACCGCAAGCCGATCCCCGCGCTCCACTGCTATTTGAATATCACGAAGCAAAGACTGCTCCGGCTTATAGGAGAAGCTGACTCCCTCCAGCGCCAGAAGCTGCCGCGCACCAAGTGTGCTCATCTGCAGTTCCATGTTCAGCTTGGCTGCTTCACGCGGTTTATCCACCCGTTCATTCTCCAGCCGTTCCAGCTGCTTCTGTTTGGCGTGGTAACGCGAAATATTTTTATTGGCCCTGGCCTTGTAAAAGCTCTGGGTGATCTTCGCCTCTTGATCTCCTGCCGAGTTATGGGCTTTATGAAACCACTGCTGATAATTACGAATGGTTTCCTCCAGCGCTTTGCGTTCCAACTGCTGCTTGCGATAAATCGTCTCCTGTTCTTTGAGCTCACGCTCCTTGTGTGCCTTGTAATCGGAGTAACCGCCCTTGTATTTGGTCAGCCGATCTGCGCTGAATTCGATGACACCTGTGGCAACCTGATCTATAAACGTACGGTCATGGGATACAAACAGCACCGTGCCTTCATATGCAGACAGCCAGCTTTCCAGCCAGCGCATGCTCTCTTCATCCAGATGATTGGTTGGCTCATCCAGAATCAGAAACCTGGGCTTGCTCACCAGAAGCCCTGCCAGCCGAGCCTTCGTTTTCTGACCGCCGCTAAGGGAGTGGTAAGGCCTGCCCCAATGCTCTGCCGTCAGACCAAGCCGGGTCAACACCTTCTCTACCTCTGTTTCCCACATGTACCCGTTCAGCTGCTCATATTCTTCCAAAGAACGAGCATATTGGTCAAGCAAAGAAGTGTCCTCCCCTGCATCTGAATCCCTTAACCGGTGCTCCATGTCTTCCAGTGCCCGTTTGATCTCGTCAATCCGTCCACTCTCCCGGCGTACTGCATCCAGCACCTGAATGTCATCCGTTACGTCTGTGCGCTGCCGCATAAAACCCCATTCCTGCAGCGCAAGATGCCGATCGATCCGTCCACCTCCCTGCTCCTCGCCTAATATAATGCGTAACAAGGTGGTTTTGCCGCATCCGTTGCGACCCAGAATAGCAAGGCGTTCGCCCTCGTTAATTTCAAGGTTTAATCCTGCAAACAATTCATGTCCGTTCCACTCTTTTGATACTTCATGCAAGCGTACCAATGTCATCATGAGTCCTCATCCTTTCCTGAACAAAAAAACCGCTGGCATCAGCCGGCGGTTTAGCAATTGTTATGGAATCAGGCATTCAAACACAGACATAGGTCTACAATGGCATGAACAAAGAAACCCAAATTGGAGTACAGCAAAGCTTCCAAGCCCGCTCTTCTCATTGGTCCCATACCATTCCCATAGCTGAATCTGGACACACGAATCCCCTCATTGCTCAGCCGCTCGGCTGACTGCGTCATACATCAATGTGCAGTTAACTGGGGTTCAATTCATGTGTCTTACTTCATGGGACGTATGGTTACCTCTCATTCATATGTAGTATCAATACCTCGCTATTGTACCAGATCATTGAAAAAAAGCCAATCTCAATAAATAAGCTGTCGCAAATCTTTAAAAATGAACAAAAGAAAAACCCTTGAATCCAAGGGTTTCCGGTGCTGCTTATGAAGCGGGTGATGGGAATCGAACCCACGCTATTAGCTTGGAAGGCTAAAGTTCTACCATTGAACTACACCCGCAAAATGTAATGATCGGGACGACACGATTTGAACATGCGACCCCCTGGTCCCAAACCAGGTGCTCTACCAAGCTGAGCTACGTCCCGTTAAATTCCAGTGGAAGTTAACAGTAATTTTACAAAACTTAATATAACATGATCCATAAGAACGCGCAAGGTTCTTTTACGATTTTTACCATAAAAAAGGGTACCAAAAGGCAGGAACGCTCTCGCGGCCCTGCTGCTCTTACCCCGCAGGTATGTCTATGTCCCTTAGAAACTTCTTCTCGAAAACGGCAGCTTCAATCGGTTGACTGAAGAAATACCCCTGAGCCTCATGGCAGTGCTGGTTGCGCAAAAACAATATCTGATCTTCATTCTCTACCCCTTCAGCTGTCACTTTCAGCTGCAGATGGTGTGCCATCGAAGTGATGGTGGATACAATAGCGGCGTTGTTGCTATCTTCCATAATTTCATTGACAAAAGAACGGTCAATCTTGAGCCGGTCAATCGGCAAATCCTTGAGATAATGCAATGAACTATATCCTGTACCAAAGTCATCAATACTGATATGTACACCAATCTCCTTAATTTTACGAAGCTGTTCAAAAGCCCGATCCTTGTCAAACGTCATACTCTCGGTAATTTCAAGTTCAAGCCATGCAGGCTCCAGCCCCGTCTCTCTAAGGATGCTATTGATACTATCGAGCAGATGGGAATGCCTGAACTGTCTCATCGAGAGGTTGACTGACACGCATAATTTACGATATCCCGCATCCTGCCACCGCTTGTTCTGAGCACACGCCTCACGCAGCACCCATTCTCCCAGCGGAACGATCAGACCACTCTCCTCCGCCAACGGTATAAACTCTGCTGGCGATACGGAGCCTCGCTGCGGATGCTGCCATCTTACGAGCGCCTCCATGCCTACAACCAGTCCGCTCTGCAGATTCACCTGAGGCTGGTATACCAGGTAAAATTGATTACGAACCAATGCTTTACGCAGATCATTCTCCAGTTGCAAACGCTCCTGTGCCTTCATTTGCATCGCATGTGCGTAACGGTTAAGCTCTATCCCCTGTTCTTTCGCACTGTGCAGTGCGGTATCTGCATTCTGTATCATTTCTTCCGGAGATTTCCCGTCGTAAGGGAAAATGGCCATACCGATACCTAATGTTAGATGATACTCGTTCCCATCCACCATGACAGGCTTCTCAAAGAGCTGCAGAATGGATCGTGTTCGGCACACAGCCGTGTCCGTACCGTAGAAATCTGTCATCGTCAGCGCAAATTCGTCTCTCCCTAATCCGAATACCTCTTCTCCCGGAAGGGAAGAATGGCTCAAGCGTTGTCCAACCTGATGTAACACCCGATTAGCTGCCTGCTGACCGAGTGAATCGTTGATTGTTTTGAACCGATTAATATTGAGCACCAGCACACCAACGAGCTTCTCCTCCGCAACAGCCTCGTCCATCATCACTTTCAGCTGCTGGGTGAGACGACGGCGATTCGGAAGACTGGTAACATCATCATGATGCGCTATGTAATTCATTTTGGCCTCAGCTGCCTGCTGCTGCAAGAAAGGTGTGTCCACCACAGAGGAGTAAAGCCCCTTTTGAATGAAAAAGTACCCCATACAATTGCTAAGCATACCAAAGAGCAGATTCAGATCTTCCACTGTATCTGAGAATACAAGAAAGCCTTGAGCTAACAAGAAACAAAGTATACCACAGAGTATAGGCGGAATATTGAAGTCTCTAGACTTTCTCCACTCTGCATACAGAATGAGAGCACTAAAGACATACATCAGACCTGCCACTCCGTGCATAACATTGAATATTTCACCAAGCTCCTGCCCATCAAGCATCTTGGGCATCCAGCTCCATTCCTGGATAGCAAGTATGTACAGAACGAGAAAGCTGCCCAGTGTCACACTAAACAGAAAAAATTTGCGCGGTAATGCAACTTGTTTCTCCTGGACCGTATAAATGAATAAGAGACCCGCGGAACAAATCAGTGATCCCATCGTAGTCATCATCAAGGAAAAGTTGGATTCCATCATCGCTTTATAAGGAACTTCTTCAGCAAATGAAACGATATGAACCAGTTCAAATAGACCCACCATGAGAAAAAGTGTTGTCATTAACACTCTGCGCAGCGTCAATTTTTGGGTCTGGAACAGCCAGCTTTGATTGTAGATGCCTATACAAGCGGCGGCTTCAGCGAATCCACCCAGCAATGTTAACACCGGGTAACCCGAAATGATCAGATCAGAGTTTGAAGAAGAACGAAACCATTGACTTACGAGGAAAAACAATAAGCCGCCTGCGGCGACCCAACCTATTTGACTCTGATCTTGCATTTTAACCTTCATGCATTTTTTCCTTCCCGGGATCACTATCCTGAAATACGTGTAAGAATGAACGCTATTTTTCTCTATTTCACCAAGTATATTACACATTTCGACAAAAAAATATATTGACCAATGTTTAATTCTATATTCTGCATGTTCTATCTGGTACATAATAACATTTAAATCCGCGTTCGTGAACTAAAAAATAGTTATAAGTAGGAATATCTATTCATAAAAATGACTAAAAACAAGGAACAAAGAACTAAAAAAACATGGTTCTCAAGTGAGAAACCATGTTTTTTTGATTTTCAACCTTATTTCAGACTATTTTTCATTTATCGAAATTCACTTCAGGGGTTGTCAGCTTGTCATAGAAGTCAACCACTTTGTCTTTGTTTTCTGATGCACGAAGTGCCATAGCCGAACGAGGATGCTCGTCCAGTGCACCTGTGATCATGTAAGGCAGGATGTATCCCCATTCTTCTTTTTCTCTTAACGGAACCATCAGCTGCTCCAACACGTCAAGTACTGGACGCAAATTATATTTAGTTCCTTTCAGATGAGCTACAAGCAGTTCAGTCGGACAGTTCCCTGCTGCACGCCCCATACCATATACAGAAGCATCTAGCAATTCAACGCCAAGCTCCGCTGCTACAAGTGTGTTGGAGAAGGCAAGCTGCATATTGTTATGCGTGTGAACACCAAGGCGCTTATTCGGAAGATGTGTTTTGAACTTCTCGACCAGATATTTCACATCGTTATGATCCAGGCTTCCATAAGAGTCCACGATGTAAACCACATCAACCGAGCTGTCTTTAATCATTTCGAACGCTTCCAGCAGCTCATTCTCCATTACATTGGAGAGGGCCATAATATTCAGTGTCGTTTCATAACCGCGGTCATGGAATGTTTGCACCAATGCAAGCGCCTTGTCCACATCTTTGCTGTAACAAGCCACACGAATGAGATCCAGCATGCTTTCACTACGCGGCAAAATATCATTCTCATCTACCCGGCCCACATCTACAAGTGCAGACAATTTGGTATTTCCTTTTTGCGGAATCACTTTGCGCAGAAAATCATCGTTCAGAAAGCGCCATGGTCCGGCTTCTTCTGCACCTTTGAGCAATTTAGGGGAGTTTTTGTAGCCGATCTCCATATAATCAACGCCAGCTTCGTTCAGGCCTGCATACAGCTTTTGAACAAAGTCTACGCTAAAATCCCAATTATTCACCAATCCACCATCACGGATGGTACAGTCTACAATCTTGCAATGATTTGTCTTCATCAATGTCTGCTCCTTTTCTGACCAACTTGTGTATTCCTCTCATGATACTTGAACGTGATAAGAAAAGTAAAGGGATTCCGGGCTTATTTACTGTAAGATTTCCAGATTCGATCCATCTCAATCACATCCGGATGATCTTCCCCGTTCCGCCCGTAACGAACAGCGTTGTATGCGGCAGGAAGCCGTGCAGCCAGTTCCTGCTCGCCAGGCTTGAAATGGCTTTTCGCATTCAAAGGTTTGGAGCTGCTTTTTATAATAATTTCTGCTGCCTCCAAAGGTGTATGTGACTTTTCGATCCCGACTCCACGCTGTGACGCCTGATTTACCCATGTTCGATAATAATAACGAATACGTTCGCCGCTCTGTGCAGGAACCGATTCCTTTTTGCGGAACCATCGCTTGCGAACCTGCGTTGGCACTTCCAGCGATTCACTGATATCTACATACTCTGTTTTCGGTGCTTCCCTTTTCTGGACAGGCTGCAGCATACCCTTGAATCGTTCCTCAAGTTTATTCCAGATCACTCTTGCCAGTTTGGCGAGAAGCCAGATCATCACTGCCGCCGCTGCACCAAAAACAACCCAGCTGAGAATCTCCCAGAACATAGAAGGTTCCGAAGGAGGACCCCTCAATTCATCAGGCAAGGTCATCGGGTCGTTAGGAGTCTGAGGTGTATCAGGCAGTTGCTGCGGGGACGAGGTTCCCAATAAACTTCGAATCCACGCCAGCACACGATCACGCAGCGGTGCAAGCCAGGCCGCCAGACTTGGAAAAGCACCAATTCCGACGATTACCACCAACATCCATATGATCCGTTGATGGTTCGCCCGCGTAAATTCCCGCAGCACCAGCCTCCGACTCCCATCGTTAAGCACCGCCCGATCGAGCTGTGTCCTGTACTGTGCAACAATCCATAACACAAAACTGATTACGCCGGCAGCATACATATACATCTTGTACATCTGCATGGGCCACAAAAATGGAACCTGACCTGCCGCAATCGTGAGCACAATGGCACTGAGTACACCCATAATCTGCAAGCGCCACAGCATCGTGGAATGATAACCGTGATCGTACTGAAAGCCTGTAAACGATGCTGTAATCGAACAAGCAGCCAACGTTATAATAACTGGAAGCGAGAGATGCAGCAGCATGCCCGGAATTATAGCAAACAAAGTTCCGATGACCAGTGCTGCAGCACTCCGAACGAACGAGCTGCGTTCCATCAAACCAGTGAAGCGATGCTGGAGCCATTGAACAAACCAGCCAGCCACAACAAATAAACCAAATAATATAAACGGGATCACCCTTTGAGCATAGAGCGACGTGATCGTCATGATTGGAAACAGATATACACCGATGCTTAATAAAGCCAGCATTGCGATGCTGTGCATACGCTTTCTTTCATCGTTTTCGTTCATGCGCCCACCGCCTCTGTTTTCCTCTTCAACTGCTCGACAGGCAGAATGGTTACCCGATGTCCCTGCTCCTGCAAACGCATGATTTCATACTCCATAGCCGCTGATACATAGGACGTAATTAACAAATAACTGCGGACCTGCTGCTCTTCTTCACTCCATTTAACCTCATCCTGCAAAAACTGCTCCATCGGCACCAAACATTTCAACTCGGTTTCAGCCATAGCCTCCAGTAACATCTCCAGATGTGGTGTTCCGTAATCCGGCTCGATTCGAAGCACATCACGGCCTCCGTCTGCTCTGTATCCGTTATGAGCAAATCCGGCAGGCAGCCCTCTGCCGATCGCATCGGTAGCTGCGGTGGCTGCGAAGCGAAGCGCCTGCTCAATCAGCTCAGGCCGGGTGACTACACTCCACATGTCTGCCGATTCCTGAATATTGACGATAATCCATGACTGGGGATCAGCGGTCCAGCCTTGCTTGTACACCTGCAGCTCACCGGTACGCGCACTGGCTTTCCAATGAATACGATTCATTGGATCACCGGCTCCGTAAGGCCGCACACCCAGGATCAGAAACGGATCTTCTACAATCCAGCGTGACACCTCCACCTCGCCCTGCCATACCTGATAGATTGCCGGCATATCTTCTATGCTTACAAGTGAAGGATACACAATCATCGACATCTCTACAGGGATCGGTTTTGTGGAACGCCACACACCAAACAGGTCTCCACCGGTCATTGTAGCTGTATCCATCCTGTAAATACCACGTTTCGAGCAGACAAACGGATGTGTGCGTGTAATCCGATTATAGGGTTTTAATGTAAAAATACTTTTATGGTTCTGATAAATATTCCCTTGACTGATATCCATGCCTGAGCCGGTGCGAAAAATAAATGAAGCCGGCATCATCGCCTCCAGTCTGAGCCACGGAACGGAGATTCGTTTTTCATTGGATATCGTCTCAATCATCTCGAGTTCGTCCCCGGCATAACAGCGCATTTTGCTGAATTGTCTGCTGTACTTGAGGTTACGCAGCACTGGACGCCCAAACCATACACCATGCAGCACCATAATGAGACTTCCAACCACAACAAGCCAGAGAAGTTCCATAAGCCTAGCGCCCGCCTGTTGTCAGTGTCTCAGTCGGCACCTCGGTCTGGCTTAAAATCTGCTGAATAATCTGTTCGGCCAGTCCTTCCTGCTGCCTCACCCGATTACGAAATACCAAACGGTGTGCCAGTACGGGCTCTGCAAGCATTTTGATATCATCCGGCACAACATAATCTCTGCCGTGCAATGCAGCCCATGCCTGAGCAGCTCTCAGCAGTGCCTGTGCGCCCCTTGGACTAACACCCAGTGATAATTCAGCATGTGCTCTGGTTGCTTCCGCAAGCTGCACGATATAACGCATCAAATCCTCTTTTACAGTAACACTCGTATACATTTCCTGGGCTTTCAGAAGCTGTTCTCGCGAGATTAATGAAGATAGATCATGCACGGAGCGACTGGCGGCTGTTCTTTTGAGAATCTCGATGCTCTCTTCTACACTCGGATAACCCATGCGAATTTTCATCATAAACCGATCCATCTGGGCTTCAGGCAACGGAAATGTGCCTTGATTATCAATCGGATTCTGGGTTGCAATGACAATAAACGGTCGTTCTAGCTGCCGGGTAGAGCCGTCGATACTAATCTGACGTTCTTCCATACATTCGAGCAGACTGGACTGTGTTCGCGGTGTGGCCCGGTTAATCTCGTCTGCCAGCACAAGATTGGCAAAAAGTGGACCTGGTCTGAATTCAAAATCTCCTGATTTTTGATTATAAAAATGAATGCCCGTCAAATCGGACGGCAGCAGATCGGGGGTAAACTGTATCCGCTGAAACGTGCAGTCCAGCGAGGCTGCCACTGATTTGGCAAGCATCGTTTTCCCCGTGCCCGGCACATCCTCCAGAAGCACATGACCAGAAGCAATAATGGCTGTCAGCACCAGTTCCACCGTACGCTCTTTACCAACAATTACTCTACCTACATGTTCAATCAACTGCTGATTCATGCTCTCCATATCCTGAATATTCATGTAATCCCATCCTTCCGCAGTGAGCATATGTATTCGCATACATTTCTAAATATAACCCTAATCGCTCTGACAAAAAACAAAGGAATCGGCAGCACACCGATCCCTTCTGACATGATCTCTATTAAAATACCAGTGGGAGCTTGATCATAAAGCTGGTGCCCTCGCCCTTTTGGCTATCCACCGAGATGGTGCCGCCATGATTTTTAATGATACGGTAACTCACAGAAAGCCCCAGACCGGTCCCACTTTCTTTGGTAGTGAAGAACGGATCAAACAGGCGTACCAGCGTATTATGATCCATGCCGCGACCATTATCAGCTATCGTAATCTGCACAAAGTTATTATCTGTGGCTGTTTTAATTCGAATCATGCCTGTATGCTCTTCACCCACTTCTTCAATGGCATCCATCGCATTTTTCACCATGTTCAGAATGACCTGCTTGATCTGCTTAACGTCGATCGATACGCTAAGTGGTGTATCATCAACCTCCAGCAAGATTTCGCAGCCCTTCATCAGACCTTCACTCTCTGTCAGCAGAACAACCTCCTTGAGCAAGGATTCTACAGTCATAATTGTCTTCTGCGGAGCGGAAGGTTTCGAGGAATTCAGAAACTCGTAAATAATATCGTTAGCCCGGTCAATCTCCGTTAAAATAATTCGTGCGTATTCGTCTTTGCCGAGCTGCAGCAGATGAGGACGCAATAGCTGGATGAAGCCGCGAATAGCGGTTAACGGATTGCGAATCTCATGGGCAATGGAGGCGGAGATACGTCCAAGCATTGCCAGCTTGTCATTTTGATAGGCGGTTTGCTCGATCTGCTTGTAATCCGATACATCCTTGACGCTAAATAAAAAATCACCATCCATCTGATCACCATAGGTAACCGTAACGAGCCAGTGCCTTCCGTATTCGTCTGTCAACTCATGATAACGCTTACGATGAAAGATAGTTTCCCGATAAATTCTTAAAATTTTCTTTTTCTTGAATCGACTCATTTGAGGCAGACTCAGCATCTGCATCAACGTGCATCCACTTAACAGATCTCTCGGCAGTTCCAACAGCTTGGCCATCTGAACATTAATAAACGTCAAGATACCGCGGTTGTCAAACAACATAATTCCACTATCCATGTGTTCCAAAACATTCTCATACTTATTGTAATCCAGATGCACTTGAGGAGGTACATCTGCTCGCTGAGGCACTGTATCCTGAAATTCACTAATCAATTCAGGTTCCTCCTTTTCACGTAAATGATAAACATTGCCATACGGACATCATATCATCACAGAAACAGGAAGGGCCGATTTAAGTTCATTACCGGGTTCCTTTCCAAACTTCTCTCATTGCCAGACGAAAACTTCAAGCATTGCTCCGTCTCTTTTCAAGTCTGTTTTTATCATAGACAAGTTTGGGGAAGAGAGTCAATCGGAGAAAGTGTCGAATGGAAATTATTTTGCAAAAATAACAGCCTATATGGACATAAAACGCACAAAAAACGAAGCCTCCTCACCTTAAAGGTAAATCAGCTTCGTTTAGTATCGTTTTATTGAATATAATGCGTGCATAAGATGTCACGGTTCGTAATTATAGTCCCGTTTTGTTATGCTGAATTTTCAACTTTCGTTGACTCATGACAGCAAGACGACGTTTCAACTCGCTCTCCCACTTCTCATCCTTCATTTCCTTGGCGAGCCGCAGCAGATCCAGTGACATGTCAATCTGACGCTGCACAATCACCATCGCATCTTCACTTTCACGATTGACGCAATTTTCGAAGATCGCATCCTCGTCTTCTGTGACATAGTCTTGAAAATCAATCTCGGAAGCTCCATCACCATGCGCATACTCAGCAAGAATCTCATATTCGTTCTCAACCTTGTAATGCACCTCAACCCGGTGACACACCGGACAAAACAGCAGGGGAACATTATGAACCTGGGTGCGGTAATGCTTCAGCGTGCCCTTCGTTCCCACCATACTAGCCCCACAACAGTAACTCATTTTTGTTCACCCTCCTTATTAGGTGCCGGAATTTATCTATTACGCAATCCCGTGCACTTCAAAAACTTCCGAAAGGGAATCGTGTTCAAACAGTGTATCACATTTATAAACAAATTATAAATGCGGAGCACCGGAATAATTACCGGGTTTCCATACCCTATTCGCCTTACAAGCCTTCAATTCCTCTTTCCTCTACCCAAAATTAAGATATTCTTCTATTACATTATTAACACGCCTGAAAGCTTGTTCAAACACTTTGATTAAGATAACGTTTTATCTTTGCAAAAGGTTGCAAAAAGCCCTCAATCCCGAGTGGGATGAGGGCTTGAACATGAAGAGTTCAAGAAAAACCGGCTTACAGGTTTTTGTCGCCTGGTTTCCAGTTCATTGCACACAATCCGCCAGATTGCAGTGCTTGCAGTACGCGAAGTGTTTCTTCAACACTGCGGCCTACATCGTTGTGGTTAACCACTTGATATTTCAGTTCGCCTTCTGGATCGATGATGAACAGGCCGCGCAATGCTACGCCTTCTTCTTCGATCAGAACGCCGTAATCTTTAGCTACTTGCTTCGTGATATCGGAAGCGAGCGGGAAGTTCAACTGGCCAAGACCATTGCTGTCTTTCGGTGTGTTGATCCATGCTTTGTGGCTGTGTACGGAGTCTACGCTCACGCCAAGGATTTCTGTATCCAAAGCTTTGAATTGCTCGGAAGCGTCGCTCAAAGCTGTAATTTCAGTTGGGCACACAAATGTGAAGTCCAAAGGATAAAAGAAGAATACGAGCCATTTGCCACGGTAATCGGACAATTTAACGGAACCAAAATCTTGTCCGTCTCCCGATACTGTTTCCATTGCGAAATCTGGTGCTGGTCTACCAACCAAACGTTCTGCCATAACTAAAAATTCCTCCTTTGGGATTATGTAAGCATCCATATGGATTGCTCATCATCAGGAAGCACGCAAGGCGCTTGTCCTGTCATTAATCAGCTTGATACTTGTTCTCAAGTACATTTAAAATGTTATCATCCGTACTTCTCAAAGTCAAGATTATAAACGTTATTTTTTTATAATAATTATAAATAAGAAATTTCCGTGCCAAAATTGTAAAAGAACAGCCCTCTGTTTTTTCCATGATTGGAACCAACAAAGGTGGTTGGACATGGGAAGCAAAGGGCTGTTTATTATTCATCACAGAGCATCGATTCCTCTATGATATTTTGTTATATGGAAATTGAATCGGAAAGGCTATGCTTTTTTCTGAATAGCTGCGACAATCAGATCGCCCATCTCCGTGGTGCTGATGGCTTTGCTCTTGTCAACAGCGATGTCACTTGTACGGTGGCCCGCATTCAATACGTTGGCTACCGCTTCTTCAATGGCATCCGCACCTTCCGCGTATCCAAACGTTGTACGGAACATCAATGCCAGCGACAGAATTGTTGCGATCGGGTTTGCCAATCCTTGACCAGCAATATCCGGCGCAGAGCCGTGCACGGGCTCATACAGTCCGAAGCTTCCTTCGCCCAGTGAGGCGGAAGCCAGCATACCGATGGAACCGGTCAGCATTGCCGCTTCATCACTCAAAATATCACCAAACATATTTTCAGTTACGATAACGTCAAAGCTTGCCGGACGGCGCAGCAACTGCATAGCACAGTTGTCTACAAGCACATGCTCCAGTTCAACGTCCGGGTAATCGGGAGCTACGCGGTTAACCACTTCACGCCAGAGGCGGGAGGTTTCCAGTACGTTTGCTTTGTCAACCGAAGCCAGCTTTTTACGGCGGCCCTGAGCGATCTCGAATGCTTGACGAACGATGCGCTCAACTTCAGCAACGTTGTACGCACAAGTGTCCACAGCCTCTTCGCCTTGTGCACTTTCACGTCTGAACTTCTCCCCGAAATAAATACCACCGGTCAGTTCACGAACAACCATCAGGTCAGTGCCTTCGAGCACTTCCGGTTTCAGCGTGGATGCGTCTTTCAAGCAGTCAAATACGACAGCCGGACGCAGGTTGGAGAACAAACCAAGCGCTTTGCGAATGCCAAGCAAGCCTGTTTCAGGACGCAGTTCCTTGCTGTTATTGTCCCATTTCGGTCCGCCAACTGCGCCGAGCAGCACTGCATCTGCATTTTTACATACTGTCAATGTTTCTTCCGGCAGCGGTGTGCCCTTCTCGTCAATCGCAATACCACCAAACAAAGCATGCTCTGTTTCAAAACGATAACCGAACACTTCCTCCGTACGTTTCAGAACTTTCTCAGCCTCGGCCACCACTTCTGGACCAATTCCGTCACCTGCGATTACCGCAATTTTTTTCACGTCTGCCATAGGTTGTACACTCCCTCTTATTCAATCATTCTTCATTTCATCTTTTCACAAAGTCATTCTTAAATTCTCTGACTTGCTGTTCAAACCTCGTCTCATTAATAACTCTCTTCTTTGTATCATATTCTACGGTCATTTGACCAAGATATACAATCTATGACTTTAATAGTTTTTGCCTATAAGAGCCGCATCCAATGCTTGCTTAAAGGTTCGGAGCCCCTGTTTGCATGTTGTTCCTCAGAACAGTGTAGGGTAAAATATACCTGAGTCAAAATCAGGAAATGCTGGAGGGATGTTAAACCATGCAATATTCTTATCTGGGTAAATCAGGCCTTAAAGTCAGCCGCATCTGTCTTGGAACGATGAATTTTGGACCTGCCACGGACGAAAAAGAAGCATTCCGCATTATGGATGCAGCACTGGATGCCGGAGTGAACTTTTTTGATACCGCTAACATTTATGGCTGGGGAGAAAATTCCGGTCTGACTGAAGAGATTATCGGTCGCTGGTTCAAACAAGGTGGTGGACGGCGTGAAAAGGTTGTGCTTGCCACCAAAGTTTACGGCTCCATGCATGATGAAACAGACGGTCCGAACAACGAAGCCGGTCTCTCCGCATATAAAATCAGACGTCATCTCGAAGGCTCGCTGCAGCGCTTGCAAACCGACCATATTGAGCTTTATCAGATGCACCATGTCGATCCTGCCGTTACATGGGACGAGCTCTGGGGAGCATTTGAGCATGCGGTATATCAGGGCAAGATCGGATATGTAGGCTCCAGCAATTTTGCCGCCTGGCAGATCGCTCTGGCTCAAAGCGAAGCCAAAAACCGCCATTTCCTTGGACTTGTGTCCGAGCAGCATAAATACAGCCTGAACTGCCGACTTCCTGAACTGGAGGTACTGCCAGCTGCCAAAGCGTTAGGTCTTGGCGTTATCCCGTGGAGCCCGCTGGATGGCGGATTCCTGGGACGCAATGCGCTGCAGAAGCTTGAAGGCACTCGCAGCGGCGGCATTGCTGAGCGCATCGAGAAACAGCAGTCACAGCTTGAGGATTTCGCTGCTCTGTGCCGTGATCTAGGTGAGCCGCAGGATACGGTAGCCCTTGCCTGGGTTGCAGCCAATCCGGCGGTAACAGCACCCATCATCGGTCCACGCACGCTGGAGCAATTCGAAACGGCATTAAAATGCCTCGAACTGATACTCGATGAATCAACGCTTCGGCGTCTGGATGAAATCTTCCCTGGCCCTGGCGGGCACGCACCTAACGCGTACGCATGGTAATTTTCTAAAATAAGGTTGCCATGAGAAAAGTCTGACCCTGCTGGACTGTTTATATCATATCAACGTTCTAACAGCGTTGATATGACACGAACAGAAGACTCCAGCGAGTCAGACTTTTTAGGTGCTCAAGTGCTCATCATCTACAAATTCACATTCACACGATTCGTATATGTTTTACGTTTCTCAATCAGCTGGTTCAAGCCGTCCACATATGCACGTGCACTTGCGCCAAGAATATCGGTGCTCACACCGCGTCCTTGAACGGAGACCTGATGTTGTGTCAATACAACATGAACTTCACCAAGCGCATCTTTGCCATGTGTGACCGATTTGATGGAATAATCAGACAGCGTAACCTCTTCTCCGCTCACCTGATCAATCGCATTGTAGATCGCATCCACCGAACCATTACCTTCAGCCTGCTTCTCGACTGTTTCTCCATCCAGAGTTGCAATCCGCACCTTAGCGGTTGGCACCGATTCATCACCATATGTCACAAAAATCGATTCCAGTTTGTACACCTCAGGTGCATCCTGCAGTTTCTCTTCGATTACAGCGAGCAGATCCTCATCCGTAACTTCCTTTTTCTTGTCTGCCAGATCTTTGAACTGTGCAAACGCCCGGTTCAGTGCTTCTTCTTCCAGTTCATACCCCAGGTCGATCAGACGTTCACGGAATGCGTGACGGCCAGAGTGTTTACCAAGCACCAGCTTGCTCTCTTTCAGACCAATCGTTTCCGGTGTCATGATCTCATATGTCGTTTTTTCCTTGAGCATGCCGTCCTGGTGAATACCGGATTCATGTGCAAACGCGTTTGCTCCAACAATCGCTTTGTTTCCCGGTACAACCATGCCTGTCAGACGGCTGACCAGACGGCTGGTGCGTGCAATTTCGGACAATTGCAGCGTCGTTTTGGCCTGGAAAAACTCCTGGCGTGTCTCGAGTGCCATCGCAATCTCTTCAATCGCCGTGTTGCCTGCGCGCTCCCCAATCCCGTTGATGGTGCCTTCAATCTGATCAGCGCCATTCAGAATTGCCGCAAGTGTATTCGCTGTTGCCATGCCGAGATCGTTGTGGCAGTGCGCACTTAGCTGTACTTTATCAATGTTGTGAACATTTTCTTTCAGATGTTTGAAAATATTCCCGTATTCATACGGGCTCAGATACCCGACTGTATCCGGAATATTGACGACAGAAGCACCCTCTTCGACCGCCATATTGACCATTTCGACGAGGAAATCATATTCTGTACGGCCTGCATCCTCCAAAGAGAATTCAATCTTGGAAAATGTCTTCTTTGCATAACGGATCGCAGAGCGTGCCGTATCCAGCACCTGACCTTTATCCATGCGCAGCTTATGCTGACGGTGAATGGGCGAGGTCGCCAGGAATACGTGAATACACGGGTCCTGTGCACCTTTAAGTGCTTCTTTGACCGCATCAATATCCTGTTCTCTGGAGCGGGACAAACCAATCACTGTAACATTTTTAACCGCTTTCGCTACGGCGTTTACTGCGGCCAGGTCACCTGGAGATGCTGCCGGGAAACCTGCTTCCATCCGGTCAATGCCAAGCCGCTCCAGTTGATGGGCAATCTCCACCTTTTCACGAGTGTTCAGATTGACTCCCGGAGATTGCTCTCCGTCACGCAGCGTTGTATCAAAAACGTAAATTTTACGCACGCCTCGCACCTCCTGCTTCGATATGTTTCCACAAACCAGAATAGCGGCTCACGCATAAGCACGGCCGCTATTTCCAGTTCACGCTGTAAGTTGCTTGTTCATTCAAAAGCCGTTATTACTTCTTGATCCAGTGCATCATTTCACGCAATTGTCCGCCAACCACTTCGATCGGGTGTTCAGCTTCGTTACGACGAGTAGCTGTCAGGAATGCACGACCGGATTGGTTCTCCAGAATGAAGTCACGTGCGAATTTACCTTGTTGGATATCGGAAAGCACTTCTTTCATTGCTTTCTTCGTATCTTCTGTAACGACACGTGGTCCAGTTACATAGTCACCGTATTCCGCTGTGTTACTGATGGAATCACGCATGCTTGCAAGTCCGCCTTCATACATCAGGTCAACGATCAGTTTCAATTCGTGCAGACACTCGAAGTATGCCATCTCAGGCGCATAACCCGCTTCTGTCAACGTTTCGAATCCAGCTTTAACGAGGGCACTTACACCGCCGCACAGAACAGCTTGCTCACCGAACAAGTCTGTTTCTGTTTCTTCACGGAAGGAAGTTTCGATAACACCAGCACGTGTGCAGCCGATACCTTTAGCATAAGCCAGACCGATATCTTTTGCTTTACCTGTTGCATCTTGCTCGATCGCGATCAGACCAGGAACACCGAAACCTTCCACGTAGGTACGACGTACCATGTGACCAGGGGACTTAGGAGCTACCAGCAATACATCGCTGTCTTTTGGAGCAACGATTTGACCGAAATGAACGTTGAAACCGTGAGAGAAGAGCAATGCAGCACCTTTTTTCAGGTTTGGTTCGATTTCGTTTTTGTATACAGAAGCTTGTGTTTCGTCTGGCAGCAAGATTTGAACTACATCTGCACGGCTAGTTGCTTCAGCCGGAGACAATACTTCGAATCCATCATTTTTCGCAGCATCAAAAGATTTACCTTCACGAAGTCCGATGACTACGTTCAATCCGCTATCACGCAGGTTTTGCGCCTGAGCATGACCTTGGCTACCATATCCGATCACCGCGATCGTTTTTCCTTTCAATACGCTAAGCTCTGCATCCTGTTCATAATAAGTAGTTACTGGCATTTTATAAGTCCTCCTTTGTATTGTAAAGAACCCTTCATTAATGAGCGGGTGTCTCAATGGACCTGTGATCCTGACCAAGCGGGTAGCCAGAACCGCCTCATCACTGCTGAAGCCGCGATGCCAGATCCGTTCAGACACCCGCCCGTTAATGCGGGGGTGTGGCTATCTTTTCAAGCGTTACATCACTAAAATGTTACTTTACAGCAGATAGCGGACTGACATATGTTCAACAGGTAGTCTTCTTGTTCAACTAACCGTGCACTTTCACAACGAAATCATTGTGCGCATGTATGTCTCAGCCCGTCCTGAAACCATTATACCTCTATACGTTGCCACGCACCAATGCAGTAACACCTGTACGAGACAATTCACGAATGCCATATGGCTTGAGCAATTCGATCATCGCATCAATTTTGTCCGTATCTCCAACCGCCTGAATCATCAGACTTGTCGGTCCAACGTCAACAACCGATGCGCGGAATGTTTCCACCACGCCCAAAATTTCGGGACGTTCGGATGGATCTGCCTTCACCTTGATCAGCGCGAGTTCACGAGCAACCATCGGTTTCAGGCTAAAATCAACCACTTTGATGACATCAATGATCTTATACAGCTGCTTCTCAATCTGCTCCAATGTTTTGTCATCACCAATGGTAACAATGACCATCCGGGAAAGTCCAGGCTCTTCAGACTGTCCTACCGTAATGCTCTCAATGTTATAGCCGCGACGACCAAACAATCCGGATACACGCTGGAGGACGCCTGGCTGGTCATTAACCAATATCGAAATTGTATGTCTTATCATTCTTCGCCATCCCCCATCAGCATTTGATCGATTGTCGCTCCCTGCGGAACCATCGGATACACATTTTCATCTTTTCGTACCACGAATTCTACAACGACTGGTCCAGGTGTGTCCAAAGCTTCCTGCCAAGCACGTTCAGCTTCTTCCTTGTTCGTTGCACGCAGTCCTTTAACACCATACGCTTCAGCCAGTTTCACGAAATCCGGGCTTCCTGCCAGGTCGATATGGCTGTAACGATTTTCATAGATCAATTCCTGCCACTGGCGTACCATACCAAGAACCTCATTGTTGATAATTACGATTTTAACCGGAATGTTGTTGATTGCACAGATGGCCAGCTCTTGCGAACACATCTGCATTCCACCGTCTCCGTTAATGGAGATAACCAGTCTGTCCGGATTTGCCATCTGGGCACCGATTGCTGAAGGGAATCCAAAGCCCATCGTTCCCAGACCACCCGAGGTTACCCAGGAACGCGGTTGATTAAACTTGTAATACTGCGCTGCCCACATCTGATGCTGACCTACATCCGTTGTAACAATGGCTTCACCTTTAGTGGTGTCGTTTAACAATTCAACCACCCATTGCGGTTTCAACACTTCATCCGAATCCGTATAGGTGTATGGCTTTTCCTGTTTCCACTGTTTGATCTGATCTCTCCATGCATCTGCGCGTTCAGCACGTCCAACTTCCTTGTTCGCAATCTCCAGTACCGTTTTCACATCGCCTACAATCGGAATATCTGTCGCAATGTTTTTGCCGATCTCTGCCGGATCAATGTCGATATGAACAATTTTCGCATGTGGTGCGAATCCGTCCAGCTTACCCGTTACACGGTCATCGAATCGGGCACCGATGTTGATGAGCAAGTCGGATTGCTGAATTGCCATGTTGGATGTGTAGGTTCCGTGCATTCCCGGCATTCCGGTCCAAAGCTCATGCCCGCTTGGGAAAGCGCCGAGTCCAAGAAGTGTTGTCGTGATCGGGATGCCTGTCTTCTCTACAAACTCGAAAAGCGCTTCGTGTCCACCGGAATATACTACGCCGCCGCCAGCAAGAATCATTGGACGTTCAGCTTCCTGGATTGCTTGTGCCAAACGGTCAACCTGCAGCTTGTTCGGTACCGTCCGTGGATTATACCCTCTCAATATAACAGGTTCCGTGTGTGGTTCAAACAACGTTTTGTTTGCAGACACGTCTTTTGGAATGTCAATCAGTACCGGTCCTTTGCGACCCGTGTTCGCAATGTGGAACGCTTCATGAATGATACCCGGCAGATCTTTTACGTCTTTGACAAGGTAGCTGTGTTTGGTGATCGGCATTGTAATTCCCGTAATGTCTGCTTCCTGGAAAGCATCCGAGCCAATCAGGCTGGAAACAACATTACCTGTTATAACCACCAAAGGAACGGAATCCATATAAGCTGTTGCAATACCGGTTACAAGGTTTGTTGCACCGGGACCGGAGGTTGCGATACAGACACCAACCTTGCCGCTCGCACGTGCATAACCATCAGCTGCGTGAATCGCTCCTTGTTCGTGACGTGTAAGAACGTGTTTGAAATCTTCAAAGCCATACATCGCATCGTAGATATACAACACGGCGCCGCCTGGATAACCAAATACACACTCAACACCTTCAAGCAGCAAACTTCTCAGCAGAATCTCGGAGCCGCTAATGACCTCCGGCTTCATCCATTTTTCACGTAATTCATCTGTCGATCGTACTTCTGGAATATGAGCTCCCATCAGTCATCCTCCTCTCGGAATTTACACCATTCTGACATTCAAAGTTACAAAAAAAACCTTCCATCCCTGCAAACAAGTTCATGCTTGCGAGGGACGAAAGGTTATCGCTTCCGTGGTACCACCCAACTTTGTCCGAAATTTCGCAATAACGGACCTTACCAGGTATAACAAAACGATGTTCAAACGAACAGAGTCGTCTCCCATACCTGTTGTCTGTAACGCAGACTTACGATTTTCCCTAATACGCAAGGATTTGACGATCCAATGCTTTTCAGGAAAACAGCTCCGAGGTGAGCTCGTATATAAGGGGTAATGGTGGTGGTTTCAGCAAATCCATCCACTCTCTGAGCAAAAGAGCCCTTAAAACTTCGTCCTCTTCATAGCCGATGAAATATTCTCGTTAAATGTTAGGAACATTATATGATTCCTCTAACCGATAAGTCAATACCTGTTTTTGATAAAAATGCGCAGAGCTCTTTCCTGCTAATATTCCAATCCTAGAATGCCCCAACTTCCAAACTTCATACAGTCACCTTTTATCTCGCCTCGGGCATAGGATATACGGGCCGCACGACTGGTCCCGAAAGGAGGCTCCGTATGATTATTCGTCAACGTTCATCCAAGCTGGATGATAGCGCAATTCTAAAGTTGATTGATACTCAACTTGTTCCTTTATCCCATATGAGTGAGAAGGAAATCAATAAAATCCGCAAGGAAATACCCCTGCGGATGAACAGGGGCATGACCTTTGTAATCTCGCCGGAGTCTAACAAAGCGGCTATTGCTTTCATCCATTTCCTCATGCATGGCGAGTTGCTTTACGTGGATATGATGGCTGTTAGCACAAAAGAGCAGCGTAAACGATACGGCCAGACTTTACTTCAAAAAGCAGAACATTTTGCAGTCTCTCGCGGCTGCCGAAGATCCAAAGTCATGGTAGATGAGGGCAACACAAAGGGATGTCAATTTTACCAGAAAAATGGATATCAAACCCTTAGATATATTGGAATGAGTCGATGCTATGAAATGGAAAAAAATTTATATTCCTAGAAAAAACCTGGCGGTCTTGGGCCGGGACCATAAGGCCCGAAGCCTGAACCCGGGCCATATCCCTGGCCTGGACCATACCCTGGTCCGTATCCCTGACCGTAAGGGCAAGGTTTTGGGCCGGGGCCGGGACCGAATCCTGGACCAGGACCATACGCATAAGGCAAGGTGGCAATCGCAAGCAAATCAAACAATACCAGTGGCAAAATAGCTTTGGTCCGCACTTTTTTTCCGCTTAAACGCTTAAGCACGAGTTTATCGCCAGATACCTTTATGAGCTTCCCTGTAACCCGAGTACCGTCTTTTTTGATCGCAACAATGTTTTTGCCTATGAGTTTCATCGCTTCAGTACGCGTAACATGTTTTTTCATACTATCCCTCCTCCTCGGATCATTCAAAACAGTGTATTCGTCCATGACCGGATTCGCTTGTTTCTTTGTCCCTACTGCAAAAGTTGGGTGCTTTTATGCATGCAAAAAGGCCCGCAAGAGTGCGGACCTTTACTGTGCTTATACTCTATTTTCTTCAACCAAAATCCAATTTACGTGTAGGCTACCTCTTACCAGGATCATAAGGTTCACCCAGTGCAGATGGAGCCGATGAACGCCCAACTGCAGCCACGAGAACGATAATGGTGAGCAGGTAAGGCAGCATGAAAATAATTTCCTGGGGAATACTTTGCGACCACTCAAACAGCTGCACATAGTTGCGAATTGCTTGAGAGAAGCCGAAGAATACTGCCGCCCCAAAAGCACCCATCGGATTCCATTTACCAAAGATCATCGCCGCAATGGCAATGTAACCTTGACCGGAAACCGTATTGTGTGAGAATGTGCCTGTCGTTGTCAGTGTAATTGCCGCTCCCCCAATAGCTGCAAGCGCACCACTGATCATAACCCCAATATAACGGTAACGACGTACTTTAACACCCACTGTATCTGCCGCACTTGGATGTTCACCAACAGAGCGCAGACGCAATCCAAACGGTGTTTTAAACAAAATGTAATAGGTCAGGAATACAAACAAAATCGCCAGGTAAGTTGTTGGGTACATATTTTTAAAAAATGCTTCCCCAAGCAATGGAATATCTTGCAAGAAGGGCACACTGAATTTATTGAAGCCCTGTACCAATGGCGAATCACCTGAACCTTCAAACAGCAGTTTTACTAGATACAATGTACTTCCTGCTGCCAAAAAGTTAATAACAATACCGCTGATAATCTGATCCGCTTTGAACGTAATCGATGCCACAGCATGAATAAGGGATACCAGTACACCGAGAACAATGGCAAGCAATACACCCATCCAGGCTGCTGTTGTACCATCCATACCCGCTTCCTGGGCATAGTGAGCACCAATACCGGCTGCAAATGCACCAAACACCATAAAACCTTCAAGCCCGAGGTTTGTCACCCCGGATTTTTCCGAGAAAATCCCGCCGAGGGAAGCAAAAATCAATGCCGTAGCAAAGACAAGCGTCGTATTGATAATTTGCCCGATTGTCAACAAGTCCATCTACAACACCTTCTCTTTCTTGCGCTTGGAATAGAACGGTTTAAGTACCCAGCGCACGATGCCTTGTGCAGCAATGAAGAAGATAATCGAACCGATGACAATCCGAATAATCTCAGGTGGTACATCCGCAGCAAAGCTCATACCTGCCGAACCGTATGTGAGCGTACCAAAGAGCAGCGCACCGAGCAGCACTCCAAACGGATGATTCAGACCGATCAAGGCAACCGCAATACCGTCAAAACCAGTACCTGGGGAGCCTGACATTACCGTTTGATACTGGAATACTCCAAGTACCTGGAACGCCCCGCCAAGACCCGCGAGCATACCGCTGATAAACATCGCTTTGACGATATTCCGGTTGACATGCATCCCCGCATACTCCGCTGCATTCGGGTTATACCCTACAGCACGAATTTCAAAACCTTGTTTGGTTTTCCACATGTAAATATAAAAGAGCACAGCGATAACAAGCGCAATTAAAGTACCCAAGTGAACACGGGAATTGCCCATTAATTCAGATAGCCAATTCAAACTGATCGAGGCGGACTCGCTAATATTTACGGAGCGATTCTCCCCCTGAAGCAGTAGAAACTGACGCACAATCAAATTAGCTAAATACAGTCCGATCCAGTTCAGCATAATACTGCTGATGACCTCATTTACTCCGCGAGCAGCTTTCAAATAACCCGCAATCGCAGCCCAAAGCCCGCCAAATACCGCTCCCGCAATCAGAGCCAGCGGTGCGTGAATATAAATTGGCAAACCTGCAAATTTGACACCGACAAAAGTAGCTGCTGTCATACCGACCAGAAACTGTCCTTCGCCCCCGATGTTAAACAAACCTGCGCGAGCAGCAAAGGCAAATGCCAGTCCTGTCATAATGAGTGGGGTCATTTCCCGTACAGCTTCCCCGAAGTTGTACATATCCCCAAATACCTTTGTAAACAATGCACCATATGCCTCTAGCGGGTTATAACCGCCCACCAGCATAACAATTCCACCGAGAACAAGCCCCATCAAAATTGCCACAATCGGCAAAATAAATGAATCCCGGGTAAACCATTTTAACACTTTATTCATGTGCAGTACCTCTCTTTTGGGTGCTGCCCGCCATCATCAAGCCGAGCTCCCTGTCATTGGTTTCTTCTGGCAGCACCTCACCTACGATCTGCCCTTCGTAGATCACCGCAATGCGGTCTGAAACGTTCATGATCTCATCCAGTTCAAAAGAAATGAGCAGAACGGCTTTACCCTGATCACGCTGTGCAATCAATTGCTTTTGCACAAACTCGATCGCTCCAACGTCCAACCCACGAGTCGGTTGGGCTGCGATCAGCAATTCAGGGTTTTTATCCACCTCACGGGCGATAATTGCTTTCTGCTGGTTTCCTCCGGACAAGGAACGCGCCTTCGTCTCAATGCTGGGCGTACGTACGTCAAATGCTTCAACAAGCCGTTTGGCTTGTTTTTTAATCGCATCAAAGTTCAAGAAACCTTTGCGTGTATACGGCTCTTTGTAATACGATTCCAGCACGATATTTTCACTTACCGAGAAATCCAGTACAAGCCCGTGCTTATGTCGGTCCTCAGGAATGTGCGCTACGCCAGCCTCCGAGATATGACGCGGCGAATGATTCGAGAGTTCTTTTCCTTGAAGACGAATTGAGCCGCTGTCTACTTTACGCAAACCTGTGAGCGCTTCGATCAATTCGCTCTGTCCGTTACCGTCAACGCCGGCAATGCCGACAATCTCTCCAGCACGTACATTCAGGTTCAATTCGTTCAGAACCGCGATTCCCTCTTTGTTTTTGGCCGTCAGCTTGCTAACCTCAAGCACGTTGGCTCCAGGCGTTGCAGGTTTCTTGTCCACTTTAAACGTTACGTTGCGGCCGACCATTTTTTCTGCCAGCTCATTCGGATTCGTTTCCGATGTTTTGACGGAATCAATGACTTTACCACGACGAATAATCGTAACTGTATCCGAAATCTCCATGATTTCTTTCAGCTTATGGGTAATCAAAATGATTGACTTGCCTTCTGCTACAAGCTTTTTCATGATAATCATCAGCTCTTTGATCTCTTGAGGGGTAAGCACCGCCGTTGGTTCATCAAAGATCAGAATATCCGCACCGCGATACAACGTTTTAACAATCTCGACACGCTGCTGCATACCGACGGAAATATCATGAATTTTGGCATGCGGATTAACCTTGAGTCCATACTGCTCGGACAAACGCTGCACTTCAGCAGCGGCTTTTTTATAGTTAATATTGAGACCCTTCGTAGGCTCGGACCCCAAAATAATGTTCTCTGTTACCGTGAACGGCTGTACAAGCTTAAAGTGCTGATGCACCATACCGATGCCAAGATCGATTGCCCGGTTTGGACTGTCGATGATGACAGGTTTGCCATTCACTTCAATGGAACCTTCATCCGGCTGATAGAGACCAAAAACAATGTTCATCAATGTTGACTTACCAGCGCCGTTTTCGCCCAGTAGAGCATGAATCTCGCCTTTACGAAGCTGAAGGCTGATGGCGTCGTTGGCAACAATGCCTGGGAAACGCTTCGTTATTTGTTTCAACTCAACGACGGGGGTTGCTGCACCCATGTAATCACCCTTATAACTGATATAGTGTGGTTCCGCAAACGAAAGAAAAGCTCCTACCGGAGCGTTACTGCACAAATGACTACTTGTACAAATGTTATGATAGCTTGATCAAATGTTCCTCTGTTTACAATCACAAGGCCGGTCAAGACCGGCCCGGTGATGGTGTTACAGCAGATTCAAATTCTCTACGTATTACTCTGTAGGTACTTTGATTTCGCCGCTGATG
Organism: Paenibacillus sp. JGP012; assembly: GCF_014203995.1. Taxonomy (NCBI): domain Bacteria; kingdom Bacillati; phylum Bacillota; class Bacilli; order Caryophanales; family Paenibacillaceae; genus Paenibacillus; species Paenibacillus sp. JGP012. The sequence goes on along the minus strand of NZ_JACHKG010000007.1, from coordinate 122,489 downwards.
ATTTTTTCTTTGTATTCGTCAACTTTAGCCAAAACATCAGGTTTTACATTTTTGCTGGAAGTGTCCGCAATTCCAACACCGTTTTCTTTCAGTGTCAGATTCTCGGAACCGCCTTTGAATGTACCGTCAACAACTTCTTTGTTTACGCGTTTAACCGCTTCGTCTACTTTTTTAATCATGGAAGTCAGTGTTACATCATCGCCAAATTCCAAAGATTGGTCTTTGTCCACACCAATTACCCATACATCTTGACCTTGCTTCTTACGAGCAATTGCTTCGTTGAACACACCGTTACCTGTTGCACCGGAAGCGTGGAAGATGATATCTACACCTTGATTATACAGTGTAGCAGCTGCTGCTTTACCCAGGTCAGGCTTGTCAAAAGCACCTGTATAGTTTGAAATGAATTGAGCATCAGGGTTTACTGCTTTAACGCCTTCTCTGAAACCAACTTCAAACTTTTTGATCAGCGGGCTTTCCATACCACCAACGAAACCAACTTTGTTTGTTTTTGTTGTCAGACCAGCAACAACGCCAACCAGGAAAGATCCTTCTTCTTCAGCGAAAGTTACGGATTTTACGTTAGGTGCATCCACAACGCTGTCGATGATTGCCAGCTTGGAATCAGGGTTTTGCTCAGCTACAGTTTTGATGGCATCTGCCAATTGGAAACCGATACCCCAGGTCAGATCATATCCACCTTTAACGAATTCGTTCAGGTTTGGAATGTATTCTTCGTCAGATTTACTTTGCAGGTATTTAACTGCTACACCTGTTTCCGTTTCTGTTGCTTGAAGAGCTTCCCAAGCGGATTGGTTAAAGGATTTGTCGTTAACGCCGCCTACGTCAGTAACCATACCGATTTTGAGGTCGGATTTCGCTTCAGTGGAAGTTCCACCGTTGTCTCCTCCGGCATTCGTTTCTTCTTTCGGTTTGCTTCCGCATCCTGCGAGCATAACCGATACTGCCAGCAACATCACCAGAGACAAGCTGAGCATTTTTTTCATTTCTCTTTTTCCCCCTTAATAATATGTCCCTTTCAAATCCTGTCTGCGTTGCGCTATCAACAGATAGAATAGCATGCTCGAAGCAAAAATGTCTGTTTAATGTACGACTAAAAGCGCATTCTTATCTTCACTCTTGCTTCTCATCTGTCGAAAACCCGAACATTATGACCCGAAAGAAAAATTTAGGACTGGCCTACTAGAGGTGATTATACAATCAACCAGTGTTAAAATCCAGATGTATAATCACCAAAGTTCACTTATTTTTGTACTTTTTTTGTTGAAAGCGCTTAATAATTTAATGTTTTAACACACTAACGTTACAACGATGTGATGTTACATAACAAATACCTCTCAACCATCCCTGAATTTCATATAAAACAAAGGTTTTCGTTTGCACTTTTTCACAGTTGTAGTTTATGTAATACCAAGTTGTGTTATTCACTAACGTTGCTTCTTGCCCGATGCATTTCCAGCCTCTGACGATATATGTAGCTTGTTCTTCCTATCCCGTTCTTATTCCCAATCCGTAAAAAAAGCCGCCATGTACGGCGGCTTGCAAATACAGATTTAAGCGTTGATTTTGCCTTTAGCTACAGTAGCCAAAGAGTTGAACGCATTGATGTCGTTAACGGCCAGATCAGCCAGCATTTTACGGTTCATGTCTACACCAGCAAGTTTCAATCCGTGGATCAATTTGTTGTAAGACAAACCGTTTTGACGTGCTGCAGCATTGATACGAACGATCCACAGTCTGCGGAAGTTACGTTTCGTGTTGCGGCGGTCACGGTATGCGTAAACCAGGGATTTCATTACTTGCTCGTTAGCTGTTTTGAAAATGCGGTGTTTAGAACCGAAATAACCTCTTGCCAGTTTCAATACCTTTTTATGACGACGACGTACTACAAAACCGCCTTTTACTCTTGCCATATTAAAGAACCTCCCAAATAAATATTAAATGTATCCGTGATATGTGCTCGGCCCGAGCCGATCCCCCATACGGATGTACTATTTCAAGTTAGCCAAACCTTGTTTCAAACGTCTCACGTCGCCTGCTGCCATTACCGGATTTCCGTTCAGAACGCGCTTAGCACGTTTGGATTTGTGGGAAAGCAAGTGATTTTTGTAAGCTTTGTAACGAAGGACTTTACCGGAACCGGTAATTTTGAAGCGTCCTTTCAAACTGCTGTGTGTTTTCATTTTAGGCATGTTGTGTTTCCTCCTTCAATGTTATCAGGCTTTAGGAGCCAGAATCATGATCATACTGCGGCCTTCCAGTTTTGGCTGACGCTCAACGGTGCAGAGTTCTGCAACTTCCGTTTTCACACGTTCCAAAATCCGTTGACCAATAGCGGCATGTGCAATTTCACGTCCGCGATAACGAACGGAACATTTCACTTTGTCGCCTTCTTTCAAAAACTTGACTACATTACGAAGCTTCGTTTGATAATCGTGCTCCTCAATATTGGAACGGAACCATACTTCTTTAATGTCAACAATTTTCTGGTTCTTACGGGCTTCTTTTTCTTTCTTTTGCTGCTCATAGCGGAATTTGCCATAGTCCATGATGCGGCACACCGGCGGTTTAGCCTGTGGCGCCACATTGACCAGGTCCAAGTTCAGGTCAATTGCCATTTGAAGTGCTTCACGAATAGGAGTAATCCCGATTTGCTCTCCTTCAGCTCCGACAAGGCGTACTTCCTTCGCCCGAATCTCGTCATTAATCATGTGATCTTTACTAATAACCGTCCACCTCCAGGTCATTTTAAATATCCTGTTACACAAAAATAAAAGGGATGCCGGTCAAGCTACCGACATCCCTGTAATCAACACAATTCTTCATGAGTATACACTTCATAAATTATTGGGATCGTTGACCAGCCAACTGCTGTTGGACAGGTGAGAAGTCGGACTTCTGCTTGTGATTCCATTTTGCTATTTGTTTAACACACTTGAATACTATACCATCTGGCGAGCATCATTGTCAACAGCAAAAGCATTTTTTTTCAACCTTTGTGAATGTGCATAGCATATAACCTGTGTGCAAATTATCCCTGTTTACTTTGAACCTCATCCAGACGTACAACACGTGTATGCTGCGTGTGACTCCACTGTTTGTTGTTCTGTGTAAAGAACGCATAGAACGTAATCGGATACCAGGACAACAGATAGATCGGGAACAAAACCAGGTACAGATATACTTTGGCAAAAGTAACCTTCTCGAGCGCCATCGACAACAGGAACGTCAGCACGTTCATTCCGATCGCGATGAAACCAACCCACAACGGGAAATATCCGTAAATGTTTGCAATGTGCGGGCCATCAAACACATAGATGTCCAGTGACATCACAGCGGTTAGCAGGAAGGTCAGCAGTACGACATACACATTGGCACCGTAAACGGCCAAGTCGAACTTAACCAGGCTGCGTTCCTTTATAGACTGCCATAATAGCGGGAAGAAATATCTTCTTGCTACCGTAAAGTGACCCTGCATCCAGCGCAGACGTTGTCTCGCTGAAGCTTTGAACGTCAATGGTTTTTCATCAAACACTTTGGCATCATAGTTAAACACCGGGTATACATTACGCTGCACACTCCGCATGGTGAACTCCAGGTCCTCTACAAGACTTGTCGCACCCCAGCCAATCTCTTTGAGCAGGTTCGTCTCAAAACACATTCCGGTACCGCCAAGGAAATTGGCCATGTTCAGATTGTGACGGGACAGCTGCCATAGACGATTGATGTACCAGTATGATACACCATAGGCAGCTGTAATCCAGGAATCTTCAGGGTTCTTCGTATCGATATAGCCTTGAATAACACGTGCTCCATTGCACAGATCATTGTTCATTTCAGTAAGGAAGTTTTGCTCCACCAGATTATCGGCATCAAACATGACTACCGCATCATACTGGCGTGGCAAATCCCATAAATATTTGAGCATCCATTCGATGGCATACCCTTTACCTCTAAGGTCCGGATTAGTACGCACACAAGCATTCCAGCCATGTTCACGGACAATGTCCGCTGTACTGTCTGTACAGTTGTCACAGATGACAAATACATCATACAGATCCCGTGGATAATCCAGCTGCTTCAGATTTTCCATCAGCGCACCGATAACCTGTTCCTCATTATGTGCCGCTACGAGCACAGCAAATGATTTTGTAGCAGGATAATTTTTCTTTTTCTTTTTCTTATACAGACCGAACAGCGAAAACGTGAATTGGTACACAGCCAGCAGCGCCAAGATGACCTGCAGCGTGACGAATATAGCGTCCAACATCGTTCTCTGTTACCCCCTTTTTTTAAAACCCAGATTACATAAGTTTTTTCTCTTCCTGATTCTGCATCTCATTTTTTTGTACATTGCAGAATATGACCCTGTTCTGTTCTTTTGAGTACTACGCAAATATTGCAGGCAATGTTTCAACTCATGGCAGCGACCTGTGGGCCGCTTTATCGATTCTGTATTCTTTTCAGCTTTTTGTCAAAACCCCAATTCCACTTCCTGAAGCAGAAATGTGAACTTAAAACGCTGAATATACACTCCGTCATGCCACAACCTCGCATTCATGCCTGTTATATCTTATTTTCAGCCGTTTTCTTGATTTTTATTTCTAAAGTCCCTTCTTTTTTATGCGGTTTGCTGTAGTTTAAGCGTGCTCCTACCTCTAATAACGTAATCGGGTCCCAAAAAGTTTAATCTGAAACTCACATTTTTTTTACTTGGATTGAAACTCACATTTTTTTACCTCAATTCAGCCGCATTGAATCATTGTATCTTTTTTCACCAACCGAAGTCAAAAAGAAGCACTGGTTCTTCACCCACTCTTTTACATGAATTTTACGTTCTTTACATGTGTTCTTCTTGAAAAGGACAACATTTAAAAATATGATAAACATAACCCTGAAATAACCTCGAAACCTCGAGGACATTTATTTCAATACCTTGAACAGGGGGTATATCGTAATCAAGGCGAAACCGGACACTGGTAACATCCCGGAAATACTGCCGCCCTCGGGGCGGCCTGACTGGCAGGAGGCCAATATGAGCCGTTTTATCTTAAAGTTTCAACAGTATGATCGTAATGTGTTTATGTGGATCAATGGCCGTCTTCATAACCGGTTTATGAACTTCTGGCTGTACTATTTCACCCACCTGGGCGGCGCAACGGCTTCCATTGCTGTATCTCTGATCATCTGGCTTCTCGCACCAGCTCCATGGAGCACGATCGGGCTTCAGGCCTGCATTGCTTTAGCTGTGAGTCATATTCCTGTAGCTATAGCCAAAAAACTGTATCCACGCATCCGGCCATACCTGGCCATGCCGGATACGATCACTTTTCGCAATCCTTTAACGGATCATTCGTTTCCATCAGGGCATACAACAGCTATTTTTTCGGTTACCGTGCCCTTTATGGCTGCTGAGCCGTTTCTTTTGCTCACATTGCTGCCTGTGGCTATAATTGTCGGATTCTCTCGAATTTATCTGGGGCTTCATTATCCATCCGATGTTTTGGCAGGAGCGACAATCGGTACTTTAGTCGCACTTGCGACAGTTGCATTCTGGGCTTAAAGCCGATATGTTAGACTCAGGAAAACCTAGCAGGAACAGGTGAAGCAAGCGTGGAAAAGAAAAGAATTTTACTATTATCAGAAGGTTTCGGAGCAGGTCATACTCAGGCAGCTTATGCACTGTCCAGCCATTTAAGGAAGTTATCACCTCATTTGCAAACGAAAGTGCTTGAGCTTGGAAGCTTCCTGAACCCGAAAGTTGCACCGCTTATTATTAATGCATACAAAAAAACAGTAACCAATCAGCCGAAACTTGTTGGATATGTATATAAGCAGCAGTATAAAAAACCATTGAATCGGCTGACTACTCTTGCACTGCACAAATTGTTCTACACCCATACGCGCAGTGTCGTTCGTCAGCTGCATCCCGATGCGATTGTGTGTACACACCCGATTCCAAGTGCTGTTATATCAAGGTTGAAGCGGCTTGGCACACAGGTTCCGCTGTGCAACGTCCTGACGGATTATGATGCACACGGCACATGGATTAGCCCGGAGGTGGATCTGTACCTCGTTTCTTCCGAAGAGGTGAAGGCCAAGCTGATGCACCGGGGAGTAGCTGCTGACAAAATCAAAGTCACAGGCATACCTGTGCATCCAAACTTCTGGGAGCATCCCCGTCATGATGAGATTCGTTCCAGATTCAATCTGAGAAACATGCCAACTGTGCTTGTGATGGGCGGTGGCTGGGGAATGCTCAGCGACAAGGTGCTTCACCAGCTGTTAGCGCGCTGGCATGAGGATATCCAGATTATTTTTTGCCACGGCCGCAATGACAAAGCACGGATCAGCATGGAACAGGACCCTCGGTTTCAAAAAGAAAACATTCATATCATTGGTTACACAACGGAAATTGACAAATTAATGGAAGTTTCGGATCTGCTGATTACCAAACCTGGCGGAATGACCTGCAGTGAAGGATTAGCCAAAGGCATTCCGATGCTGTTTCATAATCCGATTCCCGGACAGGAAGAAGAAAACGTACATTACTTCACAGCCAAAGGTCTCGGTGAACTTATCACTTCGTTGGATGTCGTTGTCAAATGGATGAACACACTGCTTCACCATTATCCTGAAGTAGTTCAGAAGCGAGAACAGCATCTGGCGGAAATAGCCAAAGTGCATCCGATGGAAAGTGCTCAATGTATTATGAATCTGCTGCAGGATGTACGACCCTCCTCCTCAGAGGAAACACCCGTATAACTTTGAGTTTGGTAGCAGTACAAACGGAATCATTTATAGACATCTAACTAAGAAGGTGCCTTCAGAGCGAAGGCACCTTTTTTTGCTATTCAAGTTCTCTTCAATTTCCACTTTGCTGCTTATTGTATTCCCGCAGACTTCAGGTACTCCTGCCATTGCTTCGTATACTCAGACTGAATTTTCTCCAGACCTGCCTGTTTTGCCTTTTCCATAAAGGTGTTCAGTCCACTCTCAACATCGGCAACAAGGCCCACGTTAAGCGGATACAAATATTGCTTCTCCACTTGCTCCAAAGCGGCTTTCTCCGCTTGATAAGGAGTCCAGTCTTCTGCAAAACCAGTGAAGATGTCCGGCTTTTTAATTTTATCCAGATCCTTGAACATCGTCAGCACTTCATCAAAGCTCTTATCGTACAGCATAAATTCCGGATTACGCCATGCCCAGCCATTCATGCCTTCACGCGGGAAGCCATTGGTTTGTGCATCTCCGATCATTTCATAATACCCATCTTTCACTTCAAAGTTTTTGCCTTCTACACCGTACTCGGTCAACCAGTTATACCGTTTATCGGTAACTAATTTTTCATAGAATGCAAGCGCTCTTTCCGGGTTTTTGCTGCTGCGCGGAATAGCAAAGCCGTTGTGAATTGGATGAACTGGCTGTGCAAAGCCTTTTGCATTAGGATACGGGAAATATCCCAGCTTCCAGTCCGGGTGAGTAGACTGAATTTTGATGACGTCGGAATTGAATTTGTTCGGATTCTCTCCGGCAAGAACGACAGCCGCTTTGCCATTTTGGAGCAGAGAATTGGAAGTATCCTTGACGTTCAGTACGTTTTTCGGGAAAAAACCTTTATCCATCCAGCGTTTGTATGTTTTCAGGTCCTCCAGATGCTGTGCGGAACCCCAGTAAGATGTCACCGTGGATGGCGTGTCATACATAATATCCAGTCCATATGGAAGCTGTCCTGCTGTATTTACCAGCTTGGAAGTCAATTGACGAATGCCGTGTGTATGGTTTGCATTGCTGTCTGCAATCGGAATCATGTTTGGCTCATTGGCTTTGATGCCATCCAGGTAAGCCTCCAGCGTCTCCAGGGATTCCGGCTTCGGCAGATTATACTTCTCGCGCAAGTCTTCGCGGTACGCAATACCTTCCGTTACATATTCAATCCATGTGGATGGAACCGTGTAGATTTTATCGTTGATTTTAACTGCATTCCACATATCATCTGGAACATGAGATTTCAGCTCAGGTGTTTTAGCCAAAAGTTCGTCCAGCGGCAGGAAAGCACCTTTCTTCGCATACGACTGATAATTCGTCCAGTCTGCTGTGAAGATCAAGTCGATTGGCTGACCGGAGGATAGAAGCAATTTATATTTTTGATCCCAGTCAGTCCAGGAGGTATAGTTGAATTTTACATTGACGTTCAAATCCGCCTCTGCCAGCTTGTTTATTTCGGATTCAATCACAGGCAGGTCTTTAGGCGCGTCCCCCAGCATGTAAAATTGCAGCGTTACCTTCTCACCTTTATTATCGGATGAGCCCCCCTGCTCACTGCCTTGTGCATTTCCTCCAGAACCGCTGCTACAAGCGGCCAGCACCCCGGCAAACAGCATCAGGGCAAGTACCAGAGACAGGTGCCGAATCATTTTGTTACGCATACGCATCCTCCCTTTTTGTGTTAGACCTTATATATGTTAGCGCAGACCCGCTATGCATCAGACCCTCACCAGCACGTAGGCCTGAAGTCCCCAGCGTGTATACGTTCTAACCTTTGACTGCACCAATCGTGAGTCCTTTGACAAAATAACGCTGCACAAACGGATACAGGAACAGTATCGGCCCGGTAACGATAATGGCCATCGCCATCTTGGTGGATTCTGTCGGAACGTCCTGACTGAGCGTAACGCCTGTACCAATCGCCATCTGGTCAATAAATGTAATCGTATTCATCGTGTTGTACAGATAAAATTGCAGCTGGTACATATCCGGATTGTTAATGAACAAGGATGATGTAAACCAGTCATTCCAGTATCCAAGGGCAAGAAACAGACCTACTGTTGCGATACCAGGCATCGCCAGCTTCAGCACAATGCTGACATAAATTCGAAAATCGTTAGCTCCGTCAATCTTCGCGGATTCGATCAGTTCATCGGGGACAGCAGAGCGAATGAAGTTTTTCATCAGAATAATCAGAAACGGCGTCATCAGTCCCGGGAAAATCAACACCGTATACGTATCTGTAAGATTGAAATAGTTCGCAAGCATAATGTACCAGGGCACAAGTCCACCGCCGAACAAGGTTGTGAAGTAGATGAAGAAGGAGAACTTGTTCCGGTATTTGAAATCTTTGCGCTGCAGTACAAATCCAGCCATCGTGATAAAGAACAAGCCCAGTGTGGTGCCGACTACCGTTGTAAACACCGTCACCCCGTATGCTTTCAGAACCTGAGTGGGGAATTTAAACACCATCTTATAACCTTCCAGCGAGAAATGTGTGGGAAACAGATGATAGCCGTCCCGTACGATGGATTCGTTGCTGCTGAATGAGCCTGACAATATAAGCAGAAATGGCAGCAGGCACATTAATGACAAAATAATGATGATACTGTAAGCAATCACTTGAAAAACCAGGTTGAATTCGGAATCTTTGGCACGAGTGCGGGTACGAATTCCCCTTTGCGTATGCGTTTGTGTGCTCATATGGTTCTCCCTTCTGCCCTGCGGGCGGATGTATTAGAACAAGGCGTAGTCTTCGTTAATTTTGCGAATGATGTAGTTGACCGTCATAATCAGTATGAAGCCAAACAACGACTGATACAGCCCCGCTGCGGTTGCCATACCAATATCGAAGGTCACTTTCAAAGAGCGGTAAACATACGTATCAATGATATCTGTAGCGTTGTAAAGCACGCCGTTATTTCCGATCAGTTGATAGAACAGATCAAACTGCCCTTTCATAATACTGCCCAGCGAGAACAACAGCAGGATTACAAATGTTGGTTTAAGCATCGGTACCGTAATGTACCAGATTCGCTGAAAGATGTTGGCCCCGTCAATTCGGGCTGCTTCATAATACTCGTCACTTATACCTGTAATTGCAGCCAGATAGATGACCATGCTGTACCCGAGATTTTTCCATAGATAAAAAATAATGATCAGAAACACCCATATCCATGGTGTGTTGTAAATATCAACCGGCCCTGCCTCAAACCGCTTGAGCACCGTGTTCACAAACCCGGATTCATAATTGAACATGTTGTAAGCGATTACACTTAATAGAACAAAAGAGATGAAGTACGGCAGAAACATGACGGACTGGGTTATTTTTTTGAACAGCTTGCCCCGAATTTCACTGAGCATAATTGCACAAAAGATGGCTAGACCGTTCCCCAGTATAATGAAAGCCAGGTTGTAACCGACCGTGTTGGTCGTCAGTTTCAGCAGCATGCCGGACTGCCAGAGGAACTTGAAGTTATCCAGCCCGACAAACGGACTTCCAAACAGCCCTCCTGCAAAATCATAACTGGTAAACGCGTAATAAATACCGACCATCGGAAAATACGAGTTAATTAGAAAAAAGATCAGCGTGGGCAGCAACATCAGAAACATGATTTTGTTTTTGTTCAATTCTTTGAGCATGGCTCGATCCCTCCCGAATTGTAGCAGCGATGCGCATGATTAATGTGATGTAACGACGTACATGATATGTGACGAAGATGCATCGTGAAGCTCTGGATTTATTGTAGACCGCCATTCTTTCTTTTGCATACTGAAGCTTCCTGCCGGATCATGAACGATACTGTGATTTCGGCTGTGAACAATTTGCACCAATCATGAAATGAGCACACGTACGTTCACAAAAGTTGATATCGTGCATGCTCTTCAACAGGTGAACAATTCAGCGAAAGTTGAACTTTATGTAGTGATAATGGACTAAAATGCCTGTTCCACATTGATGAAAACGCATACATGATATATAATTCAAGGTACTCTTCTCATTCTGTTCCACAACTTATTCAATCCGGTTTCTCATGTGAAATCACATAAAAATATATAAGTTCACTCCTATTCATCAGCAGGTTCAAGGGGGAAAACCAATGCGCAAACGTTCGGAGGACAGCCAGAAGGTATTCGCGCGGATTCTAATCGGCATTATTATAAGCACAGCAGCAACACTGCTTGTGGCTTCGGCTATTCTATATGTAAATTATAATCGGATTGCTTTGCGGCAGGTCTACCGTACAGATATGAACAGTCTCACCCAGACCAGCCGTGAGGTAGCCAAGATGACTGAAAGCGCCAAGTCGCTCTCGTACCAGATTTATCAGGACTATACCATCTCTTCCCTGCTGCTCTATTCCAAGCCAAGCATCTATCAAATCACCTCCGCAATGGAGCAGCTCGATAATTACCGTATGTCTCTTCCTTTTATTGAATCCATCTATGTCTACAATTCAAGAAACAATGAATTTTTTATCAGCTCCGATGGTGTTCGCAACGGGCAGCAGTCTGTATCCGAAATCGATGATCAAGGAATTAAAAGCATTCTCGACCGGTTCCATGATTATAAACCCTTTGTGCCCATCCCGCGTACATACAAGGTTGGCTCGACCGGGGCCAGTGAAGTGAACAGCTATACGTATCTGTGCTATGACACAATCAATGACAATGCCAAGCTGAATTATGCCGTTGTCGTTAACATTAAGGATGACTGGCTTAGTCCCAATATGAACGCGGTAGATCAACCAGGCAAAACCTTTATCATCAACGAAAAAGGAGATTTGTTATCCGACTTCGGAGATCGTGCTTTGCTTAACAACCTCTCTGACGAAACCTTCATGCGTCCGATTCTGCAGGATACAGAGCATTCTGCTTATTTTACCGAGCAAGTGGACGGAGAAAAATCACTGATTACCTATACTGCTCCAGACAGCCTCGGATGGCGTTATGTACGAATTACTCCCTATGACCTTATTACATCAGATATTCGCAATATGCGCACCCATACGCTGCTGTTCTGTGCTGTATTGCTGGCTGCCGGGCTGATTTTATCCTATCTGGTATCCCGTAAATTGTACCATCCGATTAATAATGTGCTTGTCCGCATGCGTGTGATGGAGGCTGAGCGCCGGGGCAGTCTGCACCTGTTAAGGCAGGACTTTTTGCGCGGTGCACTGCAAGGAAGGGAAACGGTCACCTGCAATATGCTGGAGGAACGGATGAAATTCTACGGTTCTGCTGTTGACGTACATCGGACATCCCGACTGGTGCTGCTTCGCATCGATCACTATACTGAATTTTGCGAGACTTACCGGGACGATACCAAGCTGGTCAAATACGCCATGATGAATATTTGCACCGAGACAGCCGACCTTCATTACCATGCAGAAGCGGTAGATATGGGCGGTGACCTGATTACACTTCTGTTTAATGAAAAATCCGAGCATGATTCGCTCTCGGGCAGTGCCTGTCATCAGATCGAAGAACTGCTGCGTATGATGCAGGCTGCGGTCATGACTCATCTCAAATGCTCCATTTCGTGCACAGTAGGTCCCGAGGAGCAGTCACTTGAGGATTGTATTGAAGGTTATGCACGTTCTGCCGAGGCCTCTCTTCACCGTTTGTTCATGGGGCCGGGCTGTCTCATCTTTACATCAAACATCATGGCATATCAGACCAAGGAATACACGTTCCCTGCCAACAAGGAAAGACAGCTTGTGGACTGTTTGATGACTGGCAAAACGGAGGAAGCCAAGCTGATCTACGCCGACATCGTCAGTGAAACAGTGGCTTATCCGTTCAACGTCTTTCAGCTTGCCCTGTCCCATCTGACGATGACGCTGAATCATGTGCGCAACACGCTCAAGAAAAATAATCAGCTTCGACTGGATTCCGTCTCGGGCGGTCTGATGCTTCCCGTGAAAAATGCAGAGGATATCAGCGAGGTGCATGAGCACTTTTACCGAATGTTTGATGAGCTCGGCTCCAAGGTCGAGGAAAAGCGTACACTCAAGCACGAAGAACTCATTCGCAAAATTAATGACATCATTGAACGAAACTACGCCGATCCGAATCTGTGCCTGACCTCCATTGCCGATGAGTTATCCATGTCGCCCATTTATGTCAGTAGGCTGTATAAACAGCTCACCTTAAAAGGTCTTACAGACGTTATTAATGAGACACGGATTACCAAAGCGCAGCATCTACTCATTCAGACCGAAAGTTCTGTCGCAGATATTGCCGAGCGAACCGGCTTTACGAATAGCTCTTACTTTTATCGCATGTTCAAAAAATTCAACGGCGTGACTCCTAACGATTATCGCAGGAAAGAGCTTCACGCTGACCAGCTCTAGCTGTCTAACTGATTTCTAACTCGTCCCTATACACAAAAAAGCGGCATCCGAGGACCAAACCTTAACCTCAGATACCGCTTTTTAATTATTCTTCGTCCTGATTTTCACCAGACTCATCTGTCGCTTCACGCACTTTATACTTGTCCAGACGCATTGCGTTATACTCTCTTAGCGCCTCTTCCCCTACAATAACTTCAACCCGGTGGATGTTCATACCTTTACCCATGAATTTCTGCTCATACTCGGTCATGACATGCTCTTCGTTCAGACCGTCACGATGCAGGTTCAACGACAGGTTTGTCATCTGCAGGCCAAAGTCAGCGATGGCATTCAAAGAGAACTCAAACAGCGTTTCGGAATCCGTCTTGAAATGAATCTGTCCTTTCGGATTGAGCAAGTCCACATATTTTTTCAAGAAGCGTGGATGTGTCAAGCGGCGGCGTGCATGCTTCGCTTTTGGCCAAGGATCACTGAAATTCAAATAAATACGTTCCAGCTCCTTCGGTTCAAACACCTCTTCGATCTGTTCAATGTTGGCCAGTGCCAGCTTCAGGTTCGGCGGCGTCTCCACCTCAGCCTGACTCCAGGCGTTACGTGCTTTCTCACTCGCACGGCGCACCAGTTCATCATACATATCAATGCCGATAAAATTGTATTGCGGATATTTATAACTCATTTGACTGATGAATTGACCTTTACCCATGCCAAACTCCACAAAGATCGGATGATCGTTGCCAAACAGCTCGGCCCACTTGCCTTTGTATTGCTTTGGCTCCAGTACAACAAGATCCTCCTGCTGCTCCAGATTTTCTCGAATCCCTTTTCTGCCACGTAAACGCATTTTATTCCTCCGTTTGTCCATACTTGTCTCAGACTCATTTTGCCGAAGAACCGGCCAATTGTAAAGAGCAATGAAAAAGGAATCTTCGGACCTGCCAGATTGGGCAGATCTCAAAGATTCCCTTTTCGATTTATTTGGAATTGGGGTCCAACTACTTTAGTAGTTCATAGTCTACCTTATCTTGGTGTGAAAAATCAAATGTCTTTTCGAAAGCATCGCGAACTTTTTTTCTTGCAATCGCTTTCACTTCCGGATTCCCATTAAAACGAACACCTGTCAAGGCCAGTGCCTCTTCTGCAGTCAATTCAACGGATACGTGTTGAAATTCATTATTTTTAACTTGTGAATTCATTCATATCACCTCACGGTATAGTATGATCCATGACGTCAGCATTCATTCAAATGCTACGATGAAAACTACTCACTGGATGGTGTCTGACGTTAGTTTAAATATAACATAAGGTGTAAAGTACTTCAAGTGAAAACGGTTGATTTCAAGCCCCTTTTTTACGTTTTCATTCCCCTTTTTTTCAGATATTTGATACAATAAATGACGAAAACAAGCATAGCATCCAACGCCCAAGTTCAAGTATGCTGTTCCCGTATCAGTTATAAAGATTATGAAGATCTGAAGACACAGACTTTAAAGGAGTACCTTAAACATGAATGCACCCGCTTTACAAGCTCCGCTGATGTGGGGGGATAAACGATTCCACACCTGGAATTACGAAATGCGCGATCAATTTAATAACAAGGTGTTCAAAGTCATGCTGGATGCCGGGTTTACCTGTCCCAACCGGGATGGCTCTATCGCCAAAGGCGGCTGCACGTTCTGCAGCGCCAGAGGTTCGGGTGATTTTGCAGGCAGCAGACGCGAAGATCTTGTCACTCAATTTAATACCATTCGGGACAAGCAGCATCTGAAATGGCCGTCAGCTCACTATATCGGATATTTCCAAGCCTATACTAACACCTATGCGCCAGTTGAAGAGCTGCGCGAATATTTTGAAGAGATTTTGCAGCAGCCCGGTGTTGTCGGCTTATCCATCGCTACCCGCCCGGATTGCTTGCCCGATGATGTCGTTGAGTACCTGGCAGACCTTAATAAACGCACATATCTCTGGGTAGAAATGGGACTGCAGACGATTCACGACTCTACTTCAAACTTGATCAACCGCGCACACGATACACATTGTTACGAAGACGCTGTGAAAAAGCTACGCGAGCACAATATTCGGGTATGTACACATATTATCTACGGTTTGCCTCAGGAAACACACGAAATGATGCTGGATACCGGACGAGCAGTTGCTCATATGGATGTGCAGGGGATCAAAATACATCTGCTGCATCTGATGCGCAAAACACCAATGGTGAAACAGTATGAAGCTGGTTTGCTTCGATTCCTTGAGCAGGACGAGTACATTAAACTGATTGTTGATACGCTTGAAATGCTTCCGCCTGAAATGATTGTACACCGTCTCACAGGAGATGCCCCTCGCAACCTGCTGATTGGACCGATGTGGTCGCTGAACAAGTGGGAAGTATTGAACTCCATTGACCGCGAGCTGCGTGAACGGGACTCCTGGCAGGGTAAGTATTGGAGGGGAGCATAAATTGGGCTTTTTATCCGTTTTAAGCTGTGCCCACCAATGGATTAGTTCACGGCTGCAGCCGGGCGATCTGGCGATTGATGCCACGGTAGGCACAGGTGCTGATACGTTATTTCTTGCGCAGCAGGTAGGGCATCGTGGTCAGGTCATCGGATTTGATATCCAGAGTGAAGCCCTGACACTGGCTCAGGCGCGAATCCGCAAACATTCCGAAGGCAGCAAGCTTGGCTCCATTTCATTGCTGGAATTAAGTCATGCACGGATGACTGAAGCTGTTCCTGAGACGTGGGCAGGACAGGTAGGGGCGGTCATGTTTAACCTAGGCTATTTGCCTGCTGAAGGTGCAGATGCTTCCATTATCACCGAGACGAGCAGTACAATTGCAGCGCTTGAAGCAGCGCTGTCCTTGTTGCGTACACGCGGTATTATTACAGCTGTACTTTATCCAGGCCATGACGGAGGCGCTCAGGAAGCCGAAGCTGTATCCGCATGGGCCGCAGCTCTACCTGTTGAGCAGGCTCAGGTTGTCATTTATCGCCAGTTACAGCGAGCAGCATCTCCATATCTGATTGGCATCGAGAAAAAGTAAGAATACACATGCCCCACCTGGAACCGTTTAAAGCGATTCACCATTTCATATACTAAAGGAGAGATACCATGTCTACGCCATATCCATTGCAATTCCAGCCTGAATTCAAAGAACGTGTATGGGGCGGTCGAGCGCTCGAGCATTTTGGCCTTACCCCACCTGAAGGACATATTGGTGAAGGCTGGATGATTGCCGATCATGCCAATGGTACAACCAAGGTTCTCAACGGTCCACTGGCCGGGAGAGGTCTGGATGAAGTGCGCGAACAGTTCGGCACGGCTTGGCTTGGAACGAAAGGTGTATCTGAAAAAGGAGGACGTTTCCCTCTGCTGATCAAGCTGCTTGACTGCAATGACGATCTGTCCGTTCAGGTCCACCCGACCGATGATTACGAGGCTCTTCCTCCAGGTGAACTGGGCAAAACGGAAATGTGGTACGTGCTTGACGCCAAGCCTGGCGCTCATATCATTTATGGATTGAACGAGGGCGTGGATCGGGAAGCTTTGAAGCAAGCGCTGGAAAACGGTACTGTGATGGACACTTTACGTCAGGTTCCTGTTGAGGCTGGAGATTCCTTCTTTATTCCTGCCGGGACAGTGCACGCACTCTGTGCTGGTGTTGTCGTAGCCGAGATACAGCAAAACTCGGATACCACCTACCGGATTTATGATTATAATCGTCCTGGACTGGATGGCAAACCACGGGAACTGCATGTGCAGGATTCTTTGAATGTTACGGCATATGAAGGCGCTGGAGCAACAACAATGAAAACAAACCATGCTGTTCCGGGAGAATGGCTCCAGCTTGCTGCATGTCCGTACTTTGTTGTAGAAAAAGGGCTTGTGACTGATCGTTGGGAATTGCATACTACACCGGACAGCTTCACGATTCTGGTTGTGTGTGAGGGCGAAGGCAGACTGGATTGGTCTGGCGCTGATAACGAACATCTGAAGCTGAAAGCAGGTCAATGTTATCTGCTGCCAGCCAACCTGGGATCTTACACCTTGAGCGGGAACACCACCGTTCTTCGCTCCTATCTTCCATAACCTTTAACGAAAGACTTGCAGAAAAACTTCATAACCGAAGACCTGGAGATAACTTCATAACGAAAGACCTGGAGATAACTTCAATAATGTTACAGATAACCTGTGAAGGAGGAATGACACGAGATGCAGGAATCTACCTTTACGCTGCTCGGCAATGAAGGGGCCCGTATTCATGTGTACCGCTGGCTTCCCGATGCAGACGAACACATTCGAGCTGTTGTTCAAATCGCACACGGAATGGGCGAGACGGCAGCACGTTATGCCGAATTTGCGGGTTATCTTACCAAGCATGGTTACGCTGTATATGCCAATGATCATCGAGGGCATGGCAAAACCGTGGAGAACCCCGAAGCACTGGGTGATGCTGGTGTGGACGCTTTTCGCTGGATGGCTAGTGATATGCTTAATCTGGGGGAATCAGCGGCAAAAGCCCATCCAGAGGCGCCTCTGTTTCTTATGGGACACAGTATGGGTTCCTTTCTCGTTCAGTATCTGATGTATGCGGGGCATGAGCAATACCATGCGTTTATACTGTCTGGTACCAACGGGAAACGAGGGCTGCTCCGGTTTGGAGAAAAACTGGCTTTGCTCCAATGTGGTATTCAGGGCGACAATCATCGCAGTATGCTGCTGAATGCTATCGTATTTGGCGGATTCAACCGAGCGTTCCGCCCTGCTGCTACTCCGTTTGACTGGCTGTCCCGTGACCATGACGAGGTACAGCGCTTCATTGATGATCCGATGTGCGGAGCCATCTGTACAGCAGGTTTTTTCCGCGATTTCTTCAAGCTGCTGCTGGAGATCCACCTACCACAGCATATGGAGCGCATCCCCAAGCATAAAGCAGTTTTCCTTTTTTCAGGTGAACTTGATCCTGTCGGTCTGCGTGGCAAAGGTGTTCTTAATCTATACTCCCAGTATATGAAGCTTGGGCTCCAGGATGTAGAATATCGCTTGTACCCTGGCGGGCGCCATGAGATGCTGCACGAGACCAATCGGACAGAAGTCACACTGGATGTTCTGGATTGGCTTGAGCGCCATATGCCGGATAATCAACAGGAGCAGGCGAACCGGCAATTCCAGCAGATATTTCAAATCTAATCTGGCATTAAAGCAAAATCCCCTGAACCAGGCACAGTCCGTACTGTGCCCGTTCAGGGGATTTTCCATTCTATTGCGGAATCTCAATCTCAAATCTCATAGGAATGAAATAAAGTCCGTTGCAGACATTGAAACTCATTAACCTTCGATCAGCAAGGATTCCGGATCTTCAAGCAGTTCTTTTACCGTTACCAGGAATCGAACCGCTTCGCTTCCATCAATGATCCGATGATCATATGACAGGGCAATATACATCATTGGACGGTTTTCCATTCGTTCAGCATCAATCGCCACCGGGCGAAGCTGAATTTTGTGCATACCGAGAATACCTACTTGCGGCGTATTCAGAATCGGTGTGGACAGCAGGGAGCCGAATGTCCCGCCATTCGTAATGGTAAACGTTCCACCTTGCAGATCAGACAAAGCCAGCGTGTTGGAGCGAGCCTTGGAAGCAAGATCAGCAATGCTTCTTTCGATCTCGGCGAAGCCCAGACGATCGGCATCACGCACAACAGGCACGACCAAACCTTCTTTGGCTGATACGGCAATTCCGATATCGTAGAACTTTTTCAATACTACGTCTTCGCCATCAATCTCGGCATTAATCGTAGGGAACTTTTTCAGTGCGCCAACTACCGCTTTGGTAAAGAACGACATAAATCCAAGATTGATATCATGCTTCTCTTTGAACTTGTCTTTACGGCGTTTACGAACGTCCATAATCGCTGTCATATCAACCTCATTAAAGGTTGTCAGCATCGCGGCCGTCTGCTGCGCTTCAACCAAACGTTTCGCAATCGTCGCGCGGCGGCGAGACATACGTTGACGCTCTACCGGCTTGGTAAATGCAGAGCCACCTGCCGCTGGAGCCGAAGGTGCTGCAGCAGGAGCTTTCGCAGCAGACGGTGCTGCTGGAGCGGAAGGCTGACTGCCGTGGCTTTTCACATCTTCCTGATATACACGCCCGATAGGGTCTTTGCTTTGCACCTGATCCAGCTCGATTCCACGCTCACGAGCCAGCTTGCGAGCAGAAGGAGAAGCTGTTTTGGTGCTATCCGATGACTCAGGCGGCGCAGCTACTGGTGTTGGTGCAGCTGCCGGAGCCTCAGGGGCAGCAGGTTTGGACTCAGCCGCTGCCGGCTCGGAAGCAGCCGGAGCGCTGCCTCCTCCTGTTCCAGCTGAAAGAGTACCGATCGTTTCACCGATCTCAACGGTCTCGCCTTCCTGACGAATGATTTTCTCAAGTACACCGCTCTCTTCAGCACTGATCTCAATGTTGACTTTATCTGTCTCAAGTTCGAGCAGAACATCACCCTGGTTAACGGTGTCTCCTTCTTTGACCATCCATCTGGATACCGTTCCCTCCGTTATTGACTCACCCATTGCAGGTACTTTAATTTCACTCACAGCTGTTACCTCCCCAGTGGAATATTATTTTTCGTCGTTTGTTTCAACGCTGCTGTAATAAACAATTGCTGCTCCATACTATGCACAAGCTGATAACCGCTGGAAGGACTTGCATGTTCAGGACGGCCTTCGTATCTCACGGTTGTACCTTCAGGTGCGATATCACGGAGACGAGGCTCCATGTACGTCCATGCGCCCATGTTTTTGTTCTCTTCCTGTACCCATACCAGCTCTTTCAGTTTGCTGAAACGTGCGAGTACACGTTTGATCTCTTCTGCCGGGAACGGATAGAGCTGCTCTACGCGGATAATGTGAAGCCAGGACCAGTCTGCTTCTTTGTCCTTGTCAATCGCATCTTCCAGATCAATCGCAACTTTACCGCTGCACAGAATGATACGTTCTACCTGATTCGGTTTAGTACCAAGTCCCGGCTGCTCCAGCACAAGTTCGAATTTGCCTTCACTGAATTCCACAGCTGGTGACGCCACACGCGGGTTACGGATCAAACTTTTTGGTGACATCATCACAAGCGGACGTGCATCTTCTGTCTCCGTTAACGAAGCTTGACGACGCAGCAGGTGGAAATACTGTGATGCACTGGAAAGGTTAACCACCGTCATATTGTCCTCAGCACACAGCTGCAGGAAACGCTCCAGACGCGCGCTGGTATGCTCCGGTCCCTGACCTTCGTTCGCGTGAGGAAGCAGCATAACCAGACTTGATTTTTGAGACCATTTTGCACGGCCTGCCGATACAAACTGGTCAAAGATTACTTGTGCACAGTTTGCAAAATCACCGAATTGCGCTTCCCAAATCACAAGTGTATCTGGTGAATATACGTTATATCCATATTCAAATCCGACAACTGATTCTTCGGATAACGGACTGTTATAGATTGCGAAGGATGCCTTCGCTTGTGGCAGATGATGCAGCGGGCAGAATTTGTCACCGTTCTTCGCATCATGCAAAACCAGGTTACGGTGCGCAAAGGTAGCGCGCTCTGCATCCTGACCACTGATACGGATCGGTTTGCCGTCTGCCAGAATGGTTGCGAAGGCCAATGTTTCCGCAAGGCTCCAGTCTACCTTTTCTCCTTCATTCAGAGCTGTACTGCGACGCTGCAAAATCCGCTGCAATTTCGGATAAACGTTGAAATTCTCCGGCCATTTCAAGAGATCTGCATTAATGCTGCGCAGCTGCTCCAGCGGAACCGCAGTTGGCATAACGGTAACCGCCTCGGACTCACTGATGTTGCGCTGATAGTATTCATGTACTTCATTTTTCTTCATCTGGTCATAAGCTTCTTTCAGTCGGTTCGCTACGCCATCTCGAATGTTCGCAATATACGCATCATCGATGACCGCTTCCTTCTTGAGCACCTCCTGATACAGGTGGCTGACCGTCGGATGATTTTTCACTTTGTCGTAAACAAGCGGCTGAGTTGTTTCAGGATCATCTGTCTCGTTATGACCATAACGGCGATATCCGATCAGGTCGATCAGGAAATCCTTTTTGAATCGATTACGGTATTCCGCAGCCATCCGGATTGCAGCAATACAAGCTTCCGGGTTGTCTGCATTCACATGTACAATCGGAATTTCGTATCCTTTGGCAAGGTCACTTGCATAATACGTTGAACGTGAGTCACTGCTATCTGTTGTAAAACCAAGACGGTTGTTCACGATAATGTGAATGGTTCCACCATTCTGGTATCCAGGCAATGCTTTGAAGTTCAACGTTTCAGCCACGATGCCTTCCCCTGGGAATGCCGCATCCCCGTGCATCAGAATGGTTGCTGCTTTGGTTACATCCTGCTTCGGATAACCTGGTTCACGGCGATCATCCTGAGCCGCACGAGCAAAACCTTGCACCACAGGATTGACATACTCCAGATGGCTCGGGTTGTTAGCCAGTGTCAGGCGAGCCTGTACCGTCTCTCCGTCTTTTACAAAACGGTTTGCGCCCATATGATATTTGACATCCCCTGTCCAGCCATAATTGATTCCGGTTGAACCCTCGGATGGAACCAAATCTTTGTTCGGGGCATGATGAAATTCAGAGAAAATTTTGCTGTATGGCTTGCCAAGCACGTGAGCAAGAACGTTCAGACGTCCACGGTGAGCCATCCCCATCAGAATGTGGCTTGAGCCAGCTTCTGTCATCAGACGAACGGCCTCATCCAGCATCGGCACGAGCACATCGTTACCTTCAATGGAGAAACGCTTCTGTCCTACAAACGTTTTGTGCAGGAAATCTTCAAACTGCTCCGCTTCGACCAGACGCTCCAGCAGCGCTGTACGTTCTTTCTGTGTTAACGGGGCAGGTGATGTACGGGATTCCGCACGACGATTCAGCCATTCACGCTCCTGTACTTCATGAACGTGGCTGAATTCGTAAGCAATCGGTCCTGTATAAATCTGACGAAGACGTTGAATCGCATCCCAGCCAGTTGTGGTCTGACCATCTGCACCTTCCCAGATCAGGGAAGCAGGCAGTGCCTTCAAATCTTCCTCATTTAATTGAAAATGCTTCGGCTCCAGCAAGGACGTGTCGGTTGCTTCACTGATTCCAAGCGGATCAATATCAGCAGCGAGATGTCCGTACGTACGGATATTCCATACGAGCTTGCCCGCTGTAACCGCTTTCTGTAATAGCTGGATATCTACGCTTCCGGAAGCAGTTTGGGCGTTCCCGGAATTCGAAAGAGACTCTGCACCCTTGCCAGACATCGGCGGTGCGCCCCATTGTTCAAACAATTCCCTATAAGCCGGCGTTACTGCACCCGGATCTTGGGTGAATAATTCATATTGTTCTTGCACGTATCCCATATTGGGACCATAGTAACTCTCCCAGGGTTTCATGTTGCCTTTCTCGATCGTCATCGACGTTCCCTCCGTCTTGATTTTGTCATAGGGTTTGACGGAAATCATTGAATAAGCTGTAATTCGCGTTCGTTCAACATTTTAAGCGAAATTTTTCATGAAGTCCAATAGTCGTGCTGCTCGTGGTAATAACGTTGTTCCGACGCTCCCGTCAAAGGTTTGTCTGCGTTTTCAAAATCAAAGTAAAACAATGATTATTTCTACCGTCGCACAGATGTCGAATACTGTCCTGATCCGTTCGAAGGTATACGTGCTTCCCTGAATTTAGCAAAGCCCGTGTTCTAATATCTATTCTATAAACTTTTTGGCTCAGGAGCATTTCCTATTTTTAGTCCAATTGATGCATAAATTAGATGAATCGAGTCATTTACACGATTTTAACTGAAAACGCGAACGCTGAATTACATCATAGTCAAGACCTGAATTCCGTTTAAACCTCTTTTTTACAATTGTGGTCCATTCTGCACAAAAACAAACCGTCCATTATAACATTAACCAATTGGCATACCATTCAACAGAAAAATGGTTTGCTCTCTTGACAACTTTGGACAAGGCAACATGCAGCAGAACAAAGCCGACCGAATGCAAATCTCCGGCGGCTTTGATCCGTTAGCCTTGCTTTCGTTTTTCAGTTAGCTAAGACGTTCCTTATCATGAACGAAGATCAATCATGTATTTTGCAAAGGGCGTCAGTTCCATATCTTTGATTTGATCCGATGTAAACCATTCTGCACCGAGCGAATCATGCCCGTCAGCCACTCTTTTGATATGCTGCAGCTGATGACCTTGAAGACTAATCACATGGTATAAAATACCGATATGATGCACTTCCTCGGGTTCACCCTGAATCTCCCACTGCAATACAGTGGATTGGGAAGAAGAAATGGAAACCTTCGCTGGAACAAGACCCGTTTCCTCTTCAAATTCACGTATTAATGCGGCTTCTGGCTGCTCTCCGAATTCCATCCTTCCGCCCGGCAGATCCCATTTCCCAACGTATGGACCCCGCGCCTTCTGAATCAAAAGATAGGATTGCTCCCACTCAGCCAGCCCATATACACCTAGATGCGTATGTTTGTTCACTTTCATGAGCCTCCCCGGTTGAGGGACTTTCACTGTCCTGAAGCCCTCTATCTCTTATCCTCATTTCTTATGGTATCCAGATCAACAGCAAGGCGAATCATATCCACACAGCGAATACCATTCTCGATAATCTCTTCCTCATAATGGGTTACAAAATAATCCCGCTCCACACCCGTAATGCGGAAACCGCAGCGCTGATATAATTTCAATTGATGAAAACTGGAATTGCCCGTTCCAATCTCCAGTATTCGGCATCCCAGCCTTCTCGCAGCTTCCATCGCTTCTTTGATCATGTGTTTACCTACACCCTGCCCCTGCAGTTCCTCCTGTACGGCGATGTTCACAATCTCTGCAGTCTCGGGACGTGTCTTGAGCAGTACAAACTCCCCCACCATCTCTCCTTCATACTCCGCGATAAAACAAACTCCTCTGCTCAGATATTCATCTACAATCGTTTTCGAAGGGTCTGCCATCAGCAAGAGTTCATAAGGTTTTTCTTCATCCCAGTCCAAAATCCGGAACGACAAATTCATGCCAATCCCCACCTTTTCATCAACCAAATTATACTTTTTCATGCCTTTTGCAGAAGCCTATGTATGGCAAATCTACAAATCTTTTTTCCCGAATCAGCTCGGTTTTATATAAGTTAAATTAAAGATTTTACACAAACCACTCCGATGACAGAACAACCTTCCAATCGCTGTTATCCCCAGATTTTTTCGATTCCCTTTTCCAAAGGGGAAAATCCGGTGATAAAGGCGACCGCTCCGCTTTTCCAGGTTTTTTCTGTCCTCTCCGTTAACGTGTAAATGAATAGCTCAACTTATATAAATGAATGTTTCATGCGTCATGTTTCTGCTGTCCCACAATCTATGTTAGTCACTCTGTCTACTGTCAATGCGTCCTGCTTGATTGGAATAATGACGAATACACATGCCCGTTGCTCTCTGCATAGCTTGTCTTTCATAAAAGGTCTGTACTTCCCGATCACACAGAAGATCAATCATATAAAGTCCCTGAAGCCGCTCAAGCATACGCTGCACAAGCGTACTACCAATTCCTTGAGCCTTGTATTCGGGCAGCACTTCCAGAAGTGGAATATAAGCACTGAGTACCCCGTCCGAGATGGCTTGAATAAAACCAACTACATTTCCGGTTTGTTCATCAACAGCCAGTTCAATCGCGTACGACTGCTCCAACATTTTATAAAACGTTGAAATAGAAGGCGGATTCGGCCACCCGTCGAAAAAACCTCCGCTTAACTGCTTAAGCTCTACTCCAGCCAGTGTTTTACGAAATACAATGCCCACTTATACACCCCTCTTCAAAAAGACCAAACTCCATTATATCATAATATATGGAACAAAATATATAGATATGGATACTATAAGCTAATGAATAGTTCAACTTAAATAATGTGTGTTTACCTATTTATTTTCCTGCACTTAAATGTTCATGAACCAGTTTCCAATCCCCTTCATCATTCTGGACAAACACATTTGTTGCACGCCCTTGTCCTGAAGCATATTCTCCACGCACATATCCTTCCCAGTGATACGTATAGGTGCACACCGCCTGATGCTGGTCCACAGCAATCCACTGCACATCCTCTGCGCGATACACTTCGTGCTTCACTGTCTCCCAGGCGTTCTCAAAATATGCTCGTATCTCCGCGAGCGTTGTGCAGGAAGTGCCTGTGAACCAATACAGTGCATTTGGTGCAAGCAGCTTGCCTACCTCATCAAACTGATGTGTATTGGTTGCTTCTATATATGCCCTCAGCGCCTGCTCATATCCCATCTTATTCATCCCCTCTGTCTTTGTACAAACTGTTGTTACCCTGTCTACTTCCGTACAGCTTCATCGCTGTAGGTCTTGAACGTCTCCTGCAGGGTTTGCCCACTCGACTTTTCCCAGACTACACTTCGTTCAAACGTACCCGCATCAAAAAAGCGCGGAAACCGCTCTGCAAACCAGTCCTGCATCGGCAGCTCCAGTGCCTTTTGCAAGGATACCCACTTTAGCTCTCCCTCTGGCGGGTCTGCCAGAAGCTCGCCTTCATAAGAAGTAACCAGGTAGTTGAACACCATATATCTCAATCCCTGCTCCGGGTCACAGAATTCATCCAGTCCTTTATACATGATCCGCTTCACCTGAAGTCCCGTCTCTTCTCGAACTTCACGTATGGCTCCATCCACAATACTTTCGGGAAACTCTACTTTGCCACCAGGTGCAATATAACCTGGAAACCCTTTGCGGTCTGGTCTATTCATCAACAGAACCTGATCGCTATCCGGATTCCATATCATAGACATCGTATACATCTCGACCTTAACGCTCATTTTTCATTCTCCTCATCCAAACGCCTTCCTTATCTCTAATTAATCCAAACGTATTCCACACCTCCCGTATGATTTCTGGAGATCATGTGTGTATTCCTGCTATACAGTGTGGGTTAAACCGTATTTAACATGAACATCAGACAACAGCACATGCAGGCATATCAAAGACGGACGCCGGTTTACTTCGGAGCCCGTCTGGGTGGCCTTGATATCTAGATATCATGGTTTCAATGTGCTTCCAATTGCAATATACAGCAGCACATTTCTTTATGTTAACGCAGTGATGACCACCCGGCGTTTTTTCCAATCGGCCCGGCGATAAGCCTGCAGCATTCCGAATTTGCGGATACTGGCTTTGGGCACTGCTTTGTAAGACATGCTCACTTCAAACTCTTCATTAAATGGAAAAAAAGACAGACCTACCTTCTCTCCTGATATCCATTCAGCTTTAACGGTTGGGCTGGTACAATGGTCGAAAGCACAGCTCAGTCCATCTGCGAAAAAATCATAACGTGATGCAGGTGTACCCGGCTCCTCCATACATAAGAACAGACTGAGCTGGTCACAGAACAGCATCGTCTCCACATCATTCTTCAGTCGCTGCTCCAGGGCTGCTGCATCACCGCCAAGCTCCCGCTTCCAGTTATCCTGCTGCTGCTGTTCTTCGAGCAGATACTGACGAATATCCTCATCATCCTGAGGATTGGCACCCAGCGTTTTCTGAAACAACTCTGTATACATCAGGCTGCACAGCAGTCCCGCATACGCATTGTGCTGTCTCACTTCCTCAATCCCCTTGCGATAGAATACAAAACGCGGACGCAGTGGAAAATCACGGAAAGAGTAAGGAACCTGACTGTAATCATTCCATAATGGCGCAGCATCCAGCTCGATCCAGCCCCGGTCATGCTCCTTCGCAGCCAAAATCAGTTCATCCCGGTGTGAACCAGGTGGAAGCCACGCTGTTTTCCAGTGAGCAGCCATATCTCCAGCAGCCACTCCATGTTCATGCTGTGCGGTCAAAACAAAATCATGCTCTCTCTCATATATGATCATTTGCTGTCACCCTTCCGCATGGTATACGTTGACTTTTACATTAATTGGGTTACACTTTCCTATAAGTCGCTTTTACCCATCTCTAAGGTGCTTCATCCCCTGGATTCATAACGTCTCATAATAAACAGAGGTTGTAAAGGTGTTGTCAGTTTCCTGAAATTTGGTACACTAATGATTGTGTCACCGATTACATTACATACAGAAAGCGGGATCTCATGAATTTATACTCACCTTACATCGAGTTTGACCGCAAGGAATGGGCTGGACTCAAAGAGCATCAGGTTACTCTTCCGCTGACGGAAGCTGAACTGGAACAGTTAAAGGGCTTGAACGAAGAAGTGTCCATACAGGAAGTGGAGGAAGTTTATCTGCCCCTTACCCACTTCATTGACTTATATGCCAGATCTTCGCGAGAGCTTGATCGGTTAACCGCCTCTTTTATGAAAAAGGAAGCCCTTCACACCCCCTATATTATCGGGATCGGGGGCAGTGTTGCCGTGGGAAAAAGTACAGCAGCCCGCTTGCTTCAGGCTCTTCTCGCCAGAGGCAAGAGCAGCCCCAAAGTTGATCTCGTCACCACGGACGGCTTCTTATATCCAAACGCGGTGCTGCAAGAGAAGGGCATCATGAACCGCAAAGGTTTCCCGGAAAGCTATGATATCAAATCACTCATTCAATTCATGGGAGATGTCAAATCCGGCAAGCCGGAAGTCAAAGCTCCGGTCTACTCCCATCTGGCTTACGATGTCATTCAGGGACAAGAGCAGCTGATATGCCAGCCAGACATCCTGATCATTGAAGGCATCAACGTGTTACAGGTGAAACGGGAGACCCCTTTACTGGTAAGTGATTTCTTTGACTTCTCCATCTACATTGATGCAGAAGAAGAACATATTCGGCACTGGTACGTAGAACGTTTCAAGCTGCTTCGCCAGACAGCATTCCAGAATAAGGATTCCTTCTTCCATCAGCGATTCGCCAATATTAATGAAGAGGAAACGGTTGAAACAGCGAATCAAATCTGGCAGGACATCAATGCCAAAAACCTGCATGAAAACATTTTGCCAACCAAAGGCAGAGCCCGGCTCATTCTGAAAAAAGAAGCTGATCACTCGATACAGCAGATTCAATTACGCAAGCTGTAGATATTAAAAAGGAGCGAAATAAAATGCAAACTCTCGTTATTCTCGGCAGTGTGATGATGTTTCTGGCTGTTGCACTGGGTGCCTTCGGGGCACACGCGCTCAAGCGCAAGTTATCGGCTGATATGATTAAAATCTATGAAACCGGTGTGCAGTACCATATTGCCCATGGACTTGGCATCATTCTGCTCGGACTGTTCGCAGAGCGACTGTCCTCCTCATCACTCGTGCTCACCGCAGGTTGGCTGTTGTTTGCAGGAATTCTACTCTTCTCCGGCAGTCTCTATACCCTTAGCATTACAGGTGTACGCAAGTGGGGAGCTGTCACACCCTTGGGTGGTGTAGCCTTCCTTGCCGGTTGGGTCACACTGCTATTTGCTGCATTGTAACCTTGCAAAAGGTCTTCCCTCACATTCATATAGCAAGGTCTTCCTTCTAATTCATGTGACAAAGTCTTCCTTCAATTTTAAATAGAGTGTTCTGGCTGAACGAACCTGAAGCCGAACGCTCTTTTTTTGAGGGCATTAATCCAGCCAGAGTCTGCGGATGCTGAACATAAGGCTGGCTTCTTTCCTTTTTCCCGCATCCGTATGCTCCTGCTCCCGTCTCAAAACATATACATCCGGGTTGGACAGCTTGGCCCATTCGGGGTAACCAAAAGACGGAACATACTGACGAATAATTAACGATAACAGGTTGCCATGTGTGACAACCGCGCCATGCGGCTCTGGTCTGTTCCAGCATTCCTCCAGCACAGCCAGGCCCCTGCGAGCTGCGATTCTTGAAGACTCGCCGCCTTCTGCCGCCCAATCGACATCATCATATGTACGTTTCAGCACCTCCATCCAGTCCGGCAGATCAACGGTACTAAGCACACGCTCCTGCAAGCGTTCGTCCGTATGAATATGCTGCTGAATGGCTGCTCCTAAAGGAACGGCCGTCTGCACCGCTCTTTTCCAGGGACTGGATACAATATAGGAAATCCCATGACTGGACAGCAGCTCTGCCAGCTTTTCTGCCTGCCTGTACCCCTCGTCTGTCAGACTGGCATATGGCTCCTGTCCTTCGGCCTTGGCGTGACGAATCAGATAAATGGACTCCATGTACAACACCTCCGGTTGTCTGGGCTACAATGAATTTTCCTTTAGATACTGGAGTGCAATACGCATTTTACGCTGATCTTCTGTTCGGCCCGATGAACTAAGAAAGGTCACATCTTCCTGCTTCCCGATTCCCCCGCTCGTGTCATGCCGAAGAGTCTGGAGTGCGAGCCTCTGCTTCAAATGATTCACCGTGCCTGCACTTCCATCTACAATCTGAACATGATCCGGCAGCACCCCGCGCAAAATCGAAGAGAAGAACGGGTAATGTGTACAGCCCATCACCACTGTTCCATATTGCTTCATATCCAGACGGGATAGCTTGGAACGAAAGTACGCTGCAATGGTGACCGGATCGAACTGCAGCTGTTCGCACCACTCTACGAGCTCAGGAAGCGCAAGCGAATCAACCCGATGCTCATCATCCACTCGGGATACCAGCTCGTTATACTTTGTCTGGCTCAGTGTCAGAGCTGTCGCAAATACCAGCACTCGTTTGCCGTTATCCCGGTTCATCTCTACAGCCGGCTTCACAGCTGGCTCCATGCCGATGATGGGGATATCGTATCGGGAACGCAGCTCACTGACGGCCAGGCTGGTTGCTGTATTACATGCGATTACGATAGCTTCTGTGTTTTGCCGTGCAATAGCCTCAATGCAGCCCAGAATATATCCACGCACCTCGTCTGCAGACTTCGTTCCGTAAGGTACATGCAGGGTATCCGCATAATATATATAGGACTCTTCGGGAAACTGCTGTAAAGCCTTGTGCAGTACCGTTAATCCGCCGATGCCTGAATCAAAAAAAGCAATTTTTTTCGTCAAGGATGTCACCTCTATAACGTATTCTTTCGGTTCCGGGAACCGTTCATTACTGCTCATGCTGACTGGAGGTGAAGATTAAATCAATGAAGTTAACTAACCTGATCTGAATTCGTTTTATATTGTCTGATCCAGTCTTTACCACTTTTCCAGCTATGCACCGGATTGTCTTCTCCCAGCAGTTCGGCGCTGGCCTGAGCCATAATCCACTCCTTCAAGCCATCTTCCGGACTGGACTCAAGCTGATTCAACAAGAACTGAAGTCCTCCTTCACCCGTTTGAAGGATTGCATCATATAAGTCTCGATTGCCTGCAATATAATCATTCGGGTTGCTGCTGGCAGCCAGAGCAGGCTCGCTGACTATTGCATTCAAGCTCTGTTTAATGGTATCTGCCTCGGAACGATGATCTGCCGGAACTGCACAAGCTGATAAAGCTAACGCTGTACATAGCGATAGTAAGCTCATCATGAACCATTTACATTTCATCGAAATACCCCCGTTAAGAAAAACTTTCTTCAAATAGAGATTTGCCTTGTACCTCCCAATAACGTTCCGTCTCCGGAACTCGCTCCAGAAAATCCGAGTAACTCCCCGTCCAGCCCTCAGGCATGTAATGCTCATAGGATGCAGGTTCAGGGAACATGGAGAAGAACAGCTTTTGATCAAAATCAACAAGGAAAGACGGCACATACTTGAGCCATTCGTCACCCTCATGATGCGTTTCACGAAAATGCTGCAGCCCGCTTCTCAGCTCTGCCGTGCTCACCTGTTCCTCTTGAATCGCCTCCAGAAAAGCATTGGCCGTATCCTCGTTCAACACCTGGATGCCAAACCGTTCTTCCATCTCTACATTCAGAAACCAGTATTCTCGCTCGGTAACATACCATCGCCACATGCCCTGAAAACAAACACAAGCAATTATGTTCTTAGCATACACAGGTTCTGTCTTCATGGTCACACCTCCAAACACAGTTTCTGCCATTGCTCTATCCCGGCCTCAGATCAAGCTCCCATCGCTCCTCCGTCAATTCCTGGCCGGATAATAGTTGTGTTCGAATCTCTTTGACTTCAAACCCGTAAGATTCATATAGTTTTCTTGCACCGAGCAGCGATTGATTGGTCCACAATAAAATAGAACGGTATCCCTGCTGAATCGCATACGCAATCACGTGTTCAATAAGCCTTCTCCCCCAGCCTGCACCCCGGGCTTCAGGTTCAAGCAGGAACCACCGCAGCTGAGCAGTTGAATCGTTTACACGTGTCAGCCCAATCGACCCATAAGGCCTATGATCCAGCTCCACAATCCACAACATCTCTCTTGTGAAATCTCCCGTACGGGCGAAGGTCTGCACCGCATCAGAGATAAAGACTGCAAAGCTATTATCATAATTATACTCGTCCCGATAAATACGGATATGCGCTTCAATGACATATTGCAGGTCTTTTTGTATGAACGAACGAATCATAGCTGTAATTTTCTCCTAATTCAATAATCTGTAGAGCAGCTTCTCACCTTCACTTCTCTGACCCACTGCTTGCTTTTCCAGGAAATCTGGCACCTCTCGCAGATCAGCCGGACGATATCCTGCTCCACATCCGCAATTATGATAGGTCACACCGTGACGATACAGTGTTATGACTTTTGTCCACTGCTTGATGTCCTTTTGCTTCGGAGCCTGAAAATCATGCCCCATATTCACCATGACTTCCGCACATTGCGGACACTTATATTCCATACCTGCAGCCGTTTCCGGGCTCAAATCATAAGGTGAAACCTGTTTGAATGACTTGCGGCAGTTAAAACAAGCAAATATTTCTTTATAAGGTCCAGACATAGCATATCGGCACATCGTCATCACCTCCTCATCATTTCCATTATACGGGATTGAATGTAAAGTTACGAATGTGTTATTGCATCATTGCGCAACTGCCTCTTTCCAGGCTAAGGCAAACTCTGCCACAGCGTTGTAACGCAGGGAACGGTCGGGATTCACCGCACGTATGACCACTTTATACAATGCTTGCCCGGCATCCCAACGCTCACGCGAACGATCCAGTTCTCCCCCAAGCAGTGCAAATGCCATAGCTCCCATATTGAACACATTCGTAATCGCATCAATCGGCGCCCCGAGCTGAAATTCCTCAGGAGACATAAATCGGAATGAACCCCACATTCGCCCCATTGTATTGACAAAAGCGCCTTTGTGATACAGATCAATGTCACAGATATGGATTTCCGCTGCCGTAAAATCATAAATCAGACTGCCATCATAAAAGTCTACAGCGACATAACCCTTGCGCTCCACCTCGATATGAAAGTCCAGAATACGCTCCATCGCTTGAATGCGCATCTCCACCGGCAGCTTCCTGAACTGAACATAAGGCGACCGAGGATCTTCATATTTAGCTGGCGGAGGGAAAGACCAGTGCGAATGCAGACATTCTCCTTCGACCCAATCAAATACACAAGCATAACCCTCTTCTGTGGCAAAATGGTTCGTTAATCGAATCAGGCAGTCATGTGCCAAATCTTCATAGATCGAGACAGCAGACTGCAGCTGCTGTACAGCTGCGGCTGGATTTCCCGTTGTATTGGCGTGGATGGTACATGCCCCTGCATACTTCACAAACTGCTTTCGACCATCTGCTCTGACTAATCCAAAAGAGAGATTACCAGAGTCCTGTTGGTCAAATCCACGGAAGACTGTGCCCAGGGGCGTTAGCCAGCTGAAGTCATGCTCTTCTTTTAACCCGAACGTAACGCCGTCGATCTCATGAATAACCGGATGCACCATCAGAGCACCCCCTTATCTATTTACTACATTCTTTGATATATCTATTTACTACATTGCTTCTGGTCTAAGCTCTGGTTGTAAAAATAGGTCATGTGTGCTTCATCGTACCCCTGACCTTCCACTTCCAGCGCATTTCGCTCTATACCGTACACTTCAAACCCGTAACGCTCATATAATCGTCTTGCAGCAGCATTCGTAGTAACCACACTCAGATTAATCTGCTTGATCCCTTCGAGATGCCTTCCCCGTTCCAACACTTCCGATAATAAACGGGAAGCCAGCCCCTTCCCCCGATAAGCAGGCGATACATATACTCCCCAGATGAATCCTTTATGCCTGAGCTTCGGGCCATATTCCCTTTTAAACCCCATAATGCCAGCCAGTATGCCATCAGGTGTAAATACGCCCAGAATATAATCATCCTGCTCGTTATGTATGCGATCTTTCACTTCGCTCATCGGCAGTTGGCTTGACAGTTCATAAGATGCTCCAAAAGCTTCTGGATGGGTCCGCAGCGCTTCCAGCCGCAAGGGCCAATATACGTCGGATTCTTCCCGCTCGATATTACGCAGCATGTACTTCTCTCGCCCAGCATCTATATTCATGTTTCATCCACTCCCTGTAAGCTTAGTTCATTTTAATAAAATCATATTAATATCAAACAATCCACAAAAATGGATATATTCAAAATAAAAAAGTCGCTAGGATCGCGACTTTTAAGTGATTTGTAATCATTGTATTTCTTTCCTTCGAAAAATACACCTGATTTCAAAAGTTTCATGACAGTTAAGATTTTAAATTTTTGTTTTTGAAGATTAAATTTGTTAATGTACCGAACACCACACTTACTAAAATAGAAACTAGAAATATTTTTGCAACAGACCAAATAATCGAGCTACCTGTATCCGAGGTCAGATTCACAATCATACCTAAAAAAACAATAAAAAAGAATATTATATAGTCTTTTTTTCTTAATTGTTTTATATCAAGCACAATCCCACCTCCTTCCAAAAATTAAAAAAATAATAAAAAAGGGTTCACCAATTTAGAATATACTGGTATTATATATTTGTATAAACCAATTATACCATATTATAATAAGAAGGGAGTAACAAAATGAAAAAGCACTTAATCAGTCTGTTCGTTGCAACGCTAGTTTTATCTTCTTCAACAGCCACATTCGCTGCAGAAATTAACGCCGCTCCTGCTGATGATGTCCAAATTCAGCTAACTGTTGACGCTAATGACCCAGCTAAAATTAATGAGGCTCTTGAGTCTGGTAATCTTACTGTAAGTGAATCTATCCCAGTAGCTACATATACGTTTGATGATGGAAGCTACATTCAACTCAGTTCCACTTCAACAAACAACAATTTATCAACCTCATCCAAACTTGCTGCATCCAACAATATTCAAAGCGCTTCGGTTTCATTGAGTGCCTATAGCGCTATTACAGGTGATAACTTATTGCTGTGGACGTATACTTTGCAACAATCTTATATTTCTAATGGTAGTAAGATTACTTGGCATGACTCAGTCCCAACTACAAGTTTTTATAGCCCAATTTGGAGTCTTTGGAATCTTGATAGCGAAGTACCTGGTGTAGGCCCGGCTCCTGGCGATTCTAATGCTATTCGTGTTAAATCATCAATAAAAACAAGTTTTGGAGTCTGGGAAGTCAAACCTCAGACTACTAGCGGTGAATTAATTATCAATATTAGCGGGAATGGAAGTTATACCTCATCAGCAAGAAAATGGAATGGCTAAGTAGCTCGAAGGATTTCATAGCAGGATTCACCTTTGAATAGGTGAATCCTGCTATTTATTCCCCCTGAAATATCCCACCGTAACACCAGCTACGATTGAAGGCCCCGCGCGATTAGCCGCTCCAGCCACTTCCAAGGCAGCAAGGCCTTGCCGATAATAAGTAACCGCGAGCCCTTGCCCAGCGCATATCGTAATCTTGGCGAACGCATCCGGGTGATCCGCCCGATCAGATCAGCGACCTCCTGCGGGTCAGGTGCAGTCTCACTCGCTTGTCGGGAATATCGCAGGACTGCATCCAGTTTATGCTGATAAGGTGAGTCCTCATACCGATGAATCTCACCCAGACCTTTGTTCCAGATCGGTGTACGGTAGGCTCCAGGCTCCACCAGCACGACCCGAATACCGAAGGAAGACATCTCATGACGCAGACTTTCCGTGAATCCTTCCACGGCGAACTTGGAAGCAGCGTAGGGCGCATACCCCGGAAAACCCGACAAACCACTTACGCTGGAAAGATTAATAATTAATCCACTCTGCTGCTTACGCATCACCGGCAGGACGGTGCGTGTCACCGCAATAAGTCCAAAAAGATTGGTCTCCATCTGCCGCCGCCAATCCTCCATCGCCACTTCCTCAATGAACCCGCCCACCGCAAAGCCTGCATTATTCACCAGCACGTCAATCCGTCCATATTGCTGCATAACCATATCTACAGCCGTCTGGACCGATTCTGAATCCGTCACGTCGAGCTGAACATAATGGATACGGTCGCCAAGATTCTCTTTTTCAGCCCGGCCCTCAAGCTCACCCTTGCGGCCCAGATCGCGCATCGTAGCTGCAACATGATATCCCTGCTTCGCCAGCGTAATGGCGGTCAACATACCGAAGCCGCTGGATGTGCCTGTAATTAGTGCTACCGGATGCTGTTGTCCGTGGCTATGAGCTCTTTTTTCGGCAGGTTCAGCGATATGCCCGGATTCCGTTGTTCTGTTCCCTGCCGTGCCTGCATCATCCGCGTTGTTTGGCAGCGAATCTTCTCCTATTTTATAAGCCCACACGCTCATATCATCACCAGCTCTCCAAATGTATTCTTCACCTGTTAATCCGCACGTCTCTCCACCCGCCGCAGTTTTGTGACCCCCGCCTCAAACGTGTAGGGTACAAAATTTACCTCTGGCAGCATACACTGCAATCGCTCTGCTAATGTATTCAATTGTTGCATTACAGCGACCTTTACCTGTTCCTCACTGGCTTCTTCATGAATTCGCATCGATACTTCCAGCCTTCCGTTGCTGCGCTGTACAACACGATAGTGCTCAATGGCCGGCGAAGCCGCAATCACCGCACGACTGATGAAATCCGGAAATACCGTAACCGCTTGGTTCTCATGTCGATGTGTAAAATAAAGCGTATCATCACAGCGGCCTTCGATCCGCTCAATGGCAGTGAACAGCGAACCACAGGCGCACGGCTCTGCCGCCTCGGTTAAAATATCATTCAGCCGATATCGGATGATCGGCTGTGATGTTCTGGAGAAGTCTGTAATCACAGGCACAAACCGCCGGGTGGCAGGATCGAGGTATTCTTTTTCAATATAAACAATGTCTTCATTCAGATGTAACGTACCGTGCTCACACGTCGCACCCAGAAAACCCTCCGTACACTGGTACACCTGATGAATTGTCTGCTTGAAGACACGCTCCAGCACACTTCGATCCAGCGGGTCCAGCACCTCGGCGACGGATATGATTTTGTGCGGCGTATGGGTTAAATGCCCCTGCTCATAAGCCTCAGCCAGCATGCGAAGCATGGAGGGCGGCGCCACCCACACCGTAGGCTGGTATTGCTCCATACGTTCAACAAGCACATTCACAGGCTCCAGCAGATCAAAATATTGAAATTGCAGCTTGCCGCGCTTCACCGATTCATACAGATTACTGTTTGCACGCAGAAAAAAAGCAATCCTGGCCGGCTTCCACAATCCGCCTGGCAGCAGCTTGGCCAGCACTGTTCCCGTCCACGCATCCTGCTCCCGATCACTCACCAGAAATATCCCCCGGTTGCCGGATGTGCCTGAAGATAACCCCACAGTTATTCCTTGAATGGAAGACTGCTTGAAGTCACGGGTATCTTCACTCTCTCCTGCCAGTATTAACGCCTCTTCCTTCGAAATCCCTACGGTATTCAGCGTATCAAAATGCTGCATCATCGTGGACTTGTCAATCTGCTTAAATTGTCTCCACGCCGATGCACCCCTTCCATCCCACCATGTGCGATAAAATGGCGATTGTGCCCGCACACGCTCTACATGGCGTATGATTCGGCGTTCTTGCCAGCGTTCAAGCTGCACTCGTGTGCTCCATCTGCGCAGGCCGCGTGCAAGTGCATAATGAGCTGCAATGCGAAAGACATTACTCATGCGCTGTACCTCCTGCTCCCCATGCGTTCAGCGCCTCCTGACAATGGCTTGGCACAATGCGAATGGCAGGAAACTGTTGATGCAATTGAACCAGCTTATCAAAGTTCGACCTGTATTCCCGCCGATCAGACATAATAATGCCTGCAAGCGCATGAGGTCTTCGCTGTTCACGAAAAGCCCGGCTTGACCACACCGCATCCGCACACAGAAAATATTCATGCTGCTCTGTACGCAGCAAAATGCCCATCATGCCTGCTGCATGACCCGACACAACTACACCCAGCAGACTGCCATCCCCGAAGATATCGTACACCTCATCCCAAGGGAATACAGACGGTGCTTCAGTCTCTGTCCCGGTCACTGTCCGTCCAATCATCTCTGATCCTCTCCCTTTCCCTCCAGCTACCTCTGCTCCTCTCACTTCAGTCCACTGTTTGGGCCGTCCAGTCAGAGGCAGTGACCGCCGGGTAAAATCTTCAGGCAGCAATCCGGACAGAAATCCGGCCTTTACTGCCGCTAATGGGCCAAGTGAGCGGACTGCATCATACGCTTGCGGCAGGTAAATAAACTGCGCTTGAGGGAAATCCCGCACACCTGCGATATGATCCCCGTGAAAATGCGAAAGAATGACATAACGAATGTCTGATGCACGGAGTCCAATCCGTTTCAGAAAATGAACCGCACTGTCTTGCTCCTGATACACAACAGGGGTGATGTAACGATACAATGCATTAGGAAGCCGGGCAGTCTCATCGAAAAAGCGGGAACTATACCCTGTATCCAGCAGCATCGCGCCATGCACCGGATGAATGATGCAGGCAAAGCCCGCCGGAAAACGCACAGGTCTGATGCTCCCGCCCCTCAGCGTTAGAACCTCCGGATGTGTACAATACCCTGCCGCACCCAAATATAACTGAACTGGAGTAGAAGTCAGCATGATTCAGCCCTCCACCAATCTGCAAATTGTTGTAAACCTGCTTCAATAGATACCCGAGGTGTATACCCCAATTGCTCCCTGGCATCGGTGATGTTTAATGTCTGCGGTACACCCAGGGACCCCACAGTGTATCGGGTAAGTAGTGGCTCACCCAGAGCAGGAATGAGCCGATGCACATTCTCAAGCACAGCAGCGGCCCCATAGGCCACCTTGTATGGAATGCTCAAACGCTTCAGCGGCATATCCAGCATGTCAAACAGCTTGCTGACCAGTTCGGCAAAAGGCCGCGGGTCCCCGTTGGATATGTTGTAGGCCCTCCCCAGCGCATCTGCCGAAGCACGTTGGCACAGTAACAAGGCATCGACTACATTATCTACACATGTCAGATCAATAAGTGCCCGTCCACCGTCAATCATCGGGACTCCACGTTTGGCATTCGCTGCCACAATACGCGGAAACAGCGTCTGGTCATACGGGCCAAAAATTGCCCGCGGACGAATCATAACCGATGGCAAGCCTTGACGATGTGCATCCATAACGATCTGCTCAGCAAGATACTTGGTAGCCGCATAGTGATTGGCCGGTCTGGCTGGCAGCACATCATCTTCATGCACCTCATAACGCGGGTTGAAGTTAAAATAGAGACTTGGCGTCGAGACATGCACGAAACGCTGCACCTGGCTGCGCATAGCGCTATCAATCAAAATCTGTGTTCCCTGCACGTTACTGCTGTAGAAGTCCCGATACTTTCCCCAGGGAGACGACAACGCGGCACAGTGAAATACAGCCTCCTGACCCGCGCAGGCTTCATCCACCGTCTGCTGGTCCCTTATATCACCCTGATGAAAACGAACTCCTGCCGCAGCTAACGCATCTCCTATCGCTTGCTGACGCCCAAGGCCCGTGACGTCCCAGCCTTCTTGGGCAAGGCGAACAGCCAGATGTCTGCCAAGACAGCCCGTAGCCCCTGTTACCAATGCTCTCTTCATTGTTGTTCACCGTTCCATTCTATGTCATGAGTCAACGCCTCGGTCAGTGTGATCCGCTGAGCACGGGCAATACGCCAAGCTGCCAGCACCACTGCAATTTGTGCAAAGAAAGGACGCGTATCCTGCCTCGTATACACCACATCTCTTGCCCCGTGCCAGGCCGTCATCCATGACCGCAGGTTCGCTCTGCTATTGGCCTGCCGAATACCACTTCCCAGCATAGGCAGTGCAAGCATCGCTTTATCACCTGACTGGGGTATAATCTCTTTTTTTTCGTTTAATAGTGACTCCGGTTCAAGCAAAGCACGCACCAGGCCATCGCCAGGATGAAACAGGTGAATACCGCTGGTCGCTCTCGGATTACACTCAATGGCATATACTCGACCGTCCAACGCTTCAATAAAATCAAAACCGATCTGTCCGCTAAAGGCTGCCTGCTGCACAAATTGTTTGACCCACTGATACGCCGCCTCATGCTCTACCTGTTCAAAAAAAACACTTGCGCCTACGTCACCTGTACGAAATTTGCTCTCGTAAGCGGCATGAGCAACCAACTGTCCTTCATGCACAACACTGTAGGTACACAGCCCGCGTCCATGGATGTAACGCTGTGCCACCCAAGGCGAACCTCGGGATATGGATATCAGCTCTTCACCCGGCGGTGCATGATGTATTGGCATACGTACTTTGGCAGCAAAACGGGAATACACCGGCTTCCATACCCACTCCCCGGACTTGTTCAGCACATGCTGAATCTCCAGCAGCTCCTGTGAGCTTTGAATCAGATATGTATCTGGCACAGACAGCCCCATCGACTTCGCCAGTTGAATAAAATCATATTTATGATGCAATGCATGCAGCTGCTCCGGGCTGGATACCAGAACACGGCAATGCTGCCGTAACTGTTCCGCACCTTGAGCCACGTAGAAAATTTCCTCACACATCGGAATGAGCAGGTCAATCTGCCATCTCTTGACACAGGCTTCGAGCGCAGACAGATATGCTGTTGTCTGATGGCGCGGCGATGGCACAAGGGCACACTGCTCCACTACAACGGACCCTCTGCATAGATGCCGTTCCATACTCTCGGCAATATACACCCGATGACCGAATCGGTGCAGCATACGTGCCAGATCCAGTGTTACCGGGGCCCTGCCCCCGGTAAGCAGCACTCTGCTTGGTGTACATGTCTGTTCCTGACGCTCTCCTGATCTAATAGTCAAGAATAAGTCCTCCCAGAGAAAGCCCTGCGGCTGTTCCTATCATAAGTATGCGATCACCGCGCTGAATGCGCTGCTGGCGAATGGCTTCGTGCAGCCCCATCGGGATGGAAGCGGCGATGGTATTGCCATGCCCCCGTGTAATATCCATAAATCGCTCCTCCGGAATGCCCAGCTTCTTCCGAATCAGACGCATCGCCATTGCACTGCCCTGATGCGGAATAACCAGTCTGAAATCCTGCATCCGGTTCCCGGAGGTTTGAAGCATCTCATCCATAAAACCCGGTAACAGCTTGGATGCCATGCGGAAAATGGCCTGGCCATCCATATGAAAGAGATAAGGGGCTGGCTGCTCGTTATTATATTTGGCGGCATGCTGCCGGGTTCCTCCACCCGCAATCTCTGATAAACGTGCTCCGCGGCTGAACGTGCGAAATGATGCGTGTACGATCTGCGAGCCTGAACCCGCTGGCGCATGCTCAATAATGACAGCTGCTGCTCCATCCCCAAACAAGGCAGCGCTTTCCGGCTCATCCCAGTTCAATCCGGCTGAAGCGATCTCGGTAGCTACGAGCAGAACACGCCGGAAACGTCCCGCATG
The DNA here is from genome assembly GCF_014203995.1 of Paenibacillus sp. JGP012. Lineage (NCBI taxonomy): Bacteria > Bacillati > Bacillota > Bacilli > Caryophanales > Paenibacillaceae > Paenibacillus > Paenibacillus sp. JGP012. Next base: position 81,590 of record NZ_JACHKG010000007.1, on the reverse strand, counting down.
CACCATATAAGAGATGACATCCAATCCATTCAGGAAACTCAGACAGGTTGCATCCATATCAAAAGCAGGCACACCCGAATCCTCCTGCCCCATCGCCTGCTGGATAAAAACAGCTGTACTTGGCAGCGGCTGTTCCTTCGTACCGCTTGTACATACCAGACAATCGATCTCTTCAAAGGACAGCCCCGCATCAGCAAGAGCCGCTTCTGCTGCCCTTGCCCCCATATACGAAGAAGTCTCCTCGTCCGAGGCATAATAACGAAACCCTACGCCTGTCGCTTTGCTGACCCAACCTGCCGGTACATGGAGGCGCTCATCCAGTTCCTCATCTGTCACTTTCATCTGAGGCAGGTATTTCCCCGTACCTGCAATTCTTACTCTTCTAAGCTGCATATGCCAACCTCTTCCGTATTATATATCTTTAAAATCAAGTCCTATTGCAGATCTTCAGAATTAACAGAAGGGCAGATTGCTCTGCCCTCCCGGTATTAAATAACCAACTTCTTCTCCCATACGGGTACGGTTCTGAAGATGCCGCTGCGCAGCATGTTGGCTTCATCTCTGTTTTACTTTTGCCAGTGTATATACGTGTACTTTGTGGAGCACACACTACCTGGTCGGTTGTAGAATGTCAGCGAGCGCAGCGTCCAGCGTAGCATAAGTAAAAGTGAAGCCTTCCCTTTCCATTCGGTCAGGGATGACCCATCGGCTTTTGAGCACCAGCTCTGTTTCGGTGCGAATAAATATAGCTCCCAGTTCAAGCATCCAGCGCGGTGAAGGTAGACCTACACGTACTCCCATCTGCTGCCTGAGACTTGCCATCAGCTCTCGATTGGTCACCGGGTGGGGTGATGAAGCGTTGAACACTCCTTCCAGCTGACGCTGCTCCTGTAAAAACAACACCATGCGGAATAAATCCTCAATATGAATCCAGCTGAATTGCTGGGTTCCTGCGCCTTGTGCCCCTCCAAGACCAAAACGTACCAGATTCGTCAAGGGCTCCATTACCCCGCCTTTGCCAAGCACAATGGCAATACGCAGCGCAACCTGCCTTGTAGATGGCAGCTCAAATTCAAAGAAAGCGCGCTCCCACGCCTTGGCTACCTCCACTGAGAACCCTGAGCCGATCTCACCATCTTTTTCCGTCATCGGACGATCCTCCGCATGTCTGTATATCGTTGCTGTGCTGGAGTTAATCCACAATTCAGGCGGCCGGGTACATGCCAGCACCGCTTCTCCAAGAATCTGTGTCGTTACCGTTCTGGAATCCATAATGATTCTGCGGTTCTCCTCTGTATAACGGCAGTTCACCGACTTGCCAGCCAGATTAATCAGCAGCGCTGCTCCATCAAGAGCTTCAACGATCGCTCCTCGATCCTCCCAGGATATATGCCCCGGCTGGCGAGAGATTATATAGACACTGTACCCCAGCTTTTCAAACCTTGGCGCAAAATCCTGACCAACAAATCCAGTTCCACCTGCAAGCACAACCTTTTTCACAGTATCTCCTCGTTTCCCTGTAGAGGTATTGCTTCTAAATTCCTGTAGAAGTGTCGCTTCAATTTCCTGTAGAAATCATGCTATCTTGCCTGTATATCAGATTAAACAACACTATGGAGCATTTCGTTTGACGCCGCGCACACATTTTTCCTGGCTTGCTTGGGCCACTATACACATACATCTCTACAGCTTTATTCAGACACCCGATTCACGTTTGAAACAAGCTGCTCCCGCAGCGATCTAACCAAACAGTGAAGCACCTTACTTCACACCAAGCCCAACATAGAGCTTGTTTCGCTCTTCATTGGCCCAGACATTTGCAGCATCCTGTTCAAGCCGATATTGAAGCTCATCATGGAAATCATGAATCATATAACCTTCAGGCAGTTCACCCAGCATTGCAGCAAAATCATACTCTGGCAGAATTTGCTGCCCCTCACCGATCTGCTTCAGCCAGTTCATCCAGTCGTGCAGCGCAAAAATCCCTTCCTGCCATAACTCCGCTTGCAGTCCAAGCACATCCTGAAGCTGCTCGTAATGAAAGGAATCCTGAAATTGGCGACACGCCTTGACACCCAGTTCATACAGCTCGATCGCGGCTTGGCGAGTATCATGCTTCAGTTGGCTCTCCAGACCTCCCAGGTAATCCTCAACCCTAATGTGCCGCCCGTCATCATATAATAAAGGCGCATGGGCCAGCATGCGTATAATATCCTGCATCTCATCGTTCGTAACCTTTTTTTGCTCCGCCAAAGCGGGTAATTGATATGCTGTAATCATCGTTCACTCCTGCCTCATTCTTGTATGATTGTCGTATATTATATCACGAAAAAAGCAATGCTCCGCTCACTTGCAGCAGGCATTGCTTGATATAGTTAGTAAATAAAGGAATTATCACGCATGCACGCTCAGTGAATAAACAAGTAAAGCAGTGCCTTGATCGTGCCAAAATATTCACGGATCATATTGATCGGCTTCAGATAACCAGGCGAGGGGGCGGATATGCCGTATTCAGCGGCGTAGCCGTTTTTGGCAGCGATATATTTCGCTCTGAACATATGGTAGTCACTCGTTACAATCATAATTTCGGGATGTTCAATCCCCGCAGCATCCATTATTTTTTTGGAAAAAGCCAGATTCTCCTGTGTTGTGGTCGAGCGGTCCTCCATCGTGATCTGAGCAGGATCGATGCCCTGATCCACCAAATAATTTCTCATGGCAAGCGCTTCAGGAATGGATTCACCAGGCCCTTGTCCCCCGGATACAATTACCGGAATCTGCGGATGACTGCGGATATATTCCAGACTGGCATCAAGTCGCTGCTGCAAAGTCAACGTCAATTCCGTGCCTTTGATCCCCGAGCCCAGAATGATAACATAATCGGCTTGCTCCGTATCCTTTGACCCCAGCTGGGTGAACACAAGTGCCTCTATAATAACGAAAGAAACAGCCACGATTCCGAACCCGGTCAGCAGTATGCGCTTCAGCCAGATATATTTCTCGTAATTGATGCGTCTTAATAGGATGAATGCTGCAGTTATTAACGTAAAAAATTGCACGGCGAAGTTCCAGCCCCAGAATACCAGAAAAAACGCCAGACAAACCAGCAGAATCAGATCAAAAATGTGTCCCTTCTCCCGTATAAACTTCAGAATCAATACAGTACCACTCCCTTCTATACTTATGCCCGTACAATCGTCAGTTTAGGCCAGTGTTCGTTCCAGTTTTTTTGAAGAACACGCTTGTTATAATAGGCTGTATCCGCGAAAGAAGGGCTTTTGCGCACAACCAGCATATATAAATCCTCTAGCCCATAAGGAGCACATATCCTGATTTGATCTTGTGCATCCAGCCGCACCGCGATGGCTGTTACACACTCCGGCCAATAACGCAGTGCATCCTCTGTAGACTGATACGGTGCGTCACCATTTCGCAGATGCATTCTCGCCTGGTTTTTCACCGACCACTTGTCATTGCCTGTAACAGCACAAAGCTCACGCTCAAGCTGGCTATCCCGTGCTTCAGACAGATTCGTGGCATCATAATAAACTACATCAATATCACTGTGCAGCTCTCGTCTCGCATATCCATGAAGCTCATCCCATATGTAATTACGAATATAGCCCGCACCGATATAACAATCGGGCAGCTGAAGCTCACGCACACGTCGCAAATCCTGTATGATCTGTTCCTGCTGCCGCAGTGTTCTGACCAGCTGTTCCTCGTACTGCACGGCATTCCCTCCCTAACTCAAGCCTGCTCACTCAAAGAGAGATCAACTACTCTTTTCTTTGCTATTTTCCAATATACCATGTTTCTATCTCTCGAATAAAATAAACAACTCCCCTCAAGCTGATATTTCCAAGCACATCCACAGCGAATGCACATTGAAAACTACGGTTCCTGAGAGGAGTTGTGATTGAAGCATTTTATTTAATCGGTATCCAGATCTGAGGCGCATCGTACATGCCCCGATAAACCTCAAGCTCCGGCAGCCAGGCATGTTCATAAGGGTTGGACGGAAACCATTCCGTTACAATTCGCTTCCACAGCTTTTGCATGCCTTGGGGCATGGGCTCCTGAACCTCAAATACCGCCCAATTGCTGGCTGGCAGCGTTAATACAGATAGTCCTTCTTGCTGCTCGCCTGTATAGGTTGTGGCAATCCAGTATTCCATCTGTTTGTCCTGAATTTCACCCTGATCCACGCAGACGCCAAGCAAACCCGGAATCACTCCGTCATTCAGCGCACCAATTCGATCCTCCATGCCACTCTTATATGTCTCCTGCCACATCGTTCCAATCCCCTGCAAATGCTGTCCGTCCACGTAAGAGAACGTTTGTCTGACACCTGTAATGGAAAAGGCCCCTTGCTCAACAAGTTGAACCTTCATTGGCTCGACCCCCTGCAAACTTACTTGAATAACCAGACGATTATACGACTGAACGGGTGCACCGGATTTTCGCAGCTCACTTGGTGTAACGCCATGTTGTCTCTGAAATGCTTTGGAAAAGGATTCCGGTGTCTCATAGCCATACTTGAGTGCCACGTCCACAATTCTGTAATCCCCTTGCAGCAATTCATGGGCAGCAAGTGTCAGCCTTCTGCGCCGGATATATTCGGCCACGGTCACATCCGTCATCAGAGCAAAGATACGCTGAAAATGAAACGCTGACATATGTGCCTGTGCTGCAACCTTTTCCACCGTCACAGACTCCAGCAAATGTTCTTCTATATAGTGTACAGACTTCTGTATGGATTCAATCCAGTTCATACGTTACATCACTCCTTGCTCCCTATCATACAGGATACAGCGAGCAGAAGCCTGTCTTATCTTGCTTTCATCTGTCCAGTCGAACCTGATCTTGGCTTTCCAGAAACTTACCCCCACATACCAATCAGCAGAATTCCGCCAAAAATCACGATGGAACATAGAATACGTTTCATGCCCTGCTGTTCTTTTAATAACCATATACCGAGAAAAGCCGCAAACACGGTTCCCACTTCCCGCAGCGGACCCAGCCTGGCCATCGGGGCCTGCTCCAGCGCAAACAGAAAAAGCAGATATGAGCCCGGGTTCAGCAAAGCTCCCAGCATAATGGTTGAACGATTCAGCTTCCACTCTCGCCGCAGGCCGCCCGAAGCGAGCAGGGCCGGTGTTAACCCCGCCACAAAGCCGATGTTTGTTACTTCCAGCAGTGCCAGAGGCGAAATATGCTGCAAATTCAATTTATCTACAAAGACGTAACTGGTCGTACAAAGCCCAACACATAAGGCCATAAGTATCGGCTTTGCCCCCTGGACTCCAGCTCCAGAACCGGAAGCATGCCTCCGGTTCCCTATGCCGCTGAGAATCGTGAACCCGACAATCATGCAGGCGATACCCATCCAGCCGTATACAGACAGCTTTTCCCCTAGAAAAGCCACCCCGATCAAAGGCACCAGCAGTGTGCTCGTTCCCCGCATAATCGGATAAATCTGGGACAGATCGCCAAGCTCATACGTTCGGGACAACAACCACGAATACAATGCCTGCAGCCCCATCGACAAGATTAACAGCATATAGACTGGCATCGTCAGCGGCTCACGGGACAATTCCATCACTAGCACAGGCAGCAGCAGCACTGTTGGGATCATCATAATGGACCACAAAAACACACTTTTGTTCAAACTCCGCTTCGTAAACATACTCCAGACGGCATGCGCCATCCCCGAAGCAAGCACCAGAATTAAAGGTAAAATCATGCTGTTCATATTCCTCTCTTGTTCTCTTGCTCACGCATGCAGCTTCTAATGAATCTCAGGCTGATGCTCCGGCTGCTCCTTCACTACCGATCCGTCCTCCAGACGCAGCCAGGTATCAAACGTGCGCTCACCTTCCCGCAATCGAATGACACGCCCCCCGCGCAGCATGCCATCTCTTCCATAGGTACTGTGACCGCTGGAACGTCCGTAGCAGAGATGAATTCCGTGATACTGCCCGTGAAAATCATTCACATGATCATGCCCGCAGAACGTGCCCATCACATCCCCCATCTCCAGCAGCGCAGCGAACAACCCTGAATTAACTTGTGCTGCGCAGACGGGTTCAAATTTATGGCCATAACAGGTCTGCGTATCCCACATCGTCTGATATTCCGGGATCGGAATATGTAAAAACGCCAAGGCTGGCAGCTTATCCCCGCGACTGCGGCCGGGATTGACGCGTATGGATTCATCCATCAGCCACCGCAGCTGACTCTGCTGAATCCAGTCATAACCCGGGATCGATTCCACGGTTGAATAACTCCCCGAATCGAGCAGGTACAGGACAGCTGCCGGAAGGCCATCAGCCCCGGCAATCTCCAGCGTGTAATTGCCCAGCCCCGCAATGTCACGCGGTCCCTCTTCTGTCACGCTGTACGCATGTTCCTGAACAACCTGCATGAGCTCCGTCTGGGTGATTCGCTGCTCGGCATCATGGTTGCCGAACACAAAAGCCCACGGTACTCCGCTCTGCTCTACAACCGAGACGGCATCACGGAAGGCCTGCTCTGGATGCTCGCATGCCTTGTTTCCCGGCTCGACAGGCCCGGTGTAGATCACATCGCCAGTAAACACAACGAGATCAGGCTGCTCCAGCTCGATGATGCTCTGCATCATCCGCCGGGTGCGAAGATCCTCAGGCCGTCCGTCCTTCCAATGCAGATCGGTGAATTGTACGATGGTAAAGGTGCTATTTTCGCGAAAAGAAAGATGCGGTTTCAAATGTTTCGTCCTCCCCGGAATTACTCTTAACCCTTTGTGTGATTGTAAGCAAATCACCGTGGTTTTTAGTTTTTTTCATGTGGTTTTAAGTTGTTTTATATGATGCTACTCTTACTTGATACAGCTGTCAATATATCTTTCAATATATATTTCCAGCGGAATATAAGTTGCTTTTCCTGTTTGAAATTGACAGCAGACTATCATCAAAATTACACTAGAAGAAACAACAACAATCCACAACAATTAAAGATTGAGAATATAAGGAGGGCGGACCAGATGTCATTAACATACGAGGAACGAAAACATACTATTCTTGCCCAGCTTGCCACACAAGGCAAAGTTCAGGTGCAGACATTGGCTCAGCTGTTTCAGGTGTCTACCGAGACGATTCGACGTGATCTGGACCGTCTGGAGAAAGAAGGCGAGCTGCGTAAAGTGTATGGGGGCGCTGTACGTGTGCGCTCAGGCATGGTGGAGGCCCCTTTTCAAAAGCGTTCACAGCTTCAGCTCCAGGAAAAACAGTCTATTGGCGCCGCTGCCGCTGCACTCGTTGAAGACGGTGAAACGATTATGCTCGACAATGGCACTACTCCGATTGAAATTATGCGGCATCTGCAGCATCGTTCTCAGGTCACGGTCATTACCAATTCAGTTCCCGTTCTGACCATGGCCATGGAGTCCTTTGCAGGGAAAATCATTTTTGCCGGGGGAGAAATTCATAAGGCGGTGCAAGCGTCTACCGGCCCTGCGGCTCATGAGATGCTGGATCAATTCAAAGTGAACAAAGCCTTCATCTCGGCCGGTGGTATTTCGTTCTCGGACGGCATCACCGATTATGTACTGGAGGAAGCGCTGATCTCTCGTAAAATGATTGAACGGGCAGAAGAAGCGATTTTAGTGGCCGATCATAGCAAGTTTGGACGCTCGACTTTTGCTAAAATCGCAGCTCTGGAGCATATTTCCATGGTCATCACAGATGCAGGCTGTCCTTTAGAATGGCTTGAACATTTAAAGCGGCTGGAGATTGAATCGGTCATTGCGAATTGACAATGGACTCGGCTTTCAAAGTCATTAGCTTGGATTATTCCTCCGAGCAAATCCAGCTTAATCAGCAAACTTAACGAAAGGCATCAATAACCCGATTGTCCCAGACCTGAACCTCAATATATCGTTCGGGCCCCTGCTCGCCCGTTCGATTCCAATCCTGCGGAAAGCCATAGGTCTGTATCTGTTCAATGATTTCATGTTTGGTAAAGACCTGCTTGCGATAAGGTTTATCATCGGCATAACGCATCGTTGGAAAGAGATCGCCATACGTGAAGCTCACAACCTCTGCCGGCAGCTTATGCCACGGAATGATAACATGTTTTGGTTCCAAGTACCAGGATTCAAGCCAAGGGCATTCACCAAGGGTCAGATATTGCGGGTAGGGTTGAACCGGCTGACCTCCTTTGGCCAGAAACTTCGCAAATGCCATCTGCTCAAGCTCCCTTCTGATAGCCATATACTCAGCAGACCGCTGACTGGCAAAAGTTCGTCCGTTCTCCCGAATCTGCTGCGAGATTGTCTCTGACTCTTCCAGGGATAAACTGGAGAGATTGCAGAAAGGGCCTCTCCCTTTTTCAAAATAATGATACGCATCCAGGCATTCCATACAGCTCATCTCCTATATCCCCATTAGGTCAATGATGTATTTAACCCCATACCTGACTCCACCTATATTAATTAGGGATTTTTAACCAAAAATGATATACTAAAACTAAACTATTCTCATCCAACTATTTTAACTTCTTAGATCAAGGAGGTCATTTGATGTTTGGTGTAAGCGCAAAACAAGTAGAGGATCGACTGGTTATCCGTTGGCAATTTTCCAAAATTGAAATCCCTTTTGCACAGATCACATCTGTCACGCTGGACGATACATACGGAGGCAGTGAACCTTCCGCGATTCGGATCGGGCCTGTCAACGGCACCACCGAACGGATTTTGATCCGTACCACTCAGCAATCGTACATTCTATTTACAAACAGCCTGAATTTGTATCCCGCAATTAAAACCCTCCTTACTCACTCGGCTAGTTAATGGTCCGTTTGACGAGCTTCTCATATTTTTAAACGCCGTAGAGAACGTTCTGCGGCTTTTTTCTTATCCTTAATAAATCCCTCTCTATTACAGCGTATCTTAGACCGAACTGATACATAAAAAGACATAACTCATGCTCCATGCTCCGTCTATAAGGTCTCTTATTCTATTCATGTCACAATATCAAGATCAGAATTGTTACATAGATATCCGGATAATCATATGACATAGGAGGAAAAGCATGAAAGATCAAATGAGGAAGAACCTCTCATTAAGAAGAGTGGCTGTGGCTTGTTTTATGGCTGCGGCTGTAACAACGACAGGAACAGGAGCATTGTGGAACTTTTCATCTACAGCAGAAGCAGCTCAAGCAAGTAAGGCAAACGCCAAAAGTGTAACTCATGATGGGGTTAAACTTACGTTGTCTGAGGTAGAGTATGATGGTTTGTTACTAAAAATAACGATAAAACGTGAAGGCAAGGGTCTGCCTGAGGGAATGATGGCTTCCTATAATCAAAAAAATATCGTGAAAGGCCATCTGAAGACACCTGAAATTCTAATCAATGGTCAAAAAGACAATAAAGCCACGTTTGGATTACGTAGTCATGTAAAAGAAAAAAATAGTGCCATTTTGGAATATAAATCCGACTCTCTTCCAGACCAATTTGAATTGACCCTTCGAATGCCTGTAAGCAGCATTAAGGAGTTCTTCGAGTTTAAGATTCCTGTTAAGAAACAAAACGGAATCATTCAAATCAAACCGAATCAGACAAAGGAAAGCAAAGGCTTCAGTTATACAGTAAAAAAAATAAATGTAACTTCTACCCAGACCCAACTCGTGCTGGATAGCCAAGGAAAAGTACCTGCTTCCTCCAAGCAAACGGGGGTATATGCACCAACCATGATGTATTACGACATGGTAGATGACCAGGGCAAGACGCTGAAGCAGAAACAATTAAGTTTCTATTCCAAAAAGCCCGGCACGACGTATCACATTGACGAACTATATGATGCCGTCAGTCCGCAAACCAAGTCGATCACAATCAAACCTTACACCTTCACAGTAAAACCTTCGGATTGGAGCATTGTCGGAGAAAAAGTGGACAAAAACGGGAAAATCGTTAGCTCCGGAACGAAAACATACATCAAGGAATTAGAAATGAAAGTTAACATTACAAAATAACCTCAATTCACATCACAAAATAACTTTTAATCATGTCACAGATGAACTCTTTCAGATTGTTATATAAACATCAAGACAAGGAGGTGAGCCCATGCAGGCCGCCATCCCCGGGGACATGCAGGTTAGGAAAGAAAAAAATGAACGAATCGAACGAGCTGTACAGCGAGTGATCACTGGCGAAAAAGAAGCCTATGAGCTGATCATACAGGAATTCGAGCGTCAGATGTACACCTATTGTTATTACATTCTTAAAGATCATCAAGAGACTGAGGATGCTGTACAGGAGATTTTCATCCGGGCCTACGAGAATCTGAGTAGTTATAAAAGAAAGGTCAGCTTCTCCTCGTGGCTGTATAAAGTAGCCTACAATCATTTGATGAATATGAAGAAAAGGCACAGCCGCTGGTTGAAGCTGGTGGATGAGTATAAACACCACAAACCTGTCGTACAGGAATATCCTTATGCAACAGTTATTGAAGAGCTCATGGAATATTTGACACCGGAAGAACGTCACATCCTGCTGTTGAAGGCTGTGGAACAGTACACCTTTGAGGAGATTGCCATCATTATGAATACCAGGTCTGCTACCCTGCGCAAGAAGTACGAACGTCTTCGCCGTAAACTGATGGAGCAGACAACCAAAGGAGGACAACTGCATGGACAAACAGCCCAGCCCTTTTCCTGACCAGCGGCTTGAAGAATTGGAGCAGCGAATACGCAACACACCCATGCCGCGACATAGTATGAGCAGTGAAATTATGAATCAAATCGGAGGAAGAAACATGAACAAACCACGGAATGGATCTACAATACTAAAACGGACGTTAACCGCAGCCTCCATTGCTGCAGTTATGGGCGCAGGTGCTATAGGCGCAGGATTCGTATCACCAACAATGGCTAGTGCATTGAAACAAATTCCAGGAATCGGATCTATGTTCTACGGGCTGAGTTCTGACGAGATTGGACGAGCAGTGGATCAAGGTATCCTGACACAGCCGCTGAAACAGATCACCAAAGACGGAGTGACCTTAACACTTACAAACGTATTATATGACGGAACCCGTCTGAGCTACACCATTGAACGTGCCGGAGAGCATCTCCCGCAGGAAGTCCCTAGCCCGTACATTCCTATGGAAAGCGAGATTATTTCGGGAGACAACGAATGGAAGAAATCTCGCCAGGTACCGGAACAGCAGCAGAAGAAGGGCTATGTCACAGCACCTGAAACCTTTATTAACAATGAAGAGTTGAAGTCCTTTCGCTCTTTTGGAGATGATATCGGCAACTCAAACGCTGTGTTTGCTGAATATACGAATCTAGGCTCACTGCCTAATGAATTTGAGCTTACCGTTCGGACAAAAGTAACTCGGGTAGAGGAACCTTTTGAATTCAAAGTACCCGTAAAAATCAGTGACACCAAACTTGTCATTCAACCGAATGAGACAAAAAGCTACGAAAATTTCAGTTACACCTTGCAAAAAATAGAATCTACCGTAACCAATACACGCCTAATTCTCGAAAGCACGGGAAAGGTGCCCGCTTCCTCTGAGCAAACAGGAAAATATGCTCCGACCATGATGTACTATGAGATCGTAGACGATCAAGGCAAAGTTCTGAATCAACGGAAGCTTGGCTTCTTCCACAGGGCTCCCGATCTGGAGTATCAAGTGGATGAATTGTATGATGCGATCAGTCCAAACGCAAAATCAGTGACGATCAAACCGTACACATTCACAGTCAACACGGACAATTGGAGCGTTGTAGGAGAGAAGCTGGACGAAAAGGGCAGAGTTTTGAGCAGCGGCGATAAGACATATATCAAAGAGCTGGAAACGAATGTTCCCCTTAAACCGTAACCCTCAAGCACTCCATAACACTCTATAGCAACCTTGTTCAACATGAGCACGTATAAGATAAAAGCCACGAATCAGATCGAATCGATCAGTTTCGTGGCTTTTTGTTACGTATCCGTACGCACCTCGTCCCAATCCTGATCGAGATAACAGATCAGCCAGTTGAGTGCGCGATGCCGTTCATAGGCTACACCGGGATTGAGCCCGGCAGGCGCAGCTTCCCCTTTAATCCGGCTGTTCACACACACCCAGTTGTACCGATAAATCAGGTCGGCCTCATCCAGAATTTCGTTTTTGCTACGCAGTGTGGCTTCTGATAGAAATTCCGCAAAGCTATCCTTTTGCTGTAAATAACCGACATCCTTGCTTACGTTACACAGCTCTGTCGGTGCACCCAATTCCTCTACGTACCCAAGAGCCCATAACATGACATGGTATGCCTCATATCCCCAGGAGAAACGAATGACATCCTGCTGCTCTGCTCCATGCTGATCCAGAAATGACTTTTCATCGGGAGAAAAAAAGCTGGATGCATCATATTTATCGATCACTTCCTGCACAAGTGCTGCGGTGTCATCGTCACTTTCGCCTGCTCCCAGACACTCGTCCTTCAGTGCAGCCAGGCAGAGAGCAACGGCACGCTGCGCCACCTCTTCCTTCGTTCGAATCGTCGTGTCTTTCTCCCCTGCTCGTGCCGGCAGATTCACATTATACGGAATCCCCTCTTCTGTCAGCCGCTGCTCTGAATGTGCCTTGCGCTCTGAAGCATCCGCTGAAGGCGGGCGGGTGTCATCCAGATAACTGGTGTGTGCGGTTACCGTGTAATCCTCTACCTCGGATTCACCATTCACATCCAGGAGCAGCTGACCCTGAGCATTCAGCAGGGAGCCGCCTCCCCAGAAAATGACGGCATCCAGCGCTTCAGCCAACTGCAATAATTCGTTAAAGAACTCTTCCGAGATATCTTCCTCGGTCTCAATGCCAATTACCATGTTCAGGGTGGAGCACTTGATCAGTACCTTTTCCTGAAGCGCAGCATTACGCCCCTCGATCTGACTTAGAAAACCAAGCATGCCCTGAATCATCGTGCCGAACTCTTCGGGATGGGTCTGGCTGGTCATGATATTGAAACCTTTCGTTTTTTTGCTGAACCACTTTTTCCGGGTCACTTGAATGTGCGTCTGGTCTTCTCCTCGCTGAATGGAAGCGTCAGGATAGATGGATTGAATGATCTCATATAGCTGCTCCAGATCAAACTGGGAGCTGTATATTGCACAATTTCTCATTGCGTTCGTCCTCTCTTATGTCAGAGTTTGCTTCAAAATGATGAGTCCTCGATCAGCCTTTGATTAAACCTTGATTAGTCCTTGTAAGGATCAAACTCATTGCTTCCAGCCATCGCAACGCCTACCGGGCGCAGCACATGATTGATTTTGAGCGTATTTGCATGTGCAGTCAGCACATCCTGCAATTTCTTGTATACGAACGGGCTTTCATCCGTGCCAGCTCCGCGAAGCTCTACCCCGTAAGCCCGAATCGCCGCCTGCATCTGCTCTTCACTAATCTCGCCGCCCATACGTTTGCGGAGCTTATAATTCATTTTGCCTGCCGCCTGGGTACGACTCATGATGCGCCCGGCTCCGTGAACCGTGCTGCGGAAGGAATCGGTATTTTCCTCACTCTGGATACCCTCCACAATGACGGACATGTCTCCCATGCTCCCACCAACAAAACCAAGCTGCCCTGGAGCCAGTGGTGTAGCCCCTTTACGAACAACAACGACTTCCTCGCCCATATGCTGCTCTTTCCACGCAAAGTTATGATGATTATGTACGGCATATTCAGCACTCGCACCAAGGATACCCAGCACCTGCTCAATCACGTAATCTCGTCCGGCATATGCATAACGCCCAGCCAGTGTCATACCTGCCCAATACATATCACCCATTTCACTGTCCAGATCAAACAGGGTTGGCGGCTGATCCATCGATTCACCCGGAGCTTTACCACTGAACTCTCGTCTTGCTGCCAGATTGAGGAACCCGCTCGCCACTTTATGCCCGAAGCCACGGCTGCCGAAATGATTGGCAATCCATACCTTGCCCGTCTTCTCCTCCACGAAAATATCCACAAAATGATTGCCGCTGCCCACGGTTCCAAGTTGATTACGTGCCAGAACTTTCAGCTTCTGCTGCAGTCCGCTTTCGATCGAATCAAAAAGCTTCCAGCTCGGATCATCGAACAGCTCATGCTCGACTGGAGTAGGGTTGTTACGGCCTACGCCGAATGAGATGGTTGTCTGAATATCATCCATAATGACGGCAATCCGGTCACGAATATCGTCCCACATCAGATTGGTGCGCACAGCTTTGTTACCGCAGGCAATGTCATAACCTACCCCGGATGGACTGATCATGTTGCGATAAGCAACAACCCCGCCAATCGGCTGCGAATATCCCTTGTGATGGTCGGCCATAAGAGCTACACCCAGCACGTCTCCATGTTGGGAACAAGTTACCGCCTGACTCACAGCATTCTCCAGCGGTTCCCCCCAGACCTTAATGTTATCCACGATACGCATGTTTCGGTAACCTCCTATGTATTCTTTTTCTGAAAGTGTAACAAAAAAAGAGAGCGTCCGCTAAGGGTTCACTCCCTCTTTCACGATGTGGAGGAACACATCTTCCTCCTATTTCTTGTCTTCCAAATGTTTGCGATACCCTTGAACCAATTCGTCCCTAAAGCCCAGTTTCTCATAAAATCTATGCGCTTCCTTACGCTGATCACCGGACACCAGAATGATGTAAGCACACCCCAGATCTTTCGCAATCTGTTCAATCTGAAGCATCAGCTTCTGTCCGATGCCCTGCCTGCGTACACGATCCGAAACAATGACGTTTTCTACAACCATAAATGGCTCGCATGAACCCATTAAATCCATACACTCAATCCCCATGACCGATCCAACAAGCTCATTATGATCATAGGCTCCAAGCACATAGTAATGCCCGTTCTTCTCCATATATTGAAACGTTTTTTGCATTTGCTGCTCATTCATCTGCTGTTCATCGGGCGGTGTGCCCATTAATTCATGATATAGCTGGTTTAGCCCCGGCAAATCCTGTGGTTCAATCTGCTTGATCGTAATCATCGTTAGACATCACTCCCGTTCTCAGGTGAAATATCCTTTTTGAAATAATAATGCTGGTGTCCCGTGGGTGCATTTTCAATCATGGTCATGAGCTGATATCCGTGTTTTCGATAAAATTCCGGAGCCTGATACGAGAACGTGTTCAACATGATGAAATCACAGCCCTTCTCCCGGGCCAAACGCTCAACCTCCAGAAGCAGCTGTGTCCCATATCCTTTGTGTCTTTCGTTCGCATCGACCCACAAAATATCCAGCTCTACCCAGTTCCAGCATAGCGTGCTGAGTACCCCGGCCACGATCTGTCCCGTTTCGTTTCGAATATGGAAGTGAAGCTCCTCGTATCGATCTCTTAACGCTTCGTTCACATGTGCCGCGTTATAAGCTATTAATTGCTGGCGAACATATGCGGAATCCTCTGCTGTGCTTGGTGTGATGTTTACAAGTGTCATTCTTTATTCCCCTTTTCGTCATGATGTAATTCATTATAAATCAGGGCTGCTTCCCATCGTTTGCATTCGAACACGACTCCACTTCATCTTATACAATTTGATCTAAAATAGAAACAACGCACCTTCCTGACAGGAAAGTGCGTCTACTGTAAATCATTTTAATCTGATTTCAATTCTCTATTCTTTTTCTTTCAGATCAACATATACGTAACCTATTCCAAGCTTGCCCAAAGGGTCTGTAGCTTCTACCTCAAATCGAACCGGCTGACTGCTCGCTCCAAGTGCAGTAACATACATCTTCTGCCCATCCATTCTGACAGCTGCCAATTGGGCATCAGGCGATTTAGCTTGTAGTACAAGCGTGGACCTGTCGTCATCTTCATCTTCAAACATGTAAGACAGGTCGATTTCAAGCTCACCTTCACCTACATAAGCGATATTCCCCGCAGGGGCCTCTACCACATCAGGTGAAGCATCATCAAAACCATACATCGACAAACGCTGCAGCAGCGCATGATGCATTGTGAAATCGGGCTCTTCTCTAAGACGTATCGGGTTGTCACTGACGTTCAAGTATTTCAGTTCGGGCAAATCAGTAATGCCGGCGGGCAGATGAACAAGCTCATTCCCTTCCACATCCAGAGTCTGCAATGCTTGTAGTCCACCCACGTCCAACGCTGTAAGCCGATTATTTGCCAGATTCAAATACTGCAGCTGATCCAGTCCTGTAACATTCATTTCACTCAGCTTATTCCCTGATAGTTTCAACCAACGTAATTGTTTAAATCCGGAGGCATCCGCTTTGCTTATTTCGTTACCGGAAAGATCAATTTCAACGACATTTAATCCTTTAAATATATCGACACCCGTAAGATCGGAAATACCTGCATTGGTCGCATACAATCCGCCATCCGTCTGAACAAGAGCCTCGGCCAGTTCCTCTCTGGTCAGCGGATCATTCACATCCTTTTGCAGCCAGTACGCCATAGCTCCAGCCAAATGCGGATCAGGGAATTGACGGCTAATCGTATTCACTTGTACTTTAACCTGAAGCTGTGCCGTTACACTTGCACCCTGGTCATCCACGGCTTGAATAGTCAGCATCGTCTCACCGGCATTCCGCGGTACAAGTCGAATCACTTGCCCAATCACAGTATAGGATACGACATTCTCATCCCCCGACAAGACAACATACTTCAATGCTCCACCATCCGGGTCACTGAAATAAGAGGAGGCTTGCCATTCTTTAAAAGGATGATCCAGCGTCAATTCCTGAGCAGGCAAACCTCCCGGAGCAACAACAGGCGCACGGTTACCGCTTCCCGGATTTGACGGATTAGTTGGATTAGAAGGATTCGAGGGGCCAGCAGGGTTACTTGGATTAACCGATCCTGATCCGCTTCCTCCACCTGCTGTTCCACCTGGCGTAGCTCCAGTATTACTGTTATTGTTCCCCGTGCTATTCCCTGTTCCAGCCGATCCTGATGTCGTACCCTGTGTTTCTGTTACCTTGCCCGAATTTTGGTTTGGGGACGCCGGGTTGGAACCACCCTGTTCTGAACCCGCTGCTTCATTCAATGCTTTAATTGCTTCCGTTGCACGCACCGCAATAACAGCCATTTCTTGTCTGGACGTAGAGCGTTTTGGCGCGAAATATCCGTTCTCTCCCTTGAGGATACCTAATTCAACGGCCTGCTGCACACTGGGAAGAGCCCATGCACTAATAACAGCTGTATCCTTAAATGATAAAGATTGCTGCTGATTGGACACCCCATCATACCCTATGCTCTGTAATGTCCGAATCATCGTAACAGCTAGCTCTTCCCTGGTCACTAAACCATTCGCCCGAAACGTTCCATCCGGATATCCCTTCATAATTCCAGATGAATGGAGAGCATAGATATAAGATCCGTTCGCACTCGTTTGCTCCAGATCTTTAAATGACTGACCTGGACGTTGGTTTGACGATGAGGTGTCTATCTCCAGAAGCTGAGCGAGCATATGTGCCAGTTCCCCTCTTGTCATGGATGCGCCCGGGTTGAAACGACCTGCTCCGTCTGGAACAATCAACTGCTGCTGGGCTGCCCTTTCAATGGCTTCCTTGGCCCATGGTGCCGCCTGCTGCAAGTCTTGAATGCTTGTGGCGTCATCAGCCGCACTCACTGCTCCTGGAGCTCCAATGAGCGTCAAGGATAGCATGGCTGCCAAATACGGCGAAACCTTTTTCCTATTGTGCTCAGCGTACCCTTTGCGATTGGATATACGATTAGACATTTCTATACACGACCTCCTACAGGATCTTAACGCTGATGACACCGAAGGTTCAGAGCGTTATTTCAATATGTTCATTGTAGGAGACAGTTCATCTTTCAGACAGTCTACAAAAAAGTAGACATTGTTCCACACATTATAACAAGCCACGCTGCTCAGCAATCTGCACGGCATGTGTACGGCTGCTTGCTCCCAGTTTGGCAAACACACGGCGAATATGTGTATTTACTGTGCCAGGTGATATCCCGAATTCGGCTGCAATCTGCTTGCTCGTCAAGCCTTCTGAGATGTGAGCAAATATTTTCTGCTCCATGGGGCTTAACCCCACTTCCTTCTGATCCTGCTTCACTTCGTAGGCTGCAGAACGCCCACGTACCTTTTGGTCTCGGACAAAAGCAGACAGCAGTTGTTTCACATACGTCATTTTCACTCCGTCATCCGGAATGGCCTTGGTACGGCGAAGAAGCAAGTATTGTTGCAGCAAATGTTTCAGCTGTGCTCCTTCAGCAACAATCGAACGGATATATCCCTCAGGTTCCCCCAAAATCAGGGCACGGGATAGCGCAGTGATACCAGCGTCCGGAGATCCCTGCTTTTGCAGTAATATGGACTCTAACAGTCCGCATTCAATCTGTTCAGTCAACAGATCACGTTGTTCAGCGTATTCACGAACTCGTTTCAGTTCCTCTCGTGCGTAATCATACCGCTCAACAATTATTGCTGCACGTATGCGAACCATGCACTGAAAGAGTTGGTCACAGCTTAATTCAAAGGAATGAATATCTCCATCTACAGTGTCAGCGAGAATACGCGTGGCGGTGTCCACAGGACTCAGTTCAAGCCCTATTCGGTTACGATGTGCTTCCAAAGTCGGCTGCCAGTAATCCTTATCCTTAACAGATAACAGACTTTCGACCTGCAGCAGCAGCTTGACACTCTCCTCAGGTCTGCCCAAATTGAATTCAATTCTGGCTTTCAGAACATATGCAGGAACGAGCAGCGCCGCCACCTTGATTTGTAAAGCCACTTCAAGGGCCAGGTCCGCATACTTCACGGCTTCCAATAACTGATCCTGTTCCATTAAAACCTCGCCATATCCAACACCATAGTAGGACGTTACATAGGCAGGCTCGGCAAACCAGCGTTTTGTAATGGCTCCAAAACAGGCCTCCGCTCTCCTCAAGTAACCCTGAACGCCATGAAAGCTGCGCAGCCGCATACTTTCTCTTCGATCATAGTCCATATACTGAAAAGCGATATCATCCGGGTAGCCCTGATCAATATAAGACACGAGATAAGACGATAGTCCTTCCAAATCCCGATTAAGATAAGCCACATAGGCCCTCATTACGCAGATCACTTGCAGCAAATATTCAATAACTTCTGGTGCAACCTGCCCTTGAAGACGCACGCGGATGACTTGCTCCAACTCATCCAGTTGCTTCACCATTTCTCCGTAAGGCATTTCGCGCGCAACAAGAAACAGATAAGACATATACAACTTGGGACGAGCCTTCACAATCTCCAGCGGCAAAACATCAAAATATTTACGGAGCGTCCACCACTCTCCCATAATAAAATGGGCAAACAGCTCTTCCAGCAGCCTGGCCGCGTCCTGTAAATGTTGTCCAAGAATATAATGATCAAGCGCTTCGGATGGGGAGCCTTGCTGTTCATACCACAGAGCGGCAAGTCCATGTAAATCATTTATCTCTGCTGAATGATTGCGCAGCAGCTCACGCTTCAGAAATGCCGAAAATAAATGATGATAACGATACCACACGCCTTCCCGATCAAGCGGGATAAGAAAAAGATGCTCCTTCTCGAGCTGTCTTAACAACTGTGGAGCTTCTTCCAAACCGCTTAAAACCTGACATAAATGGCTGTTCATGCTTCTTGCTATCGAAGTTCGAAGCAAAAAGCGCTGCATTTCCGATGACTGACGCTGGAATACCTCTTCTAACAAATAATCCGAAATGACTCTGTTTCCTGTCTCTGCATCATTTGCACGATATCGGGATGAGGAGATCAAGGGCATTGAACTTTTGACCGGGTCTATGCTCAATGTGTGAGATAAAGCAAGCAGCTTCAGACCCGCTGCCCATCCCTCCGTCTGTTGTACCCACTCAAGCGCATCCCTGCTGGCATGTTCCATATGCATAACGTTTTGGCAAAATTCAATGCCCTCCTCGGCTGTAAACGCAAGCTCCTGAAGTGTAAGCTGCTTCAACTCTCCTCTGAGGCGCAGCTTCTCAAGCTTAAACGCAGGATACGTGCGACTCGATATGACCAGATGAATAGACGAAGGAAGGTGTTCAATAAACTCCTGCATCTGCGCATGAATTTCCGGCCGCGTTATGGCATGGTAATCATCCAAAATAAGCAGTGCATGCTGACTGCTCTGAGCAGCACGATTTAACAACAATATTAATGCTGATCTCGGATCAATTGCATATCGCTGCAAAAACGAAGGCAGAACATCTCCACATAACCCCTGCCTCACGCGTTCCAGGGCATGAATGATATAGAGCCAAAACTGAAGGGGATCCTGATCCTTCTCATCCAGACAGACACAGGCGGCATGTCCTGCCGCGCTTCTCAGCCAACTACCTAGTAACGTTGATTTCCCCGAGCCGGCGGGGGCAGTCAGCAAGGTCATTTTGGACTGAATAACTTCAGTGTATTGTGAACTAAGCCTCGGACGATCCATCGTATCCGCTGGCAGCGGAGGCAGTTCCAGTTTGTTGGTCATAATCATAAATTGAAGCCAGTCGCCCTGGAAACCAGCCGTTTGTTCTTGCTGCATGTAATCCTCCTGAACCCGTACTGAAGTGCACATTTTAGAAATCGTCGTAAGTACATTTATATATCTAAGTATACAGGGAAAAACGTTCCTGCCGCACACCATTTTGTACAAAAAACAATGCCAACAGCCCTGCACAGAAAGTGCAGGGCCAACAAGGCAATATTTGTACTTTTATCTCAACCACTTATAATTTACGATGATATACCAGATTCACTGTTCTTTTTCCTCCTCCTGTTTAGTTGCTTATGGACGGATAACCGCTTTCCTCCAGCAGCTTCAAGATATCCTGCGCCACGTCACGCGGGGATTTCAGTTGACCTGACTCGTATGCCTCCTGGAATACACTGGAGAGTACAAATTCCTCTGCATCCTTCTCTCTTGCCACAGCCTGCAATTCCGTGTCCACCATGCCCGGATCAAAGGCGATAATATGCACCGGATTGGGCTGCGAGGTTTGTTCCATCGCTACACACTTTGTAAACATGTCGATTCCGGCTTTCGACGTGCAGTAGGCTGCCATGGAAGGCGCGGGATAACTGCCCGATCCAGAACTTACATTGATGATTTTGCGCTCTGCTGTCATATGATTCGTATAATGGATAAAAGATGACGTCAAAATCATCGGCGCAGCCAAACTGATATTCAGCTGAACGCTAATCTCATCCGCAAGACACTGGTCGATCGGTTTCAACGGCTCAAGCATGGCTGCATTGTTTATTAGTCCGATGCATTCCACATCAAGAAGCGGAATCTGCTCCAATATGCCCGAGATCAGATCATCGATGCTGTGGATGTCTTCGACATCAAACTGCACGTGAGTATACCGCTCGTACGTATCCCCCAAGTCGGATGTACCGCGTGCTATACCGTAGACCACATCTCCTTTTTCCAAACAAAGCTCTGCAAGCTGTCTGCCAATGCCTCTCGATGTGCCTGTGATGATCAAGTATCTGCTTCCCATCAGCTCTCCACCTTTCTACTGCTTCTTTCTCCACAACGTCGCCCACAGAATAGGCAGGCCAAAATAAGCCTCTTCCTGATCCATCGCCTTCATGGGGCGCAGCTCTACACACTCGAATGCATCCTCCAGTAAATAACGAAGCTTCTCTTCTGTAAAAGCAAGCCCGCCCCGCATCGACTTCTCGCGATAGACATCCCAATCATCCATCACATGCTCCGGCCCACCCTGGCCACCGAAACCCGGCGCAAAGCAGGTCATGCCGAAATAGGCTCCCGGCTTCAGCGCATGCTGAATCATCTCGAGATAAGGAATTCGCTGATGCGGCAGCAGATGATGAAGACAACCCGAGTCATAGACAAGATTGTATTCCTCCTGTGGTGCCAGTTCAAACACCGAACGACATTCAAAATTCACATCCAGCTGCTCTTCAGCAGCCCGTTCCTTTGCCCAGGCAATCGCAGTCTCAGACAGATCATACGCATCGACCTGATAACCCTGGCGAGACAGATACAATGCATTCCGACCTGGCCCGCAGCCCAGTTCGAGTGCCCTGCCCCCGCTCAGTAGGCCTGCATCTACACTCTCAACTAAATTTTCATCTGGTTTGTTTGGAAAAAAAGGAATGGGTCTGTCCCGATTCTCATAGAACGGCTCCCAAAATTGCTTTGCCGATCTGAAATCTGCATCGAGCATGTCATAGAGATCCTGCACACGTTTAATCGTTTTTCCCAAGTCCAAACCCCTCTCGTTTCATCACTTAACATCCATGTTTTTCACCACAGTTTATCAATACATTCAGCGTAACAATCTACACTCTATTATAACATTTTTAACCATTCATTCTCTATTTTCCTTGTATATTTAATGAGCTATTTCCTCTGTTCTTCCACATGGAAAAAGCGGCCGACAGTACATGTCGCCCGCTTGAAATCACAATGATGAACCAGCTATGTTTCGGCTATTTTTAACCCTTCCGCTCCATGACGGCAAAATAGTTTTTCTCATTATCAGCAAAATTGAACACACGTCCTGTTGGCATCTCAACGATCTCTCCAACCGTTACATGTTTGGCAGACAAATCCGCATGTAACCGATCCAGATCATCTGTGAAAAACATCAGGGAAGGTGTACCCAGATTGATGCCCTCCGACATCCGTGCCACGACCTCTTTATCATGCAATACAATGCTTGTCTGTGAGTCTTTTGTCGGCGTGATCTCGATCCAGCGCATTCCTCCATCAAGGGTAACCTCGTCCACAATATGGAATCCGGCAACCTCCGTCCAGAATGCCAGTGCTTCATCCTGGTTATTTACGTACAGCATAATCTGGCCTACTTTGCTAAACATGCCTGCACCACTCCTCTAATCAAGTCATCTTCATAGACATCTGCTTTAGGTTGCTCAGATTCCAGTTGAGTATAACATGTTACCCCAGCTTTTTGGTTAAATACAGAACAACATCGTCGTCGATAACGGTCTCTTCACCCGGTTGAAGGTAATGATCCTGCCTGTAAAGCCCCCGGCCATCTGGAATATATCCACGTTGGGCATATAACACCTGGGCTTTGCCATAATCGGCATAGACCCCCACACCAAGACCGGCCATATCCGAACGTTCCCTCACCATCAGCTCGGCCCGGTCCATCAGCACAGAACCAATGCCCTTACGCTGGTGCTTCATCAACACATTGAAGTCACTGATCTCCGGAATGCCCTGCTCCAGAAACGAAGGGTAATCCGATGTCCAGATCACATTGACGTAACCGGCAAATTGCCCGTCCAGTTCAGCGATCAGCGTCACACGTTCCCCGTTCTGTTGCTCTTCCCAATACCGCTCATATAATTCCGAAGGCTTATACCATCCCTGCTCCTGAAATGCCTGTGCAATAACCGGAGGGTCCTGTCTATCCAGAAGGCGAATATGTATGCTGTTCACGCTATTCTCCTCCTAATCGTGTTCTTTGTTCCTCATATTCATAAACATTTGTACAGCAACCAAAGTTTGCTGCGCATTTTATATTCCCTTTCGATTTCGAAGCGAAGTGATGTGTGCCACATGATGTTTGCCATGCCACGCATACAATCCCACGCAATAGTCGAGTCGCATCGTTTCCTTCGATGCAGGATGATAGAACTGTTTGGCATAATCCTCATCAGACAAGGTATTCAGCAATGCCGTCCAGCGGTGATGCAGAGCCTCTAGCAGCTGTAAGGAAACCTCGATATCCAGCTCTCTGGAGTCACTCAGCTCTGCCCAGCGTGTTTCGTCGTAAGGCCGAATTGCAGGGGTGTCCTCTGTCAGAGCAAGCTTGAAACGAATCACACTGTTCATATGACTGTCTGCCATGTGGTGAATGACCTGCTTCAGCATCCAGCCGCCTTCCCGGTATGGCATGCATAACTGCTCTTCACTAAGGCCTTTCACCGCTTCTCTTGCTTGTTGAGGCAGTTCGGCAATATCCTGAATCCACTGCTTCCTTTGAGCCAGTGTAACTTCACCTGTATGTGCAAACTGCCCAATTGGATATCTGAAGTCCATTTCAAGTCCCCCTTTGATAATCTAATCTTCATCTTAACACGGTCTGCACTGTACGCTAAGGGGTATATTCCATCAGCCAGCAGTCTCTCTTCTGTCCTTCATGCCATTCATGTTTCGGAAGGTGTTTAACCCGTCTGAAGCCACACTTCTCATAACAGGACAATGCCCGTTCATTCCATGCTTGCGGGTCCATCACGACTTTTCGAGCCCGTTTCTCGTGGACCAGATACGACGTCATAGACTGTACTAATTGTGTACCGAGCCCTTTATTCCAGCAATCCGGTTCACCGATAAACTGATCTGTCCCGTAGATCAATCCATCCTTCTCACCATAACCATATGCCGCACGTTCCTCTGCCTCAAGTTCATAGAACTGAATATATCCGATTGGCCTACCGTTAAATTCCACGATACAGCGGCAAGCTCCATCCTCCTGATTGTAAAAATGTGTTCTTACCCGCTCCAGATCATGCGGTTGATCCCGGCCCTCGTAATATTGCAGCACCTCCGGGTCGGACAACCATTTTACAAGCGTTTGCTGATCCCTTGTCTCCAGCAACCGAACCGTTATTTCCCCCGCTTGATATACGTTGTTCATTCCACCTCCTCCTTCACGATATCCAGCTTCTGGCCAGCTGCCCAGCTCAGGTTTTTACCCAACCACCGTTCATTATGAACATAATAAACCATCGGATTGTGAAGCGGCTGAACGGTTTCATCCAGTGATTTAAGCGTAAAACGCATCTTATATGTTCCCTCCTCATCAGGTACAGAAAAGCCTGTCAGATCTTGTGAAAGTACCTGCTTTGTGATCTGATTATCGTTGTGATCCTCTGTTTTCACCGTCTGCTCCAGAATAACCTGATCATGATAGGAAGTTCCTACGGACGAAGGCCTGAATAACCCTTTCTCTTGCCCCTCTGTGAATGAAAGCCCTCCCCAGCCGGGAACTAAAGGGAAGATAAAATGTGGTTCATGCTCCTCTTTGGTTCGTGTAACCGCCAGCACTACTTCAACCGTTTCCAAATCCAGCTGCCTTATGGTGCCGGTCATTGTAACGTCCTGTTCAGTCAGACTCGGTGCAGCATAACGGTAAATCCATACACTCACGAGGACTAACAACACTACTCCGATTATTCCGAATATCATCGTTTTTCGCATGCCGTTCCTCCATCCTTTTGTTGCCATTTTACGCATTTTAACAGTTCTGTTCTATCCAGTATTCGACAGAAAAATGCCGTTTCCCCTGTTTTTTCAAAAATTGAAACGTATCTATTCTGGAAGCCGTATTAAGCTCGAAGTCTAGGACGTGTCTTGAAACCTACTGAAGTGCATCTTTTACCGCCTTTTCGCCCCCTGCTGCGTCACTTTCCCTTGACGTGCCCCGGCACGCCTGCGGAAAACTTCCTGGCTTGGAACGAAAATTCAGCAAAATCTGCCGCCTTCAGAGTTTTCAGACACGCCCTAATTTTCCCCTCTCAAAAACCATGGAATCTGGAGGTTGCTATCATGTCATTTTTCAAAAAAATGTTGGCTAGTGTTGGTGTAGGTGCAGCAAAGGTAAATACAGAATTACATACAACAGAGGTCATGCCGGGAGGTACTCTGTCCGGGGTTGTGTATATTGAAGGTGGGGACGTGGAGCAGCAGGTGGATCGAATCTATCTGTCTATCAAAACGCACTACATTCGGGAAAGCAACGATCGCAAAATACAGGAGACGGCTGTCGTTGCAAAATATCTGCTTACAGATGGATTCACGCTGCAGCCTGGTGACAAGCTCGAGAAGAGCTTTCAATTCGATCTGCCACAGAATCTTCCAATTACCCTTCACCGTGCGGACGTATGGGTGGAAACGGGGCTGGATATCTCCAGCGCAGTAGACCCTTCAGATCGGGACCGATTACATGTGGTGCCATCCCGTGAGATGCAGATCGTTCTGGATGCCATTGATCTGCTCGGATTCAAGCTGCGTGAAGTGACCAACGACTATGCGCCCAAGCTTGGCGGCAATCTGCCATTTGTGCAGGAATTCGAATATGTGCCTACCAGCAAGTTCCGTGGGTATCTGGACGAACTGGAAGTACTTTTTTATCCCATGGGCGATTCACTGGAGCTGTTATTACAGATCGACCGCCGTGCTCGTGGACTTAGCGGCATGTTATCGGAGGCTATGGGCACGGATGAAACGTATGTGCGACTTCACCTGTATGAACGTCATCTGGAGCGAGGGGCACATTCCGTCGCACAAGGTCTGGAAGAAGTCATTTCCAAACATCTGTAATACTTCTTGGTTGTAATATAACTCCTGATCAAAGCAGTTCTCTCTCTCAGCCTGTTCAGGAAAGAACTGCTTTGGTCAATAGCTTGTTAACGGAATAAATACAAACAAGCCGAATCACGATGTGCGGTTTCTTTTTTTCAATTGCCAGCTGCGAGCTGCGTAATAGATTACAGCAAACAGCAAGGCACTGACTGCCCCCAAAGTAATCATAAGTACATCGGGAGTTGTCACACTGCCGAACTCTACTCGTGATACCGCACCCGATGGGTGCAGTTGTGTTATCTTCGGCGCGTGCTTGAATGTGGCCAGCATGCCTTGAACTACATTCCAACCCAACAGGACAAGTACCCATACGAAAGTAACTACGATCGTTTCGATCCCCAAACGTTTGTTCATGTGCTTTCATTCAGCTCCTTTTTTTCATGTGAGAAACTGTTCCAGCTGCTGTCTCAACCGATCCTTATGTTCATCAACATACTGATACAGCAGATCAAAGCTTTCTTCATTATCCGTTTGAAAACTTAGCGAATCCGCTTCCTTCTGCACTTGCTGCAGCACCTCATGGATATGTGCTCCATGCGTCTGCAAGCTTGTTGTAATATCGTGCTCTGACAGACTCTCGACATTGGCTCTTAACTGGTCTACGGTGACATGATGTTCCGACAGGAGTTGCTGCACCTTTTGCAAAATTGCCGCGTCTGTCTCATCACCTATTCGCACCAATGCCTCAATCGTCTGGCCCAAATACTGCCCACTCGCATTCTCGAGGTAACCTGTTAAGCCATTCATCGACAGCTCGGTGTCCAGATCAATGATCAGCAGAATATCCCTTGCCACTTCCGGCAGCTCAGAGAGTCGTTCGCGAATCACTGAAAATTCAGCCCGATACATATCCATCGCAATGCCACCTACGATTTCTTCACCTGACATCTCTTCAAGTTGTGCAAGCGGCAGCAGCTCCGCCAGTTCTTCCTGTAACTTGTTCATTACATATGCCCTCCTGTATAGGTCTATCTCTGTTTTTGTCTCTATATAAGTTGAACTAAAGATTATACACAGTCCACTCCGATGACAGAATAACCTTCCAATCGCTGTTATCCCCAGATTTTTTGGATTCCCTTTTCCAAAGGGAAAAATCCGGTGATAAAGGCGACCGCTTCGCTTTTTCAGGTTTTTTCTGTCCTCTCCGTTAACGTGTAAAAGAATAATTCAACTTAAGATCATCTACAATAGGCTTCTCAATTCGTGGAGCTGATGGATCGTATGTATCGGTGCTGCCTCGATCCCCTCACGCCAAGGCTGATTCACCTTGATCCAGATCGTACTCATGCCTGCCTTCGCTGCCCCCTGTATATCGTTTACCGGATGATCACCAATGTAGAGGCACTGCTCAGGCTTCAGTCCAAAATGATCAAGAGCCATTTGAAAAATACGTGAATCAGGCTTTTTCACACCTGCTTCTTCCGATACAATAATGTGATCGTAGTCCTCCCGAATGCCAAGCTGATCTATTTTTCCATACTGAATATGTGTCTGACCATTGGTTATTAAACCGATGGAATACTTGCCTCTCAGATACTGTACGACTTCCCGCGCCTCGTCCATAAGCACTGAATTACGCACATATTCCTTACTATAGAACGCCATGAGCTCTTCATGCGGCGGCTTTTCCTCCCAAGGCAGCTCCTGCAATAATTCGTTGAACAGCAGCGTTTTATCCTTGTACCCATCCAGATCAAGCTCGATAATTCGCTGCTGTATATGTCCGGTAGACTCCAGATGGCCAAAGTACGTATCAATCATACTTCGAGTGAAGCCTTCAAATGTTAAAGTCCGGTTTAATATGGTGTTGTCCAAGTCAAAGATGACGGCTTTAATATGCTCCATGCTGCTAGTCCTCCTATTGCGGCCTGAATGTTTGAAGCCACATCTTCACTTTTTCTTTTTATGATAATGGTAACCTGTGCATAGACCTTTTTTAATGGATTTCGCAGAACAATTGTGTCCGCCCTTATTGTCCAGACGACCTGGATGTGCATACACTGAAGAAGAAACGCCCACCAGCAGAATTAGAGATAACATCATGATTACACCCTTTTTCATCACCCCTGCACCCTTCATTTACGCCCTATGCTCCAGGGCTTTGTTCATCACATCTCATTTTACATAAAAATCCACAATCTGGATATCCCTTGTTTTCAAGTTCTCTCTATTACGATCGGGTCTGTACCTCTCTTGAACGCCCCATATACCACATCTGGAATTCAGCTGCCGCTTCATTCGGCAGATCGTGAACATGGTGATGCATAACCGGTTTGGCACGATTCACCGTATGAATAGAAGCCAGGCCTAGTCTGCGCTGCAAGGGGTGACGGGTTATTTTTATTTCAATCATTTTCTCCCGTTTGGAGACAAAGAGTGTAGACGTGAGCGCACCTGAGCGAAGCTGGATGAATTGGTCGTTCAATACATATCTTGTGTGAAAAAAATCGATTACCCGTCCGGCGGCAATGCCTGCCAGAAGCAGCAGTGAGAGCATCCACCAAGCCTGTGAAAATCCAAAAAGGACTGGCTTGAAATAGAGCAGCGCACTGGTGGCTATGATCCAGACCCAGCTGGGCTTGAGCAGACGCAGCAACAATGCTGTACGGGGGAGCTTTTCCATCTCTTCACACACCTGATAAGAAGGCAGAATCTCTTCAATGATCCGGTAAGCTTCTTTTACAGGCAGAAAAGGATAGAGTGAATTCATCTCCTGACCAGACTCACCCGGGCTGCCTGCAGTGGTAAGTTCCACTTCGGCCAGACCGAGCATGCGTTTCATCGGTGACTGTGTAACTTTCACAGCTTGCACACGATCCTTTTGAATGGAGAACACGGTCTTCTCCAGCATGCCCTTGGCAATATATATTCGCTTCTCATCTGAAGTGATCTGGAAATCTCCATATTTCACAAAGGTCCATACAATGCCCAGTCCGATGGACAGGAACATGAGCATCAGGATAATAAGACTGGTCACCCACCATGATTGAAGCCAGGATAGTACTAGGCTTTCGGTTACCGTTTCGTCTGGAAAGAAATCCTTCACCGTTGAATACAGGGAGCCCAGAATCGGGATCAGCACCAGAAAGCTGAGTGAGGTAAAGGAAGCCTTGAGCACGTCTTTGCGAGTCGAGCGATAGTGCACAATCCGTGCTGCTTTCGCGGCAGGTACAGAAGTGCTGCTTACATCTTCGTGGTCACCTGTATTGACCGCTTCAAGTTCAGTCACTGCTTTTGAAATTTCACTCACAGCTGCATTAGCCGCATTAGAGCCTTCAATTGCATTGCTTTCTGTTCTCGTACCCATACGCTCTGCACTTGCGCTGTAATCGTCTCCAGCTTGCTGCTCTACTTGTTTTTCCTGCCCCTCCATTACCGCCTGCGCCTGTACTTCCGATTGATAACCGACAACAAGCTTCTCAAGCTGTTCTGCTTCAGCGAGCGAAACGACCTGTAGTTGAAACGTCGCTTCCTCACCTTTGATTCCCGTTTCAAAACGAATGGAAGTCACTCCGAACAAGCGATGAAAAAAGCTCGTATGCCGGCTCACATTTTGCACTTTCGTATACGGAATCGTTCTGCGGGTGCGGCTGAGTGCTCCAGTGTAGATGTGGAAAGCCTGCTCATCCGCGGAATAACGTGTTGTAATCCACTTCCAGATGATCGACACAAGCGAGATAGCGATACCGATATAAAAAATAATTCTGGCATAGAATACCCACGTCGATACCGTGCCCGTTCGAAACACGAACAAAAACAGAATAAAAGCAAACGAGCTTTTGATCAGATTACCCAGACTCCATAACAAACTTAATACATGATGTCGTCTTAACTCCGTCATTCATCCACCTCGTTAATCCGGGCATAAGACGCAATCTGGTTCCGCAGCGCAAACGCCACTTTTTCTGGCAAAGCCGGTATGATATGCGAAGAACCCATCGTACCCACGGACACGGAATATAACCCGTATTTTCGCATGAGCGGCCCCTGATTTGTCGTCACGGATTGTACCTTCGCCATTGGAATCACCTGATGTACTTTGTTCAGAGCACCATGCTTCAACTGCAAAAACTCCGCACTCACACCATAATACCAATGTCGATACAGCCATACTGGCTGCAAAAAAATATCCCATACAGCGTAACCAAGGGATAGCACGGTAATTCCCCACAGCATCCAGCCGATCCATGGTCTCCAGTCATAGACGGAGTCCAGCACAAGCAGGATCGCCAACACCACAAAACCGATAACGTTGTAAATGATCGCACTGACTCTCCACAAACTTACAGCATGAGGGGAAAGCTTCTGCTGCGGTAAGCTCCATTCCTCGGATGCCGCAGTTTCCATCGTTTCTGTCACCCTATCATTCGTCCTTTCTTATCCAGATACGTTGCATAACAATAAAAAAGATGACTCCTGTTCCCGGTGCAGGGGGTCATCTTTCAGAACACTTTATTTCACAGTAAAATCCTGCACTTCACATAACCATACCATATGATCGGCGCCTTCGCCCCAGTAATTGTTCACGACGGCATACGGCTCTCCGAACTTCTGCCGCCACTTCTGCTGAGCAATTCGGTACCCACTGTCCAGACAAAATTGCGTAATCCCTCGCCGCTGAAGTTCGGTGACCAAAGCGGCAATCAATGCCGAAGCAATCCCTTGACCGTGCAGTTCAGGCAAAACGTACAGCGTGCCCAGCTCTCCAATCTGATCCAAACGATGATTGGTACAGTCACGAATCGCGTCACCGCACGGTCCATAGGAAATCGTGCCCACCACCTTACCCTCGTTCCTCGCAACGAGAAACATTGGAGTATTGGCAGCTTCGGAATTCAAGTCTCGTTGCAAAAAAGCTTGTACCCTAGATTTCTTATGTGTGATCTCATTCCAAATGTCCTCCAGAAGAGAGCCGAGTCCCTCCTGACTGAAGGCCGCCGGAATTGTTGTCTCAAATACTTCGTAAGCCCCTTCGACATCTGCTGTTGTCAGTGGTGTAATGGTCACCAATTTCTCCCCATCTCCATTCATTAGCTATGCCTGCCCATCAGTCTGTCATTAATCTATACGCCGCTGAATGATTTGCCGTAGCCGATTCGCTTCTACAAGAGGAATGGTATACCCTATGGTGGTATCCTTCTGGTTTACAAGCAGTCCTTGCATCTTCGGGTCTGAGCCCAGTGACAGATCATACACGGTTACTGAGCCATCTGCATTGGTAATACTCATCGTGTATTCAGCCGCATAATCCAGTATGCCCTGCATGCGTTCTGCCTTGAATATAGCCTCTGTCACAATCCGAATCTCATCTGAACGGTCAAACGCCACATCCCGGCACGGTCTTGAAGCAAGGTCTCGATTACAGGTTAACGTAATTAACGACGGAATCCCTTCTTCCTGCTCCAGCCGCTGAGCCTCTTTCCCGTCCAAACGATTCGAATCGCTTGCGCCACACCCTGTCATGAATACTGCGAGGATGAGTACCATCAACTTCCCGAAATGCCCCATCTAAACCGCCTCCCAGACAGTTAACAACTCGAATAAACGCGGCACTGTTGCAGCAGCAAAGGCTTGTACAATCTCTTCTGTCAAAAACAAGGGAATAATGCCCGGCTCCTGTCCATGAAAATAAGAATACGTGTGATGCCTCCAGCGGCTGATCTCCTCTGCCGTTAAACGATCTCTCATGTCATAGCTAGAGGCAGCGTTCAGTATAGACCAAGTGTCTGCACTCCAGCTTGCCGTTCGAAACAGGTGAAAGTCAACCTGGCCCGTCTCCTGATAATATAGACGGGTAAGCTCTTCCTTGGTGCGTGTGGTACCCTCGCGTTTGTCGTGCTCCTGCACTTGTTCCACGAATTCGGGATACACACTGCGGAACCAGTAATAATCGGTCATTACATGCATGAAGTATCCCTTCACAAAGGACGTCCACCCTTCGTCCGTACGCTCACCAATATAACCATGGTAGAACTTCTGAAGACGATCGGTATAATGGTTTTCTTTTTCAGGATCGAAATGGGTGTGCTGCTTGTCCTCCCTGGTCGTGCCTTCACGCATGTGAATCGCATCGGGTGCGATATTGCCAAGACAGAATGCTCCCCGATCCAGCGATTCAGGCAGAGCATCCGCAAGCTGTTGAGCTATCCTAAGATGTACCATAGGCAGTGGCATAGTCAGATCTCCTTTTTTCAATCGAAGAAATGGGTTAAGCATGAGGCTCTCACTAGCTAACGAAACCTGCCGATCTCTCCATCTGCATCCGGTCAAACAATTGCTCCAGGTCTGTATGATACGCTGGCTGCTCTTTGACTAACAAACGAATATATTCCGAGCCGCACTCGTAAAATACGAGACGGTTATATGGTGCTGTATCCCCGTAATGATTGGGTTTCAGATTATATTTCGTCCGAATCAGATTCTCGACATACCGCGCGTAACCTTCATTCCACTCCAGCCAGCTCCAATATTCGGCCTGCTCTTCAGTAAGAGACTCGAACAGCGCTGTGCGCGCAGCCTGAATTTGCTGGAAATCCTCGCTTTTCAACGCTAACAGCAGCGAGTGAATCCGCTCAGCGATGGTCTCATCCTCATACGGAAATTCATAATCAATCTCCCAGGTTACACGCTTTAATTGAGTCATTTTATGTTTAATTTGCAGACGGTCCACAATCCGCTCCTCATATTTCCCATACACAGAACAGTGTACATATTCATGGAACAGAAAAACCTTCTGCTCAAGGTCTTTGAACACCGAAGCTGTCACAATCGCACACATCCGGTCATTCAAATGATGTACAGGCATCGCGGCGAGACAATCATCAGGAATGTACAAATCATCCGGTACGGTCTTCGCCCATTCATATTGCCCGGTCTTGGAAGAATAATCATAGATATGTAACAACGCTTCGTCCGCTACAACAACAGGGTGATGCTCTGCAAAAAAAGGATGCAGGCTGACCAATTCTCTCTGAAGCTCGTTTAACTCATTAAGCTGCTGCAAAAATGTATGCATGTCTAACCCTCTTTCTTTGCAATAGATACCATTATCATACTAAATCAGCATCCGTAAATCACTGAGAGAAAAATGATAATGTTGTGCTAGACTTAAAGAGGAGAAGGAACAAGAGGTTAATAACGCCCTCCGCGTTTCTCATGTAAATAAATATCCAACGCCTGAATGCCCCGTTTCGCCAGCTTGATAAATAGAAATAATGCATATACACCGAGTCCATAGACTAATAAATTCACCAGAACTGCAATAATCGAAAAGAGCGAAGTAAGCCCGAAACCATAACCGATGCTTGACATATTATTCATCCCTTCCAGTTTATTCTGACGTTACATATAAAAATATAAAGTTCCTTGCCTCCGACTGTTTGACTTTACTAATTTGATGTTCATCAGCCTGCTTACGTTTGTTAAATCACTAACCTTGAATATATCCTGCTTTGGTCAGCACATACCTTGTGAACGGATTAAGTTCAGGAATCGGCTGAGTCAAGTCAAAGTATCGGAGCTCCAGCCCTTCATCGTCCATCACGGTTGGACTGCCTGTAATTCCGGCCGCTTCATAAATAGCCATTACATTATATACCTCGTCTCCATGCGGATACCGATAATACATATCCTGACCCGAGAAAACGGTGATCAGTTTATAAGCCCCTGCCCGCAGTCCGGCCTCCTCATATAATTCACGTGCAGCAGCCTCCTCCAGCGATTCCCCCGGTTCAAGCGAACCGCCAATCGTGCCCCAATCCAGGCTGTCTGTTCGTCTTTGAAGCAGCAAGTGACCTTGTTCATTAAACACCAGCACACATGAACCTGCCATAATCAAGGGCCTTGTACCCACCAGTTTTCGCAATTCCAGAATGTACCCCATGTTGATCCTCCAGTAATTGAATGGATTTACAAATCAATAATGATTCATCATCAGGATTTCTTCAAAATTCCTTGATCTATCGAGTGTTGAACCAGCTGCTGTGCGTATGTCCATAATGTTTCAGAGCCATTAGCGATTTCAGCATTTCGGTTCAAGACCTGCTCACTCGTTATATTGTACTTCTGCCATGTGTCACCTTCATTCTGGTGATTATGGATGATAGGCTGCAGGCGGTCCAGAGAGGAAGCAAATTGAGCTTCTTGCGTTTCTTTCCTCTCAAACTCTATCCACAAGTTTAGCAATTCCTCAGCCTGTTGTTCAGGCAGCATGCCAAAGAGTCGATGGGCGGCCTTGAGCTCCCGCTCATATTTATCTGTGTTTCCTTGAGTATCGTATGCAAAAGTATCACCAGCATCAATTTCAACGAGATCATGTACAAGTAACATCTTGACTACTTTAAGAATGTCAACATTCTTGTTTGAATGACTTTGCAAAATGAGAGCCATCATCGCTAAATGCCAGGAGTGCTCTGCATCATTTTCCAACCGTTCGCCATGAATAATCCTGGTTCTTCGTTCGATTGTCTTCAGCTTGTCAATTTCTATTAAAAATTGTATCTGTGACTGTAAAGTTTCATCCACTTTCCCATCCCCCTATCGTAATTCTCACTTATTTGTTATTGAATGGTGTACCAATACACCAGGTAATCAAAATCCAGAGACAAACCTATGCTTTGTGCCAGACGGATCGAACCTGTGTTATCAGGCATGCAGTCCCAATATGGGCGAATACCCACGCGATGACATTGCTTCATATACGCTTGCGCTGCGAGCGCAGCATAATTTCGTTGACGATGGCCTTCCAGGGTCTCAATATCAATGGCATGTGTGCTCCCTTCAACAAAAGCAGAGAAGCATATGCTCACTATTTCATCTTCATGAACCAACACATAGCCTAAACCATGCTCTAAAAAAAGCATCGACTTTCCCCCAGAAATGCCTGATCTTATCTGTGACAAAAGAAAGATTGTTCAGAACACTCTGCTGCAGAAGAGCTTTTTCTATGGGCAAAACCCGGGTTCCCTCCGCTGGAAGTATCGGCACTCCAGAAGGGGTATTGCACGTATCACTAGCTGTTCTGTCATCCTCTACATGCATCATGAATACATGCTGTGTGTCATAATTAAGCTCACTCGGACCAGCCATATGCTCAAGCACATTTTGCCAGCGATCATCAGCAACACCGATCTCTACTTCGGTCATCTGTAATGCCATCAACTCGGGCAGGATATGTGTCTGCATATATGTCCGCAATTCACTTCGAAAGGGTTCACTTTCTGCATCACCAACAAGCTGGTAACCGGATTGCCCATGAATCCATATGAGCGCTGCTTTGATGTTATCAGCATCATCTACATAGATTCGCCCCGGGTTCATGCCTGAGACAACCGCCTTAACCTCGATATTTCGATAGGCATCCGTTATATGTTTTACTTGACTGAATTGAGACAAACTAAGCTCGGTAATCATCTCCTCAGCCCTTCTCGCACGACATTTAAGAAATACTCCCGATGGTCAGGATGACAAGCAATCAGATAAGGTTCCGAGCACATACCTCTGAATTCGCGGCCTTCAAAATCAATCACAATGGCGCCTGCCTCCTTTACCATCAGTATGCCTGAATACAAATCGTCTCCTTCGGAGTTATACAGCACGATACCATCAATGTCCCCCTTGGCAAGCATGCACCACTGCAATGTGGGAGCCCAGAGTCTCATTACTCTTTTAAAATGAACATCCAGATGCTGCCGCAAACGCACCGCGTTCTCTTCATTTTGGACTTGATGCCCTTGTATCCAGCCAATTGTGCCTTTTTGTATCTCTTTTTTGCTTTTCACATGCATTGGAGTCAGATTGCAGCTTGCCCCTTTGGCTTGAGAGGCTACGAAGAGACGGTCTACCATCGGTTCATAAATTACACCCAGCACGGGTTCCGAACGATATATCAGTGTAATGGAAACCGAAAATACCGGAAAGCCGATACTATAATTATTTGTCCCGTCCAGCGGATCGATCATCCACAACCAGTCACTTTTCTTCCCGTTATGACCTCGCTCTTCACTATGAATCTCATGATTCGGGAAAACCTCCGAGATTGCCTCACATATGATTCGTTCTGCCTCATGGTCAACATCGGTGACCATATCACCATAAATATCCTTTTCAATTACGTTGGCAACTCGGTCAAAATTCATTCTGGCTACTTCCCCGGCTTTTCGTGCAGCTCTTTCCGCCAGCTCCTGCGCTGCCTGAAGAGTCTCTATCATCAGTACCACTCCGTTCGCATAGGGATTTATCTTCTATCTTGCTCAACTTTCATTTTTAGAATTTTCCACGTCCAGGCTCCATACCAAATCCCGCCAGCCGGAAACAGTATCAGGGCAGTTAATAAGTTTCCGTAAAACTCACGATCCATTGTGAGGTTTTGGCCCCTCCAGGACGTCATGACCAAAGTGTACAGAAAAGCAAGAGGCAAGCCCCAGCCAAGCACACCCCGCATCCAAATATGATACGCCCTTCCTTTTTCAAGCTGTTTCTCCCATTTCATTCGCTTTGACTCTTTCATCATTGATTTCTCCTTTCCGCATACCACCAGGATGTCGATATCTTTGCTTCGGATGAAAATATCCCATCGCCTTGGCCCCGTGCAAATACACACCTACCAGCGTATCTGTTAATTCTTGTTCTAATGTATTTACGAGCCTGATCAATACGGCTTTTTCGTTCATTTGTAACTCGCTCTCCTTCTGTCATCCCCTTAACTGTCTATTTCTACAGACATCTCCTGAACATACACAGCCGTTCCACGGATTCGAACATCCATTCCTTGTTGCTCTCTGCGAACACTTACCTCAACCTTGCCATCTCTACCCACCTCATGCCCCTGCTCCACTACAAAATCAGCTTCTTGAATCTCTCGATTCACATAAGTTAAATAGTAGGCTCCCATCACACCTGATGCAGTGCCTGTCACGGGATCTTCCGTTGTCCCCGAATACGGTGAAGAGAAATGTCTTGCATGCATCATGGCATCTGAATCGCGCGTTTCCAGACAGAAGGGATGTAATGATGACTTGGGATTTTCCACTAGAATACTAGGGAACTGAGAAGAATCCGGTTTCATTTTGGCAAAAGCACTCAATCGGCGAACAGGAACTAACAGGGTCCAAGTGCCTGTACTTCCATACACTACAGGCATCGTCAGATCCAAATCCTCCGATGTCAAATCTATAGCCTTAGCAAGCCTCTCCACATCACCTTGAAACGGTATGAATTTCGGCTGATCCTGCTTCATCTCCATAAACCATGCACTGCCATGCTGTTCAAACTGAACAGGAAGTATACCTACGTTAGTTTCAATCGTGATGGAGTCTTTCCCTTCCAATAACCCCCTCATCTTCAGCCCGTACAGCGCCGCCATTGTCGCATGTCCGCACAGATTAATCTCATGACCAGGTGTGAAATAACGTAACCGCACATCTGCCGAATCCGTCTTCAATACAAAAACTGTCTCATTAAAACCAACGGCATAAGCAATCTGCTGCATCGTAGCCTCACTCAGATGATCCGCCTCGAGAATAACCCCAGCCGGGTTGCCTTTGCCTGGAATGCTAGAAAAAGCTTCAATGTGGGACACTTGAATAGTTCTCATTCGTTCATCATCTCCTCTTTATTGAGCCGGAGCCGCACCGCCGAATAACTCCAATGATTCATTTTCTACAATGACAGCACCGCCATCCGGACAAGCATAAACCTTTGTTTGATGTAATTGTATGTATTCTTGGAATGATTGAAGCATGACTTCCGAACGGTCCCAGTGTGGTGCAAACTCGAAATTTACAAGCCCGAGAGCGCGTAAATCCGTTAAATCGATATCATTCTCATCTGCATCCTCACCGTATCCCGCCAAACGGATGGATGGTGTCATCAGAATGCTGCCCGCGCTAACCCCGATTAGTATGCCACCGCTGTTCACATAGGAACGCAGCCGCTCAAGCAGATTTCGTTTCTGCAGCATACTTAGGAAATAAAACGTATTGCCACCCGATAAATGAATCGCATCACATTGGAAAAGAGAATTAATCCTGCCTTCCTCATACTCGGTATCAAGGTCGTAATACTGCAAATCTTCAATACCGAGCTGACGATAATAGCGCCGAGTATGTTCAACATAGATTCGCTGCGGATCAGAACTGGATGGAATATAACCGATAGAAGGCTGTTGCTTTTGCTGAAACAAGCTTTGAATCCGCTCGTTCAATTCTCCATTTGAATCAAAATACAGATCACTAAGTAAAACCAGTTTACGCTGTGTCATCAGAGAGACGCCTCCTTATTTTTGCTTTCCATTGCCCTGTACTCTCTGTCCAAAATGGAGAAGAAAAACTGGTCAGTCCACTTGCCCTGCCACCATAGTTCTTCCTTGAAAACAGCCTCTCTCGTCATGCCCACATGCTGCATTAAAGCAGCCGAGCGTACATTTTCGGCATTACACATGCCTACGACCTTATGTGCCTTTAATTCGTCAAATGCAAATTGCAGCATTAACCGGGCGGCTTCGCTTCCGTATCCCTTTCCCGAAAATTCGGGCATCACAGCGAACCCCAGCTCCCAGCTTTGGCGAAAATCAACGTAACTCCACATCTGCATCACACCAATTGGTGTATCACTGGCATCATTCAAACGACGAATCACAAAATCATAGGCATACGGTGTCTCACCTTCGACAGGAAAATGACTGCGGTACTTCTCCTTTACATTTTCTTCTCTCGTTTCCACGCTCTCTTCAAAAGTCCACAAGCTTGCATCACATTCCAATTGGCATATAAATTCCATATCCTGCTCGGTCAAAGTAGTGATTTTAATCTGTTGTCCAATAAATTCCATGTTCGTTTAGCTCCTTTCAGATTAACGATGTTTGTCCAGCAAGCCATAAATAACGCATGAAATTATTGCATGACTCCACCTATCCAGTTCAACCCGACCGTTTAAGATATAAATTGACTAATGATTTCACACAGTCCACTCCGATAACAGAATAACCTTCCAATCGCTGTTATCCCCAGATTTTTTTGATTCCCTTTTCCTAAAGAGGAAAAATCCGGTAATAAAGGCGATCGCTTCGCTTTTCCAGTTTTTTTCTGTCCTCTTCGTTTTTGTGTAAATGAATTTTCAACTATATAGATCAGTCACTAATGGTAGATTTCCTATGTAACGTGTAATAAAAAAGACTTAACAAATTCCAACTTGTCCAGCAATCGCTGTGATTGCTTATTTTCCTGCTCTACGGTTGCTTCCACCCAATCCAGATTCATCACGTTCCACCCTACCGGAATCATCGCCTCTAGAGCTTCCTGCATCAATCCCTGCCCCCAATAAGAAGGAGATAGATCAAATCCAATCTCCGCACTGGAGGGTGAATTCGGATTCCAGCAGTGGTACCCAGCTGTACCAATGAATTGATTATGCATTTTATTGAAAATACCATATCTGCATCCAGAGTTCTGTATATGAAACTGAATGATCTCCTCTGCTTCCTCCATGCCACGACAAGGCTCAATATCCATAAATCGCGTGACATTTGGATTAGCAAAATGTTGAAAAACAATCTCTCGATCTGCCAAGGTTAACTCTCTCAAATATAATCTTTTCGTCTCAATCGGCTGGAACATAGTCATGATGATGCTCTCCTTGTCTCGCTAAACTTACCTAATCCCTCTATTGTTGAATGAAGTGTTTGATGCCGCTGGCATCACGTAGATGAGCGAGTTCTTTTCTCAGAAAAACAGGATAAATCTCCATCTGCTCCAGCTCACGCATAGGGAACCAGCGAAATGTCAATTCACCGTCGTTTTCCAAGCCATTGAATTCAGATTCATCATAATAGGAATGTGCTTCTGGCAAAGAAATAACATAATAGAATCCGATCTCATGCATATGTATGTCATCGTATTCATAAAAATCTTCACAAATGAATGCGAGCCTCTGTACCTCTACAGATATACCCAGTTCCTCTACCATCTCTCGCTGAATGGCTTCCTCGGTTGATTCGTTCAACTCTGCTTTGCCACCGGGCAAGTTCCAGAAATCATCCTGTTTCGCTTGATGCAAAAGAATCTTGTCCCCATTCATCACAATGCCAGCCAC
Source organism: Paenibacillus sp. JGP012 (assembly GCF_014203995.1). NCBI lineage: Bacteria > Bacillati > Bacillota > Bacilli > Caryophanales > Paenibacillaceae > Paenibacillus > Paenibacillus sp. JGP012. The sequence goes on along the minus strand of NZ_JACHKG010000007.1, from coordinate 41,133 downwards.
CCGAAAGTTAAATCGTTCTCGTCCTAGCTTGTACGATATGTTTCTATTCACCATATTCGTCATCTTGCCGTCCATCCCTCAGTAAATCCACTTTGAAATCCGTTCACAAACGATGGAAGAAACAGAATCAATAGTAGAAGGAGACTTGCTATTCCCCATCTCATCACTGATTTCCGTCTACTTATCGCACTCACAATAAACAGCGCCACGGTTACAACAATGAGACCTAATTCTAAAAAATTCATAATTAACTCAAACCTCCGTTATGTATTCTTCTCAGCTGTTATCCTTCTACCAACTATTCATAAATTTTGCCCATGTACATGATCTGTGCACATCGCTTCCACGGGTTATCCGGTTTCTCGTAATGTATTAATCCGTCAACAGACTCCTGACCCCAATCCGCGGCGGCCTCCAAATATGAATCAATTGAATCCTGCTGCCATTCATCCGCATGAGCCTGCCGATCTTTATGGAGTGCACTCAGAAATGCAATAAACGTCACTTCATCCTGCACTTCATTTACCAGTTCGAATAATGTCTTTTGCATCTGGGCTTTCTACCTTCTTTCGTATCAAAGCTTAATCAATGTCCGCAATCATCCATTGCGCAGCATCACCGTCCGCTTTCTTTCTCCAAAACACCATCATTTGATTGTACTCCATCTCGTCTCCCTGTCGTAATTCGCTAACCTTCACCGTTGCCTGATAGATGTTCTTCTGTTCTGTAATCGTAATTTTATCCATTGAAATCATGTGACGAACCTTATAGCCAGGCTTGCCTGTGACGGGTGCTTCTGCAGTGAACAGACTCATATATCCCTCTTCATCTTGTTCATATAGATAACGCATGCGCGCATTCATTAGTTTGACAATTGCCAGTTCATCGCCCGAATATTTGCTCGCGTACATCATAACCCATAATGTGGAATTTGCACACATATGAAATAAATCAACGTTCAGGTGAGCATGCACTTCCATAAAAAAACGCCGCGATGCATGGAACAATCCATGCAATATGCAAGCGTGGTAATACGATGATTTATCTATTCAATAGCCCTTCATCAAACCATACATCCTCATAATCCTCAGCGATTAGAAACCTCCACCCCGGAGCAAGTCCGAGATATCGACTAATTTTCGAGTCCCATTCGTCCATATGTGCAACATGCAGCGGTACAAAGAAGTCATCTGCATCCGAATATTCCTCAGCCCAGATGTACCACCCGGTCGTATCGCCTTCGGGCTGGATGCGCATTCCGTGAATCGGCTCACGCCCCTCCTTGACGTTCCAGGAAATTCCAACCTTCAGGTGAGGTTCACTTGGAACGTAGTCCGCATTATATTTTGCACATAGCTGTCTCTGGATCTGTCCGGCCGTTTCCGACTTCATCATACGCCCCCTCCCATGGTATCAAACGTTATAAAATGTTTTGTATCCTGCCAGCCATTGGTCTTTGGAAAAATCCACAAAGTCATATGGCTCACATTGTTTGAGATACAGCCATTCCTCGTGTGCATGATCACCTTGCTTATTTTCAAGATAAACGAGAGTCTCTGCCAAACCAGCCCCACAAAGCAGCTGAACATCAATATAACTGCCCGTGTCCTGATTTTTTCGTTTGGCCAGCCAGATCAACTCCGTATCCTCCACGTTTCCCACTGCAAACAGCATGATGCACAGCAGCTTCAGAACCTCGTTATCCTCACCTTCCGGTTCCTCTATCTCCTGACGCAGAAGCTGACGAATGCTTTCACAATGCTTCTGATCTGGCTCCAATCCATATACCTTCAACAGCTCAACTTCATTCACGCCTCTTCACCTTCATTATTTCAAATTTTCTTTGATCTCCAGCAGCATCTCCTGATGCTGCCTAACCCAATCATTCATAGCAATGATGGCCTTCTGTGAAGCCTGTTGATATGAGGCATATATGATCTCTGTTTGCTGCCGTAGCTGCAAGTCGTGATCCAGATCTGTTGGCGATACATCCTTCCACGTTTCTCCAGATTTTTTGGCATCTGTAATCAGCACTTCAATATCATTCAGTACATCCACCATCTCATGCAAATGAAAAAACTGCATACCTTTCCTGATCCCGCTCCAGCTGCGCAGTTCAATGATGTGATATGCCGAAAACCAATAAAACTCTGCCAGACTCTTCGTATGATTATGGTAGGCATAAAACAGATACAGGGCCTGCTGCCCCTCGTTCAGCTGCAAATATACCTCCCTTTTCGCCACCATATCCTGTCCGCGTACAGAGATTAGCATCGGCTTAACACACAACCAGCTTAATTCATGCGAAGCCAAATCTTTCTGATTAATCTCAGCCTTCATCACATGCTCCCTTCTAGACACAGTTTATTTATTGCTATTGGGCTAGCTTCATGGATTCTGTGGTGTCTCAACTGCTGGCTCGTTCTCTCCGCCCATTCTGCGCCGTGATGTTGCCATGCCTCCTGTTGAGGGTACGTGACTCGACACTTTAGCCAGTCCAAACTTCGGCATGTTGGCATAGATGGTTTCATACGAACCGGATTGAGCTTTATACGTCTCATGGTATATTCCCACAGAACCATCAGAGCCAATGGATGTATTGAATCGTTTCCATGCCTCCAGATGTAATCCGCCGCGCGCGTACTTTTCCAATTCATCATATGAACGCCAGTATTGCAGCAAGGTTACTCCGCGCCAGTTCAGCATAAATTCCGTACCCAAAAATCCGGTATCCGGGTTCTGATATAACTCTTTGATCATGGGCCCCATTGCATTGAACACTGGCAGCCACTTATGAATAGCCCACAGCCAATTAATTCTCATCCCGATGATAAAAACAACGAACTCTCCCTCAATCTGAGCGGAATATCTTCCCTTATGTATTGCTGCCATCCTGTACCTCCCTATTTCATACTGTAGTGCAAAATATGCTGTATCCCCCGGTTTCCTAGCTTGGTTAACCCAAAATCGAGAAAACCGGATTTCAAATACAGCTGCCGCGCGGCCTTGTTTTCTTCATTCACAGCGAGAATAATCTCTTCGACTTCAGGGTGATACTCACGGACCCAAGCAGGCAGCTGTTTCATCGCTTCCAGTGCATATCCTTTTCCCTGGTGTTCCACTGATATGGACAACGCACGAACAAGAATTTTGCGATCCCGCTCCGCTGGCTCCACGTATTCGGAACCTTTATGTAAAACAAAAAATCCAGCAGGTACTTCCTGAACTAAAATGACAACCGGGTCTTTGTCCGGGTTAGCAGCCGCCTCTTCTATAACCTCTACAGGCATTGCCGTAAAGTGAATCTGTTCCTTTTTCAACGCAAAACGGGTCAAAGCCTCATCATACTGCTCTTCATAATGCACCAGCCTAATGCCATTCTCCATTCCTGTATCCTCTCTTCCTGCATTATGGTCTCATGACGATTACAGCTTTTCGTATACATGCCATTCCTGAAATCTGGACTTCAAATCCGAAGCGGTTCTCTGGATAAACGCCGATACAGCATCCATTGTTAACAAATGCATGTCATCATCGGGCTCGTGCTTATCATTCGTGAAAAAATCAAGCTTTACGCCCCTGTATTGATATATCTCCTGCTCCTTCAGACCACCAAAATCATAGGCTTTGGCTAAACTCAGCTGATTCAGCCATCCCGAAGCTCCAGCATATTTCCGCAAGATTCGGAATTCCAGCTTCTTCACGTCATGGGTGTAAACATCTTTTCCGTTCGGGTGAGCTTCAAATGCAGGATAAATCTGATAAGTCCACTCACGGTCGGTATAGATATGGGCGATATAACCACATATGTATTGTAAATATGAAGGCTCTTGCAGTATCCGGATTCTGTTCGATTCGATAACATGCTGAAAGTCCACATCGCTCGCAAATACATGTTCTTCAGCCATCAGGTGAGTTTTCGCCTTTTCACTGCGTACATTCGTTCTCACATGGATGGAGTCTGGAGCCAGACTCCCCAGCAATAGCGATGGAGATGGATGCGATACGATTTCGGATGCAATTGCAAAATGCACCATGGGCCAAGGCATCAGAAGCCCTCCTTTTATTCAAATAAAAGTTATTGTTTCAACTGCGAAGCAACGTCGTTTCACCTTGAATCAAATCGTTAAATACAGGCTGCTGAACCTGATTTATGACTGTCAGATCAATCTCCTCCAGACTGTGAAAAACAAGCTGCAGCGACTCTCGTTGTTCGTCTTCAAATAATAGCGTTCTATGATCCGCAGCCATCCGTCCTGTCAGATCAGCGGTAACATGAAACAAAAACATGACAAAAACCACTTCATTCCCATCAGGGTATGTATATTTCATTCTTTCTCCCGTATATATCGCGGCCAATTCGTAAGCATTCACTTCCAGGCCCGTTTCCTCTCTCACTTCCCTGATCATCGTCTCTTCGATCTGCTCTCCGGCTTCCATACCGCCACCGGGCAGTCCCCAATCTCCGTAGTCTGATCTCCGTTGAAGCAAAATTCTACCTTCATGATCACAAATAATAGCCCCGCCGGTTACGATTATACGTCTGGTCAATGTTCTGTCCTTCTTTCATCGATGCTTTCATAGAGATTTTTGGCATAGAAGTTTTGCATAGAGAACCATCTGGTTACTCCCCCCATCATAAGCTATTTATTGGAAAATGAACAAGCAAAAAAGCTCTGCTTTTCCTCCTGATCAGAGAAGAAACAGAGCCTGCTCATCTACTATCCAGATCATTTCTAGCAACGTACCAATATGCTTATACTTTTTTGCTCTCTTTCCGAACAAACAGGGAAGCTGCAAATGCAGCAGAGCTTACAAGCGGCAGCCCACTTATCCACCCCACAAGGATGAGTACAGGTGCCAGCATTAAAATCACACCGAAAAACACCATCAGCCGCAGCTTTTCTTCATGCCTTTAATGGCCCAGATCAGACCTGCCAAAGAGAGTACAAGTAAGAAAGCAACGTTGAATACATCCATATCCCCAGCCCCTTTGAGAAACTACATGCAGCAGCTTGATTCAAGCTGCCTGTTCATGTCGCACTTTAACCAATTAGATAATCCACTACCGAGTACGAGATCACATGACGGTCTCTGTATGTGCCAGTCACTGCATCTGGATGTGTACTGAGAATGCCATTCTGGAGCATCACCGGTCTGAAGTCACGTTCCATTGCACCCTGGTATGTGAACAGCACACATTCTTCTGCCGCAAACCCTGCAATAATGAGCAGTTCTACGCCCTGGCTTTTGAGCATCTGCTCCAGATTCGTGTGCCAGAATGCATTGGAACTCTCTTTGGTGAGGATAAGGTCCTCGTCTTGCACATCAATCTCGGGAATAACACGATACAACTCAGGTTCGGCTCCCTCCATGCCCTCCACGTCCTGCACATGTACAACGACATGATTATTTGAACGCAGGACATTTGCCACATGATTAATATATTCACTTGCATGATCTATGGCCTTCTGATCCATCTTGGTTCTAACAATACTTTCTTGCATATCAACAATTAACAATGCTGTCTTCATTTGCTCTCTCCTTCAACGATCCATTTTTTTATTATTCGATTTTACGCGCGTTCCTCTCTCTCCATCGTACCGTATAAACCGCTTAATAGGAAACTGCTTCAATCGAAAAAGAGTGAGCCATCTGGCTCACTCCATCCTGCTCTCATTATATGGGATTAATGATTCATAAATCGTTAATAAACAAATCTGCGCTGTGCCCAGTAGCTGAACACAAAGATCGAAATTTCAGTCAAAATCTTGGCTGCGAGCAGCGGGATGATCAGTTTTTCATTGTAAAAATACAACAGGCCGTAGTTAAGCAGCAGCACCAGCAGTACGAGCGAGAAATATTTGGGCAGCGACTTCCGTACCTTCGAGTTTCGACCTGCGGAGAAAACATATTTACGATTCACCGTATAGTTGAACATAGAGCTGCACAGTCTTGCCGCAACCACGGACAGGAACAGATTATGCGTAAAATACTGCATGATGAATAATAAACCAAAGTCAATCAGAGCCGATAACAACGAAGAGGTGCTGAACATCAGAATAGGCAGATAGATCCGGAACGAGTCGGCAAGAGGACGGAAATGGGATGACTCATTATGATCCAGATAGACCGTATCAATAAATTCCTCGGTAATCTCATACCCTTCCTTATGCGCGGTAAGCAGCATGTTCATCTCATACTCAAACCGTTCTCCTGGAATCTGGCACAGCCAGTCCAGCATTGCATAGGGGAACCCTCGTAATCCCGTCTGTGTATCGTAAACCTTGCTGCCTGTGGTCAGCGAAAATACGGAACGTGTAACAGCATTCCCGAAACGACTGCGTGCGGGAACCTTACCTGTAAATCGGCGGCTTCCCAGCACAATTCCGGGACTGGTTTGAGTAAGCAGCGTCTCGAAAATGCTGCGGATATCATGAGGCAGATGCTGCCCGTCACTATCTGCACATACCACCCCGCCTTGCGGCCCATGCTCTTTAATATGCTGAAAGCCTGTTTTGAGCGCCCGTCCTTTGCCTTGATTCACTTCGTGAGTCAGTACCGTGCATCCATACGCCTCGGCAGTCTCGAAAATCCCCCGATACTCTGGTCCACTACCATCATCCACGATGACAATTGGACCTAACTTAAACGTCTGCAGCTGCAAAACCAGATTTAATAAACGAACATCAGGTTCATAGGATGGAATGAGGATCGTCATGTTATTTTCCCTCCGTTAAATACAGAATGTCACTTACGCCCCGCTCCTGATTACGTCCCAGTGGATTGTTAACCACTCTGCCCCTGAAATACATCGTAGAAGAGCCTCCACCGTCAAGGTTATACGCCTCAGTTGCACCCAGGTCTTTCATGGTCTGGGCAAGCTCCGCCAGCGTCATGCCGCGGCTGTCATCCTGTCTCCCATCTACCACCACAAACACATAATGGTTCGGAGCAATCATGCCAATGGCTGTTCGAGGGTTGGCATCCTGAATCGAGCGGTTACCAAAGTTATTGTCTATTTTCACACGGCTGAAGTCACTGGTGATTTCCCCGTCTTGTACCAAGATCGGTCCAAAAGATAACGTGTTGGTGACACCTTCTGCCAGCAGTTCAGAGGAAGAGATATCATTTTCGTTGTACGTTTTGATCGTACCGTCATCAAATAATGCCAGAGCATCCCTTGTCGGGCTGTCGCGATACAACACCCCGTTACGGATAATAACACCATCATCACGGAATCCGTAGTAATCTCCATTCACAGCGAAAATTGCATTGTTCGCTGCAGCAATCTCCGATGTGTCCTCCGTAATATTCGTTCCAAAGCTGTTATCCGCGAGTGCACTTCTCAAACTGCTCGCATCCTTCGCCTGTACATCAGCCACATAATACGTAATCTGATCCGAGCCTGAGCCCGTATGCACCTTCTGAATCTGGACCTTCAGATCATCACTGGTATAATTCCAGTCATCCGATGTTGCATGTACATCCGTTGATGTCGTTGTTGAGGTGGTTGTACCGAAAGCTGTTGTACTTGTACTTGAGGCTGTAGAGCTCCCATCCGCAACAACGACCTGTACATGTCGGATCAGATATCGGTCAGCCAGGCTGTACAGGATTCCTCCAATCGTCAGTACCACTACGAGGGTTATCGTAAGCCACCTGCGTTTTTTTCGCGGAACAGGAGTTATATGTTGGTCTTTCCGGGTTAGTGTATCAAGCTTTTTCTTCATGTGAAGTTCACCTCATCATTTAAGTTGTTACAACCATATTAGGCTCGATATCTTAAATGAATCTGAAAGAGATTCCACAAGAGAACAGATGAAATAATTGGAATTGCAACGCATATAAAAAGGCCCTCTGATTCCATCAAGGAATTCAGAAGACCTCCGTGTTCGTAATATTCTCTTACGTAAACAAAGCATCATATGCCGGACAAGGCCGCTTTTCCAGAAAGTCTGTCAACGCAGCGGGTTGTTGCTTATAGATATCCTGGAGCGACGTTCCTTTATAGATGTTACCAATCACCACCGGATGGCACAGCTCACAGATCAGAATATCTCCATTGCCATGCAGATGCAGCTGTTTCGTACCATCCACACAGTTCGAGAAATATACCCCCGGCTGCTCGCGCAGCTTCAATTGATCGGCAAACCGATCCATACATGTAAAATAGAGCGTTGTATCCGGCTTTTTATTTTCAATTAATGCCTTGACCGACTGCACAAGCGACGCTTTGGAGACAATCTGGCTCCAATCGGTATGCGGCATCTTGATGCTGTTCTGTATCTCATGGATGCGCACACCCAGCTCATAAACCTTATCGCTGATGGCCTGCATATTTTCCTGATTGCCTTCAAACAGCAGTGTCTCCAGCACGGTCTCCAGACCCAGTTCTGTGCACAGACGAATGTTCTGCTCCAATCGCTCATACATGCGTGGATGCACACGGTAGTAGGCAGCGTATGACTCCGCATCCGTATAGTTAAATGAGATATGGATATTAGACAGGCCCGCGTCCCGCAGGGCAATGATTCGTTCCTCTGTCAGCAGACTTGCATTGGTGTTCAGCTGTGTATCCATGCCATGTGAAGAACAGTAGCTAACAATCTCAAGACAGTCCTTGTATTTCAGCGTCACCTCGCCGCCTGACAAGCGTACCCGCTTAAGGTGTGGAAGCTCACGGATGATTCGGATCACCTCCGTGCTGCCGATACACTCGCCATCATCCCGATTGTAGGCGCAGCAGTAATCGCATTTATAATTACAATTGGATGTCACCCCCACCTCCAGCCCTTCCAGCTCATAGACGCCGGGACTCTCCAGTTCCAGTGCTTTATATTTGTTTCTGCTTGTCATAACCATGCCTCCTCATTCCTTGCTTGCTGCATTTCAGTTTCAACTTGCTGATAACCTGAAAATTATAGCGAAGCACCCGTAGAAGAGGATATGACATTATGTACGTTGAGGAGTTATGTCTATAATTCAAGGCCATAATCTGTTCTTGTGCCACTGTTCGTCTTGATACGTATATTGAACACGGATATGTTTGCGATCTGTATCCCCTTGCCAGAACTCCACTTCCTGTGCGTGCACGGCATATAAACGCCAATGAGGCTCTGCAAAATCGGGATTATTCTGGAGAAATTTCTCCTGAAGTTCAATGGAACGATTCAAATCGTGCTCACTAGCTAATATCTCACTCTGACGCTGTGTCATGGCGACCGCTCTGGCTCCAGGTTTGCGTTTTCGGAAGTCCGCAGCTCCCGCTTCGTTTCCCTGATCCTGGGCCGTCCCCCTGATCCGGATTTGTCTTCCTAATGAAGGCCAGTATAAAGTAAGTGCCACCCTTGGGTTATCGTTCAACTGCTGGCCTTTCCGACTGGTTGAACTGGAAGCAAAATAAAACGTATCCTGAATAATGTTTTTTAAAATTAACACTCTCGCATCTGGATAACCATGTTGGTCCACTGTTGAAAGGGTCATCGCATGGGGCTCCTTTACGTTGCTCTCCACAGCCAGTCTCAACCAGTCCAAAAATAACTCTCCTGGCCGGTTAGGCAACTGCTTTAAATCCCAGGCCGGGAACGGCCCCGATAATGACTTTAATTGATGAAACAGCTCTTCAACTTGGTCGCTCATCATTTCACTACCTCCCTATTCCCTCGGTTTATTTCTGCATACCTTTTACTACATGCTACCATTCTACCCCTGTACTCTCAAACGGATAAAAACTAGCGATAGCGATTATCCCCACTGTTGCCGCTTTACGATCTCAGATGAGAAATTCTGTTCATTTCTAATACACTCCAGCCGTTCTGCTGCCTCTCAAGAGTATGTATGCTCGTGTTGTCGATGGGATAAAAACTGGACGTATTACTCCACTCCCTGTTCAATAGAACATAATAGAGGATATTAATCACCCCTCCGTGTGTGACCAGGAGAACATTAGATTTCATCATTTTCGCTTCAAGTTCAATACATAGATTCTCAAATGCGTTTCTTATTCTCGTATAAAAATGATTCGGACTTTCGCCGCCCGGAAAGGCAGTATGCATCTCTAACGTATTAAAATAAATGCCCGGGTATCTCTCTTCAGCTTCCGCATGCAGCATGCCTGCCAGTTCACCATTGTTCATCTCACGCCAATCGGTTGTGTGCATGCCTAGAATATTCAATGCTGCTTCGATCTCCTTACTCGTCTGAACTGCACGAGGGAGATCACTGCTGATAACCGTTTGAATAGCATATTGCTCTGCATGCTCATACAAATATTTACCCAGTATTATAGACTGATTAACGCCCGCTTCGGTGAGGCCGCGCTGACTCCAGCCGCCGCGATAGCCTTCTTCATCTGCACCATGTCGCACCAGAAAAATCTTCAATGTGTACCGTCACCCTTCGCTGTCTCATCTCTAATAGGTTATAACCCCTGAATAGCTAATAGAAATAACCGATTTCAGATCTTTATGATCCAAGCTCGGCCATTTCCTGCGACATCATTTAACGAACAAATGTATTCTGCACACGTTCAGACTTGATAAAATACGGAATCCAGATCGCACAAGCAATGGCGGATCTTGCAATGTCCCGAATAGAGCTTCCGTCTGCCAGTTCTTTCGCCATCGGAATCTGAGAGAGCAGCAGTGAATCCACGATGACTACTGCAAGGCTAAGACTGTAAAAAATAATCATCAGACGTGGAAGAATTGCGTTTTTACGATAAAAAGCAACGATGACATACACCGTGAATAATAGAAACAATATGTTGTAAATGGCCTCAAAAATAATCATTGGACCCCAAAGTGGGTGATAATAACCTGAATCTTTCGAAGTGAGAATCTCCCATGTCTCTGTGTTTAGAATGGGTAAAACAGACTGGCTAATCTGTGCAAGGAGCATCACTAATGTGAACCACAACCCAATCTGGATTAGGATCAGCCAGCCTCCAAGTCCAGACACACCCAGTGGACGATATTCTCTCATTGATTCTTGAAATGTTTCTTGTCGAGGTTCATGTTGCACTTCTAACACGTCCTTCTCTCATGTTGTTTTTTTAACCGCCGCTATCCGATTCCATATGTATAAATACTCTATACGTTTCTTTCTATTCTTACTTGAAAGCCATTTAATCCCTTTATAAAAATTTACACAGATTCCTTATTGTACTACATTGAACAAATCAGGCATACTCATTTTTTCCTCCTCCTCATGATCGGGTTCGTTATACTTACACCATGTTCCGTTCAGTCTGGTCATGTCATAATTCAACGTAACCACAGCAGTCGAAGATGCTGCTTTACGATTGCTTTTAATATTGAAGGAGGATATAGCCATGCCTGATCCAAAATTAACGTTACTGCCTTTTGCCGATATATCCGGTTATACCGAAGGTTTTGATATTGTCTCCGTGCAGTTGGGACACGACGGCCTTGCATATATACTGCTTATCAATCAAGTCCCTGAGCGAAAACAAGGTATGTTTGTGCAAACCAAATTAAACAAGCCTTACACGTACAAAGTGCTGATCGTATCGGATCAATATGTCCAGGATGTCGTCATCGGGGAACAACAGTATCACTACCATTACGTACAGCCATTGCAAGAACATCTGCTGCTCGTTGGTGCGCGCTGCACCTATTACGGAAACAATCAATTTGATCTGAATGCCAAGGTCTGTGATATGGAGGGCACAACGATTCGTGAATTTTTGCTTGGCGATGGGATTGAGAGCGTGCAGGTGACGGAGCGTGGAACGATCTGGACGAGTTACTTCGATGAAGGGATATTTGGGAACAATGGCTGGGAACAGCCTGTTGGGGAGAGTGGATTGCTGGCTTGGGATGCATACGGGAATACGCTCTATAAAAATACAGCCGCTGACATTGCCGATTGTTATGCGCTCAATGTGATCAACGAACAGGAAGTCTGGTTTTCTATTATACTGACTTTACCCTTGGCTGTATTTCAGGAGGGGTTGAACCGGAGTCTACTCGAACGAACTTCCTAAATCCGAATATATCAGGTTCCTCGGGTTTCTGTAAGGATGGATATCACTTCCTGTTTGAAGCCGGGTACGGGAAGCATCTAACATTTATTTTCAAAAAAATGCATAAGCCTGGTAGCCTCACCGAGGGAACGGAGGTTACATTGCTGAACGAAGAAAACCGCCCATTCCAGCAGGCACGTCAGGATTTTCGGCAGGATCGCCTGCTGCTTAGTGAGGGGAACTTGCTGTATCAGGTAACGATGGAAGAGCTGTTATCTGTTATAGAGTAGCCTCCAATGAGCTGAGGAATGAGGGAAACGATCAAAAAAAGCTTAAGATCATGCCTTAAAAGACAATCCCTCTTCCTCCAGTGATTTACGCAGTATGGGCATGGAAGACGGCCCGATCCCGTGCAGCTTCAGAATCTCTTTTTCCGTGTACTCGGCAAGTTTTGGTAATGTCGTAATCCCTTCTGATTCAAGTGCACGTCTTACCGGAGCAGACAGCAAGCTCATAAATCCCTCTTTTGGTTTCCGTTCGGATTCACACGTGGGGCAGGCGGCGCAGTCACTTTTTTTATAAAACGTATGTCCCTTATCACAGGTTCGACGTGTTCCTTTAGCATTTGTCATACGGGCTTTCCTCCTTAGACCGAGCAAACGTTATATAAAGTAGTACCAGTTTACTATTCATCCTGAAGGATGTACTACAATTCGTAATTAGCAAAGATGGCTGCATACTTCTTCTCAAAGATCGCCCAGCGATTTTCGGATCCGTATTCGGCCTGCAGCTGCTGTAGATATTTCTGAGCAGTCGTCGTATCATCATTTTGCAGCAGGTAATGAAAGGTTTCTTCACTTAAATGCAGTGCTGTTCTTTTCATATAATATTCCACAATATCCCTGGCGCTGGTTATGTTCCGCATATATTCCATAGCTTCTTCCAGATGGGCCAACAATTCTTTTGAAAAGGTGACCAGGTCAGTGTCAGGTGTCAACGAGTAGCGGTCTGGAGCAGATGGGACAATCTCTTCAATCCTGCAGCTCCAATGAGCCTGCTCCCCCATCGTTTTACCGCCCGATATCTTAGACTGCAGCTCCGCCAGCTCCTTGGAATGAATCATGCAGTTAATATAAAAGCGAACGTGATTGGCTGTATTGGCTTGGGACTTCTGAAAGTTGAATTCGTAAATAAGATCGCCTTCGACTCTCCGAAAATTCAGAGCTTTTTTGGTATAACTCTGACGGGCAAACAAAGGTTTTACTTCATTTTTGATCAACTCTTTAAAAAGTTCCTGCACGAAGCTCCCTCCTCTCTATGCTATGCCATTTGTACTGGCTGTAGTGGATGACTTCTTTTAAAATATCATCCAGATGATGTGCAAACACCTCATCCCAGCGCTGAGTAATTTCCTCGGATTCCTCGCAAGACTCAGTCACTTGAACTCCCTTGTCCCCGAGCTTTTTCCGATACATATATTTGCGGTGCACCATTTCAATATATGAACGAGCCACATTCAGCTCATTTTCCGGCAGCACATCCAGTATCCGATTAATCTCATCACGAACCATGTGGAGCCCTCCTTATGTAAATGTTGCATCTGAATTTGAATCAGCGTCGATCTGCTTCACGCAGCTCATAAGCCAGCTGATACATTTCAGCAATATCATGCCGGTTCTGCTCCCGGAAACGCCGTACCGCTTCAACGATATTAACTACCTCAACCGACACCACCTGCTCCCCATCCTCGGGATTGAGCGGATCACCGACCAATTCCACATCACCGTAACCAATGACTCTAACGAAATGTGGATGCGGAATGTGAGGACGATACGGCTCAAGCGCACTAGAGGTGCAGTGGAACTGCCCAAAAACCTTATAGCTGCGCAGCTCTGCTCCTAACTCTTCCATTAATTCACGTTTCAATCCATGCATATATTGCTCGCTTGCTTCCAGCGTGCCTCCGGGCAGTTCCCACAATCCGTTATCCAGTTGAAACACAACACACTGTTCCCCGACAAACGGAATAATGCTTACATTGCTCACCAGTGTCTCGTCCACTTGCTCGCCTAGCCGAAACTCAGCCTCCACAATACCCCAGTGGATCGACGTGCTCAGGGCTGGAAATTGTTCTGCATCTATGCCACTCATCTGTATCCAATCCTCTCCGAGTTTAATTCCCGATGTCTGATATTATGTAGTGATCCGGTTCAAGTGCATACTCCATACGCTTCCAATTATAATCTAAAACACAAAAAGAAGGCCAATCCCTGCCGGGAATATGGACCTTCCGTTCACACGTTCAATATCAATAATGAGCCATGTATCTCCTCGAATCATACTTCAAACGTCTCTAGTGCTGAACCAGCTTTCCCTTTTCCAAAAAAAGAACCCGGCTGCAAAGCGGCAAAATCCGCTCATCATGCGTAACCATTACCGCACTCTTGCCCTGCTCCTTGACGAGCCGTGCAATCGTGCCTACAATATCCAGCCCGCGCTCCGCATCCAGGCTGGCCGTCGGTTCATCCGCAAGCAGCACGGCAGGATCATTCATCAGCGCCCGCGCAATGGCAACGCGCTGGCGTTCCCCGCCGGACAGCTTGTCGGTGTAAGCTTTCCGCCGATGGGACAATCCCACCGTCTTCAGCAGTTCATCTGCACGGCGCTCGGCTTTGCTTTTATCCATCCCTGCAAGCTTCGCTACTACTAATAATTGCTCCTCCACCTTCAGGTAAGGAATGAGATTCGCACTTTGAAAAATAAATCCAAGCTGGCGCAGCCGCACATCCGAGATGTCCGTTTTACTTTTGCCCATAATCGAAGTGCCGTCCAGCAGCACCTCCCCTTCCGTTGGTTCCAGCAATGCGCCTGCAATGGACAAAAACGTGCTTTTGCCTGAACCCGAAGGTCCCATCACGGCGACAAGTTCCCCTTCTGCAACCTGCAAATCGAGCTGATCCAGAATCATACGCCGGCTTCCGCCGTCATCGAATGTCTGTGTAACGCCTTGTAATTCCAGTCTGTTTCTCATGCTGCCGTCCTCCCAATCGCATCAAGTGCATCAATTTTGGTCACCTTCCACACCGAGAACAACGAACCCGCCATCGACATCAGGATGAATAACGCACAGGTTAATGCAAGCGTGGATATTCCTAATTGAAATGGCATGGATGCTGGAAGAACAGATTCAAACAGTCGAACAAGCAGAACGCTAATCACCAGACTGCCCACGGACAACAGCAACACCTGTAGCGACACGCTGCCTGTCAAATAACCGTTTCGTGTACCAATCGCTTTTAAAATGCCAAATTGACTGGTTTTCTGAATCGTAATGACATAGAAAAATACCGCAAGCACAAATGCCGAGATGACATACAGGAAAGCAATCATCATTAGTAATGAGCCCTGCTCTTCCTTGTAACCGGGAATGGCGGATACCGCGTCCGATTTGGTGATGATCTCTGTCTTTGGCAATGCAGCACTTAGACCGCTCACCTGATCATTGGTACCTTTGACCGCAATCGCATTGTAGACTGGCGCACGCTCTGTACCAGAAGAAGTCCCTGTACCGACCATAGCTTCTGCGTTCGTTGCATTTTTTTCATTGCCAGTACCAGTCGCGTTATCAGCTTCCACGCTTGTGCTTGTTCCTGTTCCAGTGTCTGCTCCACCTATTGCAGATGCTGCCTGCATCGTACGTGACCCTGCTTGCAATGTTAGCCATTCTTGCTCATTCAGAAATACCACCGGGGCGTGACTGAATGATTCATTTTGCACAAAACCACTGACTGTCCACTCCGCTCCCGAGGCTTGATCTACCAGAACCGTGCCTATAGTAACACCGGATTTCGCCAGCTTCTGATCAACCACAACCTGACCTGCGGACTGATCATTGATCGCTTTGCCTTCAGTGACGTTCGGCGCAAGCCAGCTGCCCGGATTCACCATGAAAAGTGTGACATCGATCTTTTTGGTGTCGTCTGCCGGGCTGACCGTCGTCATTCTGACCCCAAGCGGCTCGGCATTGCCCTGTCCCACAACAGCACGAGCCTCATCCAGTTCCTGCTGACCTACCTGTGAACGAGTGAATCGATGATTCGAATCCTGTTCAAGGACAAAATGGGTTGCTGCCATATTTTTAATCGAAGCCGCGTTATCATACGACAGCCCCTGCGCAAGTCCGGTTACAAATAGCACCAGAAACGACACCAGCACCATGATTGTCGCAATCAAGGCGTAACGTCCCTTTGCAAACCTCATTTCCCGTATAGCCAAGTACATATGCTCTGACCTCCCTCTTGATAACCCAAGTATAGGAGGTGAAAATGAACGGAAAATGAATAACTCATTACATCTGCGGAAGAGTTAACGTAAATACCGTGCCTTCGGCTGAACTGGACACTTCAACTGTGCCGTGATGAAGACGAATAATTTTCTGCACAATCGCAAGGCCCAGACCAGTCCCGCCGGAAGAACGTTCACGCGCATGATCCACCCGGTAGAAACGGTCAAACAGGAACGGCAAATGCTCCGCTGCAATCCCGTCCCCCGTATCCTGAATATGAACAACACACGCCGTCTCCGTCTGCTCGGCTCGAATCTCAATGCTCCGACCTCTAGGTAGATGCTGCACGGCGTTACCAAGCAGGTTCATCCACACCTGCATCAGCAGCACTTCATTGCCCGTAAGCGTTATAGACTCAGGTACAGACATGCGCAGGAGCAGCTCCTTGTCCTCCAGCTGCCACTGCAGCACTTGAACAGCCTGACGGAATTGAGCTCTCAGCGAAAAAGTCGTTCGAGTCAGGTCTTCATGTCCCTGTTCAAGCGAAGATAACAGCAGCAGCTGTTTACTTAGCAGGGACAGATGCCGGCTCTCTTCTTCGATAATAGACGCATAGTGCTCGCGTTCCTGTTCCGGTAATTCCCGATCCGCCACCAACTGCGCAAATCCCTGAATAGAGGTTAAGGGTGATTGAATCTCATGAGATACGTTGGATACAAACTGCTGACGCGCCTGATCCACCCGCTCCAATTCACGACTCATTGTCATAAAATGCTGGGCCAGCTGCCCGATCTCATCACGTCTTGCTGTATTTAATTTCAGGTTATAATTGCCTTGCGCAATGCGTTTTGTCGCTTCGGACAGACGTTCAATCGGATTCACCAGATAACGCGTGCTGAACAGAAAGATCAGGACACTGATACCCACCGTTAATGCCCCAATGAGTGCAAAGAAAATCCGCAGTTCTCCAAATTGCAAAATAACATCGGGACGCATGAACATGGCATAACGAGCATCACCCACTTGCAGCGGAACCCCCACCGTATTGCTTAATTGATTATCGAAAAATCCCGTAATAAATGGTTGGCTCGGAAACTCGGCCACGCCATGATACACCTTACCGCCCAGTACCTGACGAACGGCCTGTGGATCGAGATCCTTTTCGCGGAATTCACGTCCGTAGAACTGATCGGAACCTTGACCGTCGGTGACATAGATTTCGTAACCTAATGCCGCTGCGTTGTGAAGATATCGCTCCACCGTATCAGGCTTGGACTGCTCTTCGGCAAATTCTTTCATATCCATGGCAATCCCGACCAGCTTCTCATCGTTAAAGTCTTTAAGCTTCGCGTGGTAGTAAATGTTGGAGAAAAAGAACCCAAGCATACTACTGACGATAATCACCGCCACCGTAATGAGAAATATCCGAACGTACAACGTTCTCAATGCGCTTTCACCTCGATCTTGTATCCGATGCCCCGCACCGTCTGAATCACAAAATCGTCCGCATAATCTGTAAACCGGTCACGCAGCCGCTTGATATGTACATCCACAGTTCGGTCGTCCCCTTCATAATCCGCTCCCCAGACAAGTCGGATGAGCTCATCCCGCGAGAACAGACGCCCTGGAAACTGGGCAAGCTGGGACAATAATTCAAACTCCTTCATCGGTAAAAATAAAATCGACTCCCCGTCGCTCACCTCCACATTGTTGCGGTCAATCACAATCCGGTTCATGCGAATCATATCACTGGAGGTACGATGATATCTGCGAAACAAAGCTTTGACCCGATACACCATTTCCTCCGGCTCAAACGGTTTGGTCACGTATTCATCCGTACCCCGCAGGTACCCTTCTTTCTTGTCCGCCAGCTGATCCCTTGCGGTCAGCAATATAATAGGAATGTCGTAATGCTGACGAATGTAATCACACAGTTCGAGTCCGTCCATGCCTGGCATCATGACATCCAGAATCGCCAGATCAATGGGTGTCTCCTGTATGATTTTGACCGCCTCGATACCATCCTGTGCTTCATGAACCCGGTATCCCTCCTTCGTCATCACATGGCGTAGCAGTGCACGAATATTGGCATCATCGTCTGCCAACAGCAGATGTTTCATCTCGTTGTCCGCCCTTCTATAATCATCCTGCCCCGATGGTAGCACAAACAGAAAGCAATTTGCCAGTGCAGCTGCCAGTATCATTTGTCTGTACCGATCCATGTTTACATTTCCTCAAATTGGGTTGACACTACTGTAGGACGGAATTATAATAAACACATAACATATGAGTAATTGTTCATATGTTCATATTAAATAAAAACAGTTGTTTATCGGGGACAAACAGCAGTAGCATTGAAACATGTAACATAACTCTATTCAGGACAACAAGATATATCATATAAAGTGATTGTTACAACAACCTGCAACAGAACCCCACGCATTTAAAACTTGCAACACGTAACAAACATGTCTCACTCAACTGCAACAGGCTACTTACATAACGGAGCAAGGCTCCCAAGGAGAGGATTTTCAATGTCAGGACACCAACATAGTCACAATCATGGGCACGACCATGGACACAATCACGCACATGGCACCAATAACAAAAAGGTACTGCTCTTTTCCTTCATTATCATTACCTTTTACATGATCGTAGAGGCCTTCGGAGGATTCATCACCAACAGCCTGGCACTCATCTCCGATGCAGGCCATATGCTCTCGGACTCCATCGCACTCGGAATTGCTTTACTCGCGTTCACATTCGGGGAAAAAGCCGTCAATGCAGGCAAAACCTACGGTTATAGACGCTTTGAGATTCTGGCAGCAACGTTAAACGGCGTTACGTTAATTGCTATTGCGCTTTACATTTTCTACGAGGCCATTGGGCGCTTCATCAACCCGCCTGAGGTTGCAACGATGGGCATGCTGATTATCAGTACAATCGGATTGCTTGTGAACATTCTGGTTGCCTGGATTATGATGCGCGGCAGTGATACGGAGGGCAACCTGAACATGCGGGGGGCATACTTGCATGTCATCAGTGACATGCTGGGTTCCATCGGCGCGATCGCCGCTGCTCTCCTGATGATGTTCTTCGGCTGGGGCTGGGCTGACCCGCTGGCGAGTGTCATTGTGGCGGTGCTCGTATTGCGTAGTGGGTATTATGTCACCAAGTCTTCTTTGCACATTCTCATGGAAGGCACACCTGCCAACGTGAATGTCAACGATCTGGTGCAGACAATCCAGCAAGTAGAAGGCGTCAAAGGAGTACACGATGTGCACGTCTGGTCGATCACCAGCAACCTGAACGCATTGACCGCCCATATCGTGGTGGATGGCACGATGGATGTATATGCGTCCGAAATTCTGGTGCAGAAAATCGAGCACCTGCTTGAACACAAAGAGATCAAACATGTGACACTTCAGGTTGAGTCTGAAAAACATCTTCATGACACCTCGGTCCTCTGCACCGTAAAAGGTGATGCACCCGATGCGCATGCGCATCACCATCATTAAGTTTGTCACAAGCAAATTGCCTGCCCATATCAGATAAAAAAAAAATAAAACAGGACGATTCCCGTAAATAGGATCGTCCTGTTTTTTGAGCTGCTGTAATGATAATGTCAGCGCTGCGTTGGCATAGCATTAGCTTAGCGTTAGCGTTGGCATTAAAGTTAGCTCTATGCCGTTTATGCTGGTTTTACTGCAATCCACTCCAGAAATTCCAGTCGATTGCCAAAAGGATCATTCACATAAAAGCGCCGGACTCCCTCATCCGTTCTTGCCTCGTCGTCAACAACTTGAAGGTTGTGCAGACGAAGGTGCTCACGCAACTGTTCCAGGTTCTGTACATGAAATGCCGGATGAGCCTTGGTAGCAGGTGCAAAATCCTGCTGCACACCAATATGAACCTGATGATCGCCACACTGAAACCACACACCGCCGCGTTTCTGCAGCAGTTCAGGCTTTGCAATCTCAGTCCAGCCCAATATCTGATGGAAAAAATGCCGAGCCTCTGCCTCACAGCCGACAGGGGCTGCCAGCTGAACATGGTCAATGCCGTTGAAATGAAAGTTCATGTTTATTCATCAACCTCCCACTTAGTTTCATTTGATGAAACTAAGTTTCGTTTTATAATTCCATTTTATAGATAAAAGAGCAATAAATCCAGTTTAATTTTCAACAAAACACATCTAGCACATGGAATCTCTTTTCCATGCTACGGATGAGGCACCTTTTTCTTGTCATCACTCACAGAGGATTTGCCAAGCGCAATACCAAGTTCATCAGGAGTATCCACAATAACCTCGCAGCGTCTGGTGCGCTAACGATCTGTAGAAGCCTTATTCAGGCGAATTTGGGCTCCCCCAAATTCTAACGATTCACAGAAACGCTATTTAGCTATTTTTCGTAGAAAAAAGGGCAATTTTGAGCTTTTTAGATGGAATAAGCTTCCTAGGAATCGTTAGAATTCTGACACCCCTGATTCAGGGCAAATAAGCTTCCTGAGATTCGTTAAAATTGTAGTTCATTTCTGAGCCTGACCATATCGGTATTATTCAAGAAATATGAAGAAATATAAACAATGACAAGAGCCCTGACACAAAGCCAAGGCTCTCTACATCACAACTTTTACTTTTACTTTTACTTTTACTTTACTATTCTCCTTAATGTGACCCTTACTCTTATCCCGCAACCCATACCCTAACTATTAACCGTACTATTACAGTAAACCTAACTCTGACGGCCTCTATTACTCTAGTCCAATATAAGCCTGCAACTCTCCCTTTTGTCCCAACAATTAATCAGCCGTGAGAATACGATCATTAACCAGTGCTTTCAGAAAAAAGTGCAAAGCGACAAGCTATCGGGGCAGGTCATCTGAGCTTCTGAACTCAATCGTGTTGTTTGGCGGATAATAATCGAATAACCATGCTATCATTCATCCCACTCCTGTGCTGTGTGCATTATGTGCTGTCTCCACTCATTCCACGCTCGGAGATACTCTGGCAGGTCTTGCGGATGATGTTTGTTACTAAGCCCGATCCGGCAGTATAAATGAACCATCGCTTCCTCCATCAATCTGGATTGATGCATGTCGACATGCTCTAACTGCTCGAATACATCCCACAACAACGCCGGGTCAAGGTCATCGGGCGAGGAACAAAAGGCGTACAGAAAATCATAAAGAACCGGGCCCACCATGGGAGACGGATCGATAACCCCGATCAATTCCTTTTGCTCAAACACAAAATTATGAACCCCTGTATCCCCATGCAAAAGAAACCTCGCGTCCTCATGCTTCTGAAACAGACGATTGACGAGAATTTGAACCAGATCATAATCTTCCGTGCCAAGCACGTCACCCAGATTCTCTCTGGCCTCTTCAATACTAATCAGGTTGAATTCCCTCCACGTCCTGCGCGGAAGCTCCATTCTTCCCCATGACGCTGTATCTGCCACACGCACATATGTATTAAACAGTTCTTTGACCAGCCGGGTTAACCAGATCTTCTTTGGTCCCCGATTGTAATGAGTTTCACCCGTCATATAGCTGTATACAAAACAGGTGCTGTCCGAGCCAGTAAAGAGAAGGCTAGGCAGCAGCCGTACATCACTGTACGTCTCCAGAAACTGCCGGGCAATGTGGATTTGTTCTGGATCATCCCACTTCAAAATATACTGCTCACCCGAGCTTGCACGCAGCCTGAGCACCCGTCCTGCCGTCGTGCCCGACATCATTTCAGCTTCTACAATTGCTTCATCAATCCGATGTTCCTGAAACAGCTTGTTGATATCTTGCATGTGTTGGTTGTTATTATGCATATATACTCCTGTTTTCTTTTATACTCTGAAATCATAGGCTGATATCTAGCCCTTCTCGAACGGATTATCCGCACTGGTCACTTCCTGTATAATTACGATTGGATCGGAGATCAAGCCTAACTCGTCATCCTTGGGATACGTTACTGCAATAGTAGGTTCAGGCCCGGCAAATGCCATCATCGACTCCATATCCTCCCACATCGTGCACAGGAAAAAATGAGCATAGGCCCCCTGCTCTACCACTTTTAAATACGCTCCGCGATTTCCTTCTACCGCCAACGTATCTTTTACCCCTGTTTCATACTCATATTCGAGAAAAGCTTCCTTATTCTCCAGCGGCACCGCTCCATGCCATGTTCTGGCGATCATACAACCACTCCTAACCTCAAACTCGGTCCATTTTTCATTGTAACATGTGCAATAAACCGGCTGTACAATTTACCCTTTATTTCCAACAATCCAATGTACTGCTTCCAAAATATCTGCGGCAATATATTCCGGCTCAGTCTCCGCCCATTTATCTCTGAATCTCGTTAATGAAGATTCGCCCCAGCCTGTTCTCACCATAATCTTGGTCGCTCCTACAGCATGAGCAGCAAGCATATCCGTCTCGCCTACGTCACCAATAACGATGCACTTCGTCAGATCCAAACCATGCTGCGCTGCGGCCTGAAGCAGCATGCCTGGTTTAGGTTTTCGACAGCTGCATTCTTCCTCATGAGAGCAAATATAGGCCTGATCGAAGCCATATTCCTGAAACTGCTGCTCAAATTCCTGAACTGTCGCTTGTCCGCGTGAAATTCGATGTTGGTTGGTAAGGGCAAATACCTTCATTCCGTTTTGCTTTAAGAGCATAATCGCTTCCTGTGCATTCGGATACAACTGAAAATCTCTCGGATGAATAAAATGTCCCGTACCTCCGATGGTGCCATCTCTGTCAATAAAAACAGCTTGAATGTCTCCATTTGCATACATCATATTCATTCACTCCCGCTCAAGTTATGGTCCGAGCCTACTGTCCAATCAACATATGCATTTTCTACCGTTACACCTTTTCATCAATAATATGTTGGCTGTGCTGCTTGGACTGCTCAAGTCTCCTGACTTCGGCTCGCAGGTCACGTACTTCCTTCATCAGCGTATCCAGTTTTCCTGACGTTTGAGACGAGTCCACAGCATAACGCGCGATCCCGACAATTAACAGAATGAAAATAATACTTACGAGAATCCAGATTAATGCTGTAAACAATTCCATAATCATCTCCTTGCTGACTATTAGCTCATATATCTGACATAAGCGCAATGCAATGCATGTAATTCCTAATCTTTTAATTTTATTGTAACATTTTTCAAATCCACCCGTTGTCTTAGTGAAGGAGGATGAAACCTGGAATGAGGAGTGATTTATATGCAGAACTATTCAAACAGTACCAATCCTCCCTGTATCTCTATCTTTATCGAATGTGTGGATCACAGGAAATCGCCGAGGAGTTAGTTCAGGAAACCTTTTACAGAGCTATGATATCCATGAAAACGGAACATGCTGACTATGCCAGAGCATGGTTGTACAAAGTAGCCCGGCATTTATTTATTGATTGGTATCGAAAGCATCGCGGGGAAATGGAGATGAATAGGGAACTGGAGAAACAATGTATAGAAAATACATACCGTTCGCCCGAGGAGGTACTCGTTGCTCATGAACAAATGAAGCTCATTGAGAAGGTAATAAAGAAACTTCCCGAACAGTATCGAACTGTACTGCTGCTTCGCGAGATGAATGAGCTTTCTTACAAGGAACTTTGCGAAATTCTGGATATGACGATGAGCCAGGTTAAAGTTTCCCTGTTCCGCGCCAGAGCACGTTTTAGAGAAGAGATGAGACAGATGAAAGGAGAGAATGAATAATGTCCAAACCAGATGTACCAGATGATCTGCATGCGCTCCATCAAGATGATTATGAAAACCAACGCCCTGAATGGAGTCATAAGCAGTTCAAACGAATGATATGGAAAACAAGGTTAAAGCTGTTTCTCAATGCAGGGGGAGCTCTGTTTCTCTTATTTATGCTCTATCATGTTTATATCTCGGTTCTGCATATTTATTTTGATCAATCCAAGGTACGTAATGAGTTCATGCGATCCATCATTTCGGTGGTGGAGATGAACGGTGACGGACTTCGCGTGGAAAAAAAAATTCAATTACCGTTTGAAGTGACTCCCTTTCTAACACAAAAGACAAATCTTAAAGTGTATCGTCTCGTTGGCTCATGGGAAGTGATTACTGGCGAGATTCAAGCCGAGCTCAGTATTACGGGGAAATTCAGCTATAAGATCACCAATACAGGTGCGTATCTGAATGGCAATAATATTGGCCCGTTCTACCTTCCCTACGCTTTGGTGGATGGCAAGCCTTCATCTGATGACTCTGAGGAAAATGGCAGTCTCAAGCAGCTTCGTAATCTGGATGACGGTCATGTTGCCGAAATGTCCATCTCTTTGAAGAATCTGAAATCTCCCGAGCAACTGATGCAGCTTCTGTCCAAATACGATATCGGCGTAACGGCCATGCCCATCTATTCAGGTGAATTGAAGGAGAAAAATCTTTCCTATTCGAGAGCAGGCATGTTTGACTACAATATCCCACATCTTAGCTTGAAACCACTCTATGAAATCAAAGACGATAGTGGCAGATGGTTTAACTATTTTCCTACAGAATCCAAAGAGCAAGAGCAGTCACAAGGAACCATGAAGGAACAAATCGAATTCATGCTTTCTGATCTGGAATGGATGTCCAGCCATCTCGATTACAGCGGAGTGGAGCTGGATCAGAGGCGTCTGGCCTACTTGAAAAAGAACGGTGTGCAAGTATACGGTGCCGTTGTAACGGGGCCTGTACGTGAACTGCAAAAAATCGCTAAAAATCCGGAATTTCATCATTTCCATTTGAATCGGGTAGAGATATGGAATTGGGAATAGAATAACAACCTTTAATTGGAAAAGAGATCATACCTCCTCTGAACAGGTATGACCTCTTTTCTTACATACAAGAATTACAATAAACGCAGCCGAAACACAAAAGGTAAACACCATGCTGATCACATTTCGGATTACTCTATCTCGGCAACAATATCAGTGCAGCGTACAATTAATTCCGACATTGGTTCTCCGTTTAACAAAACATGCAACTCATATTCATTGTCGATTTGGTAGAGCTCTTCATAGAGCCAGTATTTGCCGACAACCGCGCCTTCTTGCTTGAGAATTTTGGCTGCTTTCAGCGTTAGTTTACTGAATTCAGTAAAGCCGCCTCTTGAGTCGAACTGCAGAACAAGATCATCGCCGTTCAACAACGTTGTCACAATACAATCATGAAATTGCAACTGACGGCGAACATCAACTGGAATCCCCTGCTTCTCTACGTCCTCCCGGTACTCCTGCAATACACGTTCCATCTCTTTCATATTTTCTTCACTCTTTTTCTTGAGCTGCTGCTTGACCTCGCGTGTGCAATAACCCAAGGAGAATACACGAATATCCGCAATCTGCTCTACAATCTCCGCGGGCAAGCGCTCCGCATGGTTCTTGTAATTCCATTCCATGGCTTCCTTGTAGTCTTCTTTACACTGCTTCTCATCAAAATCAGGACGAGCATCGTACTCGGCAATCAGCTTCTCGATATGGGCACGCTCTTCGGGAGGCATCTGATACACAAGTTGATCTTCCTCCGTCACCTCTTCCCCGCTAAATGCTTTGTCTACCCGGGTCATGACCTGACCATCATGCTCCAGCATGAAACGTGGATCGGTATTGTATACATCGCGCTGGAGCTTTACATGCTCTTTTTCCTTCCGTTTATACAGCCGCTCATAAAGAGCTTCGTCCAGTGAAGCCGCTCCTTTATGTACTCTCATGCCAAAATGAAGCCCTGTCTGCTGACAAGTCTCGTACCACTCTTTTGTTAAAATTTTCATAGGCACCTCTCCTGCTCGTACAGCTTTTTAATCTGTGATGCAAATTTGGCTGCACCAGGGATATGTGTCCGTTTAAAATACGCCGTTAACTGCTTCGGATGATTTTTGACCATATCATATTCGATGACCGTGTGGGCGACGACTGATCTTGTGAATCCCAAAATCTCCACCACTTCCGACCGATCCCCTGCTTCCAGTTCCTCGCCCGCTGCGAATTCTCCATCCGGATCATCATGCAACTCTTCACTAAACGTTAACCTGGCAACCACATATGACATAATGGACGCCTTATCCTCGGCGATCTGCCCCATAATCCACTGTACACATTCCTCTTCCGTTGGAACATTGCCCTCAGAGCCCTCCAGAACATACTTCCATTCTCTAAAAGAATCCATCAGGATAGGTGCTTCATAACTGGCATGTTCAACAAATTTCACCTGAGGTTTAAGCTGAACGAGTTCAGCTATCCTATTTTGATACCAATCGCTGGTTAGAAATTGCTCTATGGTTTTCATCGCCATTCCTCCAGAATCTCCAGTCTAAACACTGCTTATATTCAACAGACGTATTCTGCTACGCCAAGGTTTGGAAAAATTTATGCTTTATCTCTTTGTCGTTCCGCGCGGCCCATTCATGGACGGCTTCTACGCCTGCAGTCTCTTGATCTCTCTTAAAATAAAAGCATAAATCCATTGGCACAATCCGTTTGCCATAGAGTTTAAACCCGATTCGTCTGTAATTCATATAAATGCATTCAATCTGAGACGCGTCGTATTTCTGTAGTTTGGTAGAGATCACATGATCTGCTTCCAGCGTAATGTTCGGTTTGGAGAACAGCACACGCCGAATGAGAAAAACAATATAAACTAAAATATAAACAAATAAGAATAAACCAAAGTATTTTAATACACCATTTCCACTAAAAAAAACACTTCTGGATAAAATGACCTCAATCATCAGCATACACATCAAGTTTAACAATGCTCTTGGATAAAACGTATTAAATGTGATGAGATATCCCTCCTACTCTATTCAATCTCCATTAATCTTCAACCACTTGGAAGGAGCCTTTTTGGCAAAATGCTTTTCGACAAAGTCCAGAATATCATCAATGCCGGGCAAGGCTGCGTGCTGCTTCGCTTCTTCAAACGTCATCCAACGGTGCTCGCTATGCTCATGATTTAACTGGACAGGCTGATCCTCACGCACATACCCTACAAAGACAGGAGCCATATAAATATAATCCTCTGTCGGTGAATAGAACTGCTCGAACTGATTCGAACTATATAAACGTACCTCCGTGATGCCCGTTTCCTCCCGGATTTCGCGAAGCGCGGCTTCCCATGCCTTCTCACCATACTCTATACCGCCACCGATATAACACCATTCGTTATGCAGCATCCGGCCAGCTCGCTTGAGCATCAGCACATGGTACTGGTCCAGATACTTTTTCATCAGCACAGCAGCAACTCCTTCACAACGGATCGGCACGGTCTGTTTAGATGGATCGGTTGAGTGTGCCGGAGTATCCTTTGTGGACTGATCAGCTTGTGCAGCCTTAATGGCTTGCGTATTTTGGTGAGAATGGCCTAATTGATCCGCTTGATTCGTTTGATTCGCTTGGTTTACGCCTTGAGCATTTACGGTATCGTCCATTTGTTTTGCCCTCCCGTTCTTCACGTTTCTGAAGCTGTAAAGTCCTCCAGCACCTTCGACCGATCTCCATACACTTTGTCCAGATGCTCTTCCCCCCAATAGCACAGAAGATCCAGCGCAGGCTTGAGTCCCCATCCGTATTCCGTAAGCTCATACTCCACCTTGGGAGGCACTTCGGAGTAAACTTTGCGCTGTACAATCTCGTCTTTTTCCAATCCTCTAAGCTGGGTCGTCAGCATTTTCTGTGTAATGTCCGGGATCAGCCGCCGCAGCTCCGAGGTCCGTTTGCGCCCTGTGAATAAATGATAAATAATGAGCGGCTTCCACTTCCCACCCATCACTTCCAAAGCTGCTTCAACGCCAACCCTATATTTCTTGGGAGCATTCGCACCCGTTTTTGTCTTGTCTTGTTCCGTCACCGCGCATTCCTCCATATTCCCTATCCGTTGAACCAACATAATGTACACCGACATTTCTTGACTAGAACAACCTTCCTGCACCTTTCATCTGCATGCCGAGGACATATTGCGGTCTTCCAATCAAGGTACATTCATGTTCTTAGGGCACTTTCATCTCCCTATAGAACATCAAAGTGCGTACTTCCAGATGTTCTCAACCCTGTTTATAATAGCATCATCCAAGGAGACATGGCTACCTAACCACGCTCCAGAAAGGCTGTGATTGTTAATGAACGTTTTAGTTGTCGTATCCCATTCCCGTAAAGATTCTCTGACCTTTCAGGTCACCGATCGTTTTATTCAAGGACTGGCAGAAGCGGGGCATCAAGCAGAAATCGTGGATTTACATGAGATAGGTTTCGATCCGATTCTACGCGCAGAAGATGAACCTGACTATACGCAAGAAATTCAGCGCTTCTCTCCTCAGATTGAAGCCGAGATCACGCGGCTCAGGAAACACGATGCCATTGCTTTTGTCTTCCCCCTATGGTGGTGGCATCTGCCTGCAATGCTGAAAGGTTACATTGACCGTGTCATGAACAACAGTTTTGCCTATGGCACGAACAAGCTGCATCATGAGCAAATTTTGTGGATTGCCCTTGCCGGTGTGACCGAAGAACAGATGAACAAACGGGGCTACGGTGATTCAATTCGTAATCTGCTTAATATCGGAATCGCCGATTACTGCGGCGTGGCTAATTCAAAGGTTGAGTTTCTGTACAATACCGTTGATGCCCCGCCGGAGCATTATCAGGAACTGCTGAATCAGGCATACGAGTTGGGCGTTAACTATGCCAGCCATTCTGCCAAGTCACTAACAACCTAAATACTTAGGGTGCATTCGTGACTTTCACAATAAAAAAAACTAAACACCTTACTTGCCGCTCCGCCTTTTGAAAAATAAACCACCCGTTCCCGCCTTGCATGAGCGGTTATGGTAAGTGAAAATCTCCGCATCACACACCAAAAAAGGCCGCTCAACTGAGCGACCTTGTGTGTGTTTTGTGTTGCTTTACGATCTGTATTTTGTGCTGTTTTACGATACTACTTTGGTTTCGCTATATTCGCTGTACACGACTCTTCTGCTTTATTTTACAGCTGCAAGCAAGAATTTCTCCAGCATGCTAGTATCCGTAATGCTCTCGTTGCACGCCTTATCATCCATACACACATACTGACCAACCGATGCAAAATTGTCCGCCGAGTGTGCCTTCGTCTTCACGTTGAAAAATCCAAGCTCCTGATGGCGATGACAGAACATACAGTACCCCTTCTTGTTCGTAGGCGTGATTCGTCCCTCGATCCCAAGGAACTTGCCTTCAAGTGGGTAGACGATGAACAAGCGGCTTGTCGCTATGTCGATCCATCTCAGGTAGGTTGTGTGTGCGTAGTCGATGGATTCCAGATCGGGCAGCTTGAGCTTTTTGGCCTTGGGAAACAGCTTTTGAATCTGCTTAGCTGTGACCTGCGGATATGGAATCAGATATTCCTCAAGCTGATTCAAGTAGGTCTGCACGTCATGCGGCGTCGCATACGTGGATAGCTGCTCCAGCAGCTGCTTCTGTTCCAGCGTCAGATCCTCGAAGATGCCTACGGCATTCGTACTGACGGTGTAGCGGACCGTATCCAATACTTTGGGGTCCACGACCGAGCGCAGCGTTTTCAGCAGAAATTCGGCTTGTTTATAAATGTAGTTATATTGATGATTATGAATAAATGGTGTTTGCATGGCCTTCAGCCCCTTATTTATAGTGGTCAAGCAAATAAGGTGCAAAGCCTGCGGGTTGAACCATTATGTTGATGTTGCTTTTCCAGGGCATACGATCTCATTTTGTCGCGCCCTACACAAAGTCCGCCCCTATTCAGGCTTTGCGTAAGGCTTTCTAGCGAACGAGCAATCCGGCATCATCCATATTGCCACGTCATAACCCCCAATGCAGTCGATATACGGGAATTATAGCAGGGCAGCATCGTGTAGGCAACGAGCTTCGTTCCAGTACACTATATTATTAATCCAATCCTTTTTCTTTCCGTTAATATAGATTGTTAGTTCAGTGAAGCTATACAATTGGTAAAGTTTTTGACGCTCAGTATAGAGCAGGATCAGAAGGGGTTATTGGTACAGCTTGGGGTGGAGTGTTAAGTCAATGGGGCACACAATATATTGCACAAAATTACCCAGAGTATGACTACTACACTATACTAAGCTATTATTACAGTTTTTCTGATAAAAGTAGTGGATACATCCAAACTGGGAACTATTAATCATATACTTCAGTTTAAAAACGTCAAACGTAAAGTTTGGCGTTTTTTTGGAATTTTAATTCAGTTTTTTCTATAATATAGATTATTCATTGAAAATTATAGAAGGAGGTGATAATTATGACAAAAAAAAGCATTTTACCTGCTTCTTTTTTTCCTTCTTCTTCTCACTGCATGTACTTCAGAAGACTCTGGAAAAAATCTTGAGACTGAAAATGTCCTAAGAAAAGAGTCTGCACCTGTGATAACGAGTATTAAGACTAACTTCCCTGAAAAAGAAGGTTGGGTCGTAGTCCCTGCAAACAGTTCTGATTTGACGGTCACTGTAGAGGCAACCAACGCGGAAACACTTCTTTTCTGGTCCGTTCCAACCGGGACAGAGACGTGGGGAGAAAGAGAACTAATTGGGTATGATACCAGTGGGAGCGATGGTTGGAAAATAACATGGAATATTGCGGGTAAGTCATTACACAATCGTCTAGTGGTTCAAGCATTAGGGAGTGATGGAAAAACGATCACTGATAAAACGATAAATATTACGAATGAGTAACTTTGATTTAGATCATTAATTAACAATGGATGCTCACAGTAGGTGATCGTCCATTGTTAATTATTCAGTTGTCTCTTAACCATTTAATCTTACTTCTTGGCTCTCTGACTCTTCTGAATGGAGGATTTCAAATTTCACGAATTGATTCGGAAATATCTGCTGGACTTCATGCCATTTCATACCTTCCCTCCTCATTAATTCTAACAAGTTTTTTATTATAAACTGTTGTTAATTGGTACATGCCTGTCTGCTACAACGTTAGTGTCGCCTGTACCTCACCACACGCTAGTACATCACCCGTAAGACGAAAACCAAGCGAGTCGTAGATTTTCTTGGCTGCCACATTTTCTGGTTTATACGTCAACTCTACCACTTTGGCTTTTCCGCGAGGGGCTGATTGTGCATACGCTACCGCTTTCTCTACCATTTCTCTGCCGTATCCCTGGCCCTGGTACCGATGATCGATCATCATTTTGAAAATACCATAGCTGCTGTAATCGAAATTCCCGTCCCCATCGTCATAATACATCGAAATAAATCCGACCATTCGTTCTTCCTTGTATACCGCAAAGGTAATGATGATCTGCCCCTCATCCGAGGCTATGTACGCTTCTGCAAGTGCATGCTGATTCGAAGAGATGAATTGTTGCTGTTCTGGAGAGACTTTAAGTTCGATACATTCAATAAAATTATGCCAAGTAATCTTTCTGAATTCCATTTGATTCCCTCCTGATTTAGAGTTAACTGCAAACCCTGTAATTAGGCCATAGTAAAACTGCCGCTCTCAATACCTCTCTTTGAAGCGTTCGTTCCACCAGTCCGGCTTCATTAAGTAAGCCGTTCTGATCGGCATAATGACGTATTCGTCCGTAACCTCAATCGGCTTACATGGGCCGTTATAGATTAGCTCCACATCTAAATGGAAGGACTGAATAGGTCTGCCCGCTTCGATCTCGAACTCTCGAACATAACGAATTACATCCGTGATGTGTTCCCAGTAGTGCATCGCAGCCTGTCCGCCTGCAGGCATGTTCCACCATTGGATGAAGGACGGCCATTGTACTGTCAAAGCTTCCCTCAACCCATGGTGCTGGATGGCTGCGAAATCGGGAGGCTCCAGAACAAAAGGAGATACATAGTTATGGTTAAGGTGTGCAAACATGGTATGAGACACAGCTAGATCCGGTGTTTGAGACTCTAATGCAGCCTTTTGCCGAATCTTCGCTTCCGCTTTTTGTTGAATACTGCCATTCCAGAAATCATGCCATTGTGTCTCAAGCTCCTGATGAAGCTGATCTGGTAATACAACCTGTCTGTTAGGCCACGCACCGTGCTTATCGAAGTATTCATCACAGATGCTGTACGCTCTCGCGACATAAACCAGAAAGTTCAATTCAACATCGCTAGATATACATACAGACCAGGAATTTGAATCTGAAATCATCCGCTCTCTTCCCTCCTTAACTTTATGCTAAACACTGCACTATACATGAACCTAGAAAATTATGATCAAAATGAACACATCATCATATTCACAAAAAATAAAATACAGCAAACTAGATCTAAAAAACATTAATATTCTAATAAATATAAATTTTAACATTTAAGTATGTTAAATTCATATGAAGTGTGATAGTATGTAAAAATTGGCCAGTAATTTACAAAATGGAGGTTTGTTATTATGAAGAATAATTTGAAATTTGCAATCGGTCTATTGCTAGCTTGCTTTATTACTTTTTTTATTAGTTCAAATGTTTTTGCTCAAATGGAAGCGTATATGTGGAAGAGTTCTTTTATTAAATCAGGGAAATTGAATCTGAAAATTAGTACTGAATACGCTGCCGGTGGAGATTACACTTCTACAGATATAACAGAAGGAATTAATAGATGGAAGAACACAAGTGCAAACATAAACCTATCTTCAGCTTCGTTTGCTTCATCTAATGTTGATATTAGAGCAGTTAGTGCACAAACATGGAATAATAATGGCTGGGGATCAAATACGTATGGATGGACACAACCATTTGATGGTGCGTATGCTTGTGCTACTAGTTTATTAACAAATAATTGTACTTCATCTAATAGTATTGATTATGCTGCTATTTATATAAATACAGGTAAGGATACTGGAGGGCTTTTATCATCTACAAAGCAAGATAGAAGAAGAGGTGTTATTGCTCATGAAATTGGCCACGCTCTAACCATTCACCATAACAGCTTAATCGGTGCAACTTCAGTCATGAGAACAAGCATGTGGCATGAAAGTAATTTTTCTACGACACCAACGTCAACGGACATTAATGATTTTAATAGAGTATATAAATAGGAGTGGAAAAAATGAAAAAAATTCTAATTTCATTATTTTGTATTTCGTCTAGTATTGGTTTTGGTTATGTTTATTCCTCATCATTACATACACACGATGTCCATAATCATTTAGGTGCTACTATACAAAGTGACTCTATTGCTGAGGAATTATCAATTCCTGAGTTGATCGTGAAAGGAATTGTAATCGAAGAGTTACCCGAAGTACGCCGAGAAACTGGTATTTATAATCCAAAAGTTGATACTTCATATTTAGTTACTCCGGTGAAAGTTAAAGTTGAAGAAGTCATTTCAGGAAACTTAATTGAGAATGAAATAATATACTTACAGAGAAAAGAAAGTACTGATAAATTAAAAACGAATAATGAAGTTGTTCTAATGTTAAACCGGACATCAGATAACTTCTATTGGTCCTACAATTTTAATGATGGTGTATGGCAAGTTGATAACGGAATTGTTAGTTCCAGCACAGAATCTAAAATGCTTAAAGGATTCAAAAATACAGATGCAACAGAGTTCGTTGAAGAAATTAAAGAGGAACTAAATAATTCTATGGAGTAAGTACGTAGGATATACAGGCTCATTAGCACTAAGTGTATCTGAATAATATGAATGGATATACTTAGTGCATAATAAGGATGTGAATTATATTGAAAAATAAGAAGATAATTGTTAGCGTTGTTACACTTTTTATTCTGCTCATTTTAGGTTTTCTTAGATGGGACAATCTTGAAACCCAATCTAGTGTAAATTTTAACTATAAATATGATCGATGGACAGGGCAGAAATGGGTAGAATTTTATCTGCCGCTAGCTTCCTCCAATAGCGTGGAGTTCCCACTTATATACATCGATGAGATAAATCAAAATGATATCAATAATTATTTAGCGAAACAAGCTCTTACTGGAGAGCTAGTGAACAAGTGGATTGAGAGAACCAAATTTACGGATGGATACTTAGGTCTATTATTGATGAATATTATAGTAATAATCTACAGTTGCATAAGAATATTTATTTTAAAACGCAAAGAAGACATACATTGACAACATACTAGTGCCTAGATTTTTGTTGCACTTGCATGATTTATGGCGACAATATAACACTTATCTTTTAAAAAATTATATGTTTACACAGTTTACGACCTCGTTAACCAACGATTTTGAAGTACCCTAAGCAACCACTATCAAATATGACATTCAATGAAAAAAGAAGCCACCTCCCTGGCCTTCCCCAGGTTGGCAGCTTCCTTTTACAATCGTGTTATTACCTTACTAATTACTCATACACCCTACTCCTTCACAGCCCCCACAACTATCCCGCTTACAAAGTAACGTTGGAGGAACGGATACACCAGCAAGATCGGCAGTGCGCTGATGAAAATTTGCGACGCCCGGATGGTTCGTTGGGACAGGTTCGCAATCGCTTCGGGATCAAGCTTGGTCATATCGGCCTGCACGATGATCGTCTGCATAAACGTCGCCAGCGGCAGCTTTTCCGAATCACGGATATAGATGATGCCATCGAAATATGCATTCCAGTGCCCCACCATCATAAACAGGGAAACGGTAGCAATAACCGGCACGGACACGGGCAGATAAATTTTGATAAACGACTGGAAATGACCTGCGCCATCGATAAATGCAGCCTCTTCCAGATCCTTCGGCACCGTGCGGAAGAAATTCAGCAGCAGAATGATGTTGAACACCGCCACCAGCCCCGGCAAGATCAATGCCCACAATGTATTCATCAGGCCCAGTTTCAGAATGAGGATATACCCCGGAATAAGCCCCCCACTGAACAGCATCGTGATGACAAAATACCACAGGTAGATATTCCGTGCACGGAACACACGTGTTTCCTTGGATAGTGCATACGCCGCAAGTGTGTTAACGATCAGCGCAAGCCCTGTACCCAGCACCGTCCGCTCCACGGATACCCACAGCGAGGACAGAAAGTTGGCGTTATCAAACGTCTTGGCGTACGCTTCGAACGTAAACCCAATCGGCCAGAATGTCACGAGCCCCGCATTCGCAGGAGCGGACGAACTCAGTGATACCATTAACAAGTGATACAGCGGCAGCAAGCAGAGCACCGAAAGGATGGTCAGAAACACATTGTTGAAGATGCTGAAAATGCGATATGGCAGCGTTTTATGATACATGGTTCATCATCATCCTTTCTTAGAAAATTCGGTATCCGGCAAAACGGTACGCCAGTCGGTACGAGATCACGATGAGGATCAGACTGATAACCGATTTGAACAGATTGACCGCCGTAGCAAAGCTGAACTGTCCGCTCAGCAGACCTTCGCGATACACAAACGTATCGATGATATCCGCTTGTTGATAGATTAATGGGCTGTACAAGTTGAAGATTTGGTCAAAGTTGGCGTTCAGCACGTTGCCCAGCGCCAGTGTAGCAATAACGATCCCGATGGGAATGAGAGCCGGAATGGTGATATACATCGTCTGCTTCCAGCGCCCCGCTCCATCCACTTCGGCTGCTTCATACAGAGACGGGTTAATGCCCGCCAGTGCCGCGAGGAAGATGATCGTGTTAAAACCAAACTCTTTCCACACATCACTGATAATGACGGTGAACCTGAACCAGTTGCCATCCCCGAGGAAGAAAATCGGTTTGATGCCAAACACCGACACCAGAAACTGATTCAAAATGCCCGTTTGCGCCAGAATGTCGATCAGAATACCGGACAGCGTTACCCAGGACAAGAAGTGTGGCAGATACACCAGTGTCTGAATCGTACGTTTCAATGCCATCTTCCGTACCTCATTAAGCAATAGCGCAAAGATAAACGGAATGATCAGGTTCATGATGATCTTTGAGCAGGCAAAGAATAGCGTGTTCCACGTAATTTGCAGGAAATAATCATTGGTCCACATATACTCGAAATGCTTCAGTCCCACCCACTCCGAACCACTGAAGCCCAACGCGGGCTTGTAATCCTGAAATGCCATTAGAATACCCGACATCGGAATGTATGAAAAAATAAAGACCATAATGGCCGCTGGCAGCACCATGAAGTGCAGTACCCACGGCTGTTTGTAACGTTTTTTTCTCTTCTGTTCCAGCTTACGTCCCACATCCGCCTGCGGGAGCCGTTGACCCTCCATTTTAGCCTCCATATGAACCTTCTCCTGTTCCCAAAAAAAGTTTTTGTGTGTCTTGGGCTTCTCTGATATAAATAGTATCAAGCCATTCCGGGGTCTGACTATATAACATTGTTAGGGTCGATAGGGTTTTGTTAGTTTGATCTATATTGGTGAACTAATCGTGTTATTTACACGAACCACTCCGAAGACAGAATAACCTTTCAATCGCTGTTATCCCCAGATTTTTTGATTCCCTTTTTAAAGGGAAAATCCGGTGATAAAGGCGAGCGCTTCGCTTTTCCAGGTTTTTTCTGTCCTCTCCGTTAACGTGTGAGAAAAAGGGCCATCAATATAGTTAGATGTGAATATAGAGGAGACTTTTTATGTATACATGGGAGCGCTTTAACGTTTTTCAAAAAGGAATCCGATCCCGCTTCAGCCTTTTCGCCAAAATCAACCTGTTAATCGTCATTCTGTTCATCCCGATTCTGATCATGTACACCTATTCGAACAACGTCACCTACGACGTCGTCAGCAAAGAACTGCAGGTATCGAACACCAAGCAGCTCACGTTCCTGTCCAGTCAGATCGATTCCCGCATTAATCAGATGATGGATTTCAGCCTTATTCTCTCGCGTGATCCGAATGTGCGTGCCTTCAACGGTCTGAATCTGTGGCAGGATAAGTACGACCAGATGCAGACGCGGTACATCATTCAGGAGAAAATGACACTCCAGACGGGCGTAACCGATCTCTGGCCAACCCGCTACGCGGTGTACTCCCAGCAGAACAAAGAGGTTATTGCGAACTACAACCGGGATACCGGCTATGACGAGGCGTATTTGAAAAAAAACATGAGCGGACAATGGACCTACGGGGATCATTCCACCGACGCGAAAGACGCCATGCAATCCTTTTACTGGTTCTATACGGATTCATTGGCACAGCCGGGCATGCTCACAGGCAGCAATCTGGTCATTGAAGCCAGCTTCAGCTACGAGAACATTCAGAATATGCTCGACACGTACAAAGCAGGCGGCCAGGGCGATCCGATCTTGTACCACAAAGGCAACGCCCCGATCCTGAACCGCACCGCTGACAAGCAGTTATCCGGCGAACTGATCAATTATCTGGATAATCACTCGCTCGAAGATACAACACAGGATGTCGTGGAGCTGGGCGGCAAAAACTATCTTGTCAGCACCGTCAAATCCACGTATCTGGACTGGCATCTGGTGGATGTCGTGCCGCTATATCAGATTTTGCAGCCAATCTCGCTGAGCCAGAATCTGTTCTATGTCTGCATGATTTTGCTGCTCGTTGTAGGTATTTCCGCTTCCATTCTGCTTTATCGCAATGTGCAGTACCCGATCCAGAAGCTGATCAAAGGTCTGCGCCGCGTGCAGCAAGGTGATTACTCGGTGCGTTTGCACAGTAACAACCAGAATGAGTTTTCGTTTCTGTTTCACCGTTTCAACGACATGTCCCACCAGATTCAGGATTTGATTGAAAATGTGTTTCAGGAAAAAATCCGGGCCAGAGAAGCGACGTTGAAGCAGCTCCAGGCACAGATTAACCCGCATTTTCTATATAACTGTCTCGGTTATATCATCAACATGGCACAGATGAAGGACGAGCAAGCCGTCGTGTCCATGGCGCATAACCTGAGTGCATATTATCGCTACACCACCCGGATGGAACGGGAAACCTCTTCATTGCAGGAAGAAATCAAGCTGCTGATCAACTATCTGGATATTCAGAAGCTGCGCAATGGCCGTATCGAATATCACATTGATATTCCGGAGCATATGCTTTCACAGTCGGTGCCGCGATTAATGCTGCAGCCGATGGTGGAGAACTCGGTGATCCATGGGATTGGAAAGTCGTATACATCGGGGGAGATTCGAATTACCGGGGAAAGTGCGAATGGCTTTGGCAAAATCTATATCGATGACGACGGTCCCGGCCTTACGCCGGAGCAGTATGAAGCGTTGAATCAGGAGATGCTGGAGCCACTGCAAGAGGAAGTCGGCTGCGGGCTCTGGAATACGTATCAGCGTATGATCCACACCTTTGGCAACCATTCCTATCTCCTGTTCGGCCCATCTCCACTCGGTGGCTTCCGAACCGAAATTGTCTGGGAAATCCCGAGCAAGGATGTGGACAAGGAACGAGGAGATAATGGTAAGAGTTGATACTACCCGTAGTTGTCTAAGTTGATAGAAAAACTTCATGCATCTGTCTGAAGATTTATTAAGAGGGCTTTACGTTAGAGTAAAGTCTTCATCCTTTTTTCACCCTTTTTATGTGAACTTTAGCGGAGGATTGAAGGAATTCTGGAGAAACGAAGTGTTCGCCTTTCAAGCACCATTTTGACATTCCAATAATCCAATCCGGAAAATGGGGCTTGAACAGCGATCGAAAGAAACCTTCAATACCGAAGCGGCCTGTTCACCACATGATCTATCGATTAATTTTTGAACAAGACCACGTACACGATAACGCAGAGGACAGAAAAAACCTGTAGAAACGAAGTGTCGCCTTTATCACCGAATTTACACATTTATTAAAGTCATTCAATAAATAATCCGGGATACAGCGATCCTAAGCTTATTCTGGCGTCGGAGTGGCAAGTGTACAGACGTCTTTGTTCAACCAACGTTAAGGAGACAAAACAACCATGCAAATGATCATCGTAGACGACGAAGCACACTGGGTCGATAACCTGTCCATGACCAAACCCTGGCATACGCTCGGGATCGAACAGGTTCACCGGGCATACTCTGCTCGCGAAGCCCTGCAACTCATTGAAACCCATCCGATTGATATCGTGATCTCGGACATTCAGATGCCGGAAATGACAGGTATAGAACTCATAGAACGCATCCGCGTCCGGGACAAAAAAATAAAATGCATCCTCTTATCCGGCTACTCCGAATTTGATTATGCCAAGAAAGCCATCCAGTATGAAGCCGTAGACTACCTGCTCAAACCACCAACCGATGACGAACTGATCGGCGCGGTGCAGAAAGCCATCGATCAGTTGAACAATGAATGGGCGCTTGTCAGCTCCCTATCACGGACGCAGTTTACCCTGCGCGAGAATTTGCCGCATTTGCGAGGACGCCTTTTGTTGGAGACATTACAAGGACGTCGGTTCTCCGCCAGCGAATGGGAACGTAAACTGGACAACTATGACCTGCCCTTCCACACCGGAGATGCCGCGCTGATGCTGGTTCGTATGGAGGAGGAGTTCGGCCACTACGACAGCCATGATCAGACCCTGATCGAATATGCCATTATCAACATGGCGGAGGAGATTATGGGTGAGTTTATGCACGTGTGGGGTGTGAAGGAAGATCACGGGTATGTTGTGTTTTTACTGCAATTGAAAGAGACGAACGGCGATATTGGAAAAGAAACCATTCTGGAAAAGCTCTCGATTCAGCTTCAATCCAAAGTAAAACAGTTTCTGAAAGGCTCCCTCTCCATCGTCATGACCGAGTGGTTCACCTTCCCGGAACAGATCTACGATCGCTTTCGTCAGGCTTCCGCCTATTTCCGCCAGATCGTCGGGGATGAGCATGAATTCGTCATGCGGGTGACGGATGTCGAGGCACCTGCGGCACAAGGGCCGCTGGATGTGCTGTACACTCCGCCTACCTTCATTCAACTGCTCGAAAGCGGCCAATGGGATGCAGCTGAGGACAAAATACTCGCTGTCTGCGCCGAACTGGATGAGAAATGGTCTGAATCATGGGAACACTGTATGGAGGCCGGTTTTCTCATCACCGCTGCTTTCACGAACCTGGCTCATCGGAACAAGCTCACCCTGGCAGTTCTAATGGGCAGTGATATTGAGCAGCTACAGAGCGGCGAAGTTTTCTCCACCATCGGCAAGCTGCGCAAATGGTCGCTCGGCGTACTCGCCAAACTCAAGGAAGGCACGTCCAACGAGGTCAAAGATACCCGGTCAGAGTACGTGAAAAAGATCCAGGAGTTTACCGATAAAAACCTTCATCTGGATGTATCTTTACGTGTGCTTGCAGATCATGTGAACCTGCATCCAACGCATCTGTCCAAGATTTACAAGATCGAGACTGGTGAAGGCATCAGTGAATATATCGCCCGCCTGCGTATGGATCGGGCCTGCCACAAGCTGGTCACAACCACCAAGAAAGTATATGAGATCAGCCTGGAGATCGGCTATATGGACCCGGCGTATTTTATCAAAGTGTTCAAACGGCAATTCGGCGTGACACCGCAAGAGTACCGTGACCAGCATTAATATGAATAGCGGTTCGCTTTGGATTACGTTACTTATAGATAAGTTAACTATTCATTTACACGAGAACGGAGAGGACAGAAAAAACCTGGAGAAGCGAAGCGGTCGCCTTTATCACCGGATTTTCCCCTTTAAAAAGGGAATCAAAAAAATCTGGGGATAACAGCGATTGGAAGGTTGTTCTGTAATCGTAGTGGATTGTGTAAATTTTTTAGTTCAACTTATATACTGTACTTGCCAAAAACTGCTTCCAATTTATTTACAGTAGAATAACAAAGTTTAGGCTAATCGTAGTTGCTGCTGGACCCATTCAAAAGAAGCTCCCATCCGTCCCTGCTCATAAATCCAACGAGCCTGGTGCGTATGGTGCTGCCGATGAAAGGTTTGCAGACCTTCAAGCAGGTTGCCCTGGCAA
>NZ_JACHKG010000006.1:0-239771 GCF_014203995.1 Paenibacillus sp. JGP012 | reverse complement strand
CTGTAAATCTGAAACGAATATTAAAGCTAGTGGACTAAGGTCTACTAGAAACCGCAGCTAATTTAGACCCATAAAAAGAAGACATTCGTTCCGAAATTCGGTACGAATGTCTTCTTTTCTGTAAACTAAATAACATCTGTAGAAAAACTGCTAGTTCTTCAGTGGCCTCTCACAGGGACGAGCCTCTTTCTGTCCGGCCTCACCGGAAGGATTAGCGGTTCAGAACGTCTGTAAGCAGTTGATTAGCGAGGGCAGGATTTGCCTTGCCTTTACTTTCCTTCATGACTTGACCTACAAGGAAACCGATCGCTTTTTGTTTACCTGCCTTGTAATCCTCAACGGATTGCGGGTTATTTGCAACTACCTGCTCCACAATGGCAAGGATAGCTCCTTCGTCACTGATCTGAACAAGTCCCTTCTCTTCAACGATCTGCTGCGGAAGCTTGCCGCTTTCCAGCATTTCCTTGAATACGGTTTTGGCAATTTTGCTGTTGATTGTACCTTTCTCCAGCAAGCCAATCATCTCGCCAAGCCCCTGACCCGTCAGTGGAACCTGCGTTACCTCAAGGTTATTGGTATTGAGATATCCTAACAGGTCGCCCATGATCCAGTTGGATACGGATTTGGCGTCCTGTGTATATTTGAGACTGTCTTCAAAGAGATCAGCAATCGCTTTGGAGGACGTAATAACCTCCGCGTCATAGCTTGGCAAACCATAATCTGCTGTATAACGGGCTTTACGTTGATCCGGCAATTCTGGAATGGAGGCTCGGATACGCTCCTTCCATTCAGCATCAATATGCAATTTAACCAGATCCGGGTCCGGGAAATAACGGTAGTCATGCGCCTGCTCTTTACCACGCATCGACAATGTTTTGCCCTGAGCCTCGTCCCAGCGGCGTGTCTCCTGAACAACTTCTCCGCCTTCGTCGAGAATTTCAGCCTGACGATACTGCTCATATTCCAGACCGCGCTGTACACCGCGGAAGGAGTTCATGTTCTTCAGCTCCGCCCGTGTACCCAGCTTCTCCTGTCCATGCGGGCGCAAGCTGATATTGGCGTCACAACGCAGTGACCCCTCTTCCATCTTCACGTCCGACACTTCGCAGTACTGCATGATCGCACGCAGCTTCTCCAGATATGCGCGCGCTTCCTCCGGGGAGGAAATTTCCGGCTCGGAGACAATCTCCACCAGCGGAGTTCCGACACGGTTAAAGTCTACAAGAGAAGCGTAACCGCCATCTACGTGTGTAAGCTTGCCTGCATCCTCCTCCAGATGCAGACGAGTGATGCCGATACGTTTGGTCTCGCCATTGACTTCAATATCAATCCAGCCATTCTCACCGATCGGCTGATCAAATTGTGAAATCTGATACGCTTTTGGTGAGTCCGGATAAAAGTAGTTTTTACGGTCAAACTTGCTGACATCAGCAATCGTACAGTTGAGGGCCATCGCTGCTTTCATGGCATAGTCAACAGCCTGACGATTAAGTACGGGCAGGACACCCGGGTGTCCGAGACAAACGGGACAAGTGTGTGTATTAGGCGGTGCTCCAAAAGCGGTAGAGCAGCCACAGAAGATTTTGGAGTTGGTATGCAACTCCACATGGACTTCCAGTCCAACGACCGTTTCATATTTAGATGCGGACATTTCGATTTACCTCCGTTCCGGGCAGTTTACAGCTGCGGACGCTGCTTGTGGAATGCTGTATTTTGTTCATACGCATGCGCTACGCGCAGTACGGTTGTTTCATCAAAAGCTTTACCGATAATCTGCAGGCCAACTGGCAGCCCATCTGCGAATCCGCAAGGGATGCTGACCGCGGGTACGCCCGCCAGACTGACTGGAATCGTCAGAATGTCGTTCAGATACATCGTAAGCGGGTTGTCTACTTGAGACCCCAGTTTGAATGCTGTTGTTGGTGCGGTAGGTCCAATGATCACGTCATATTTGGCAAATACATCATCAAAGTCCTGTTTGATCAGCGTACGTACCTTTTGGGCTTTCAAGTAATACGCATCATAGTAACCGGAGCTGAGTGCATAGGTTCCAAGCATAATACGGCGTTTCACTTCAGGACCAAATCCCTGGCTTCTGGACTGGTGATACAGATCCAGCAAATTCTCCGGGTTGTCTGCACGTACACCGTAACGTACGCCGTCAAAACGGGCCAGGTTCGATGAAGCCTCGGAAGAAGCA
The DNA here is from genome assembly GCF_014203995.1 of Paenibacillus sp. JGP012. Classification (NCBI taxonomy): domain Bacteria; kingdom Bacillati; phylum Bacillota; class Bacilli; order Caryophanales; family Paenibacillaceae; genus Paenibacillus; species Paenibacillus sp. JGP012. The sequence continues at coordinate 237,571 of NZ_JACHKG010000006.1, read as the reverse complement.
AGCAGATAATACGTTGCTACTGCGTATTCGGTATGTGGAAGAGAAACCTCTTCCCACGTAGCGCCAAGCCCTTCAAGCACTTTGAGCGCAGCCAGAACGGTTTCTTTGACCTGTGGATCAACGCCCTCACCGATATATTCTTTCGGCACGGCGATACGCAGTCCTTTCACATCACCCGTCAGTGCGCTCAAATAATCCGGGATATCTACGTTGGCAGATGTCGAATCTTTGGCATCATATCCGGCAATGGCCTGAAGCACATAAGCAGAATCTTCTACATTTTTGGTCAAAGGTCCAATCTGGTCGAGTGATGACGCAAATGCCACCAAGCCAAAACGGGATACAAGTCCGTACGTCGGCTTCAATCCTACAACACCACAGTAAGAAGCAGGCTGACGGATGGACCCCCCCGTGTCTGATCCTAGTGTGAAGTAAGCTTCTCCCGCAGCCACCGCGGCAGCTGAACCGCCGGACGAGCCCCCTGGAACACGATCAAGCGCCCACGGATTGTGCACAGGCGAGAAGCTGGAATTTTCATTGGAACCGCCCATAGCGAATTCATCCATATTCAGTTTGCCGAGCGTGACGGTATCCGCGACTTTCAGCTTTTCGACAACCGTTGCGTCATACACCGGGTCGAAATTGCGAAGAAACTGGCTTCCGCAGGTTGTGCGCAGCCCGTTGGTTACGATGTTGTCCTTGATTCCTACCGGTAAGCCGAACAGCAAACCTTTCTCCTCACCGTTAACAAGACGGTCGTCCAGCTGCCGTGCGCGTGCGCGTGCATTCTCCTCATCCAGTGTCAGATAAGCCTTCACCTTGTCGTCATGCGCACCGATATTCTGATACGCCTGATTCACCAGGTCGCTGACCGACAGCTCTTTGGCATGCAGTTTGTTATGTAACTCAGGTAGTGAATGATCAAATAAACTCACAGTGCTTGTCCTCCCTTCTCTTTATCCCTATTCCATGACAGCAGGCACTTTGAACTGCCCGTCTTCCTCTTCTGGAGCGTTGTGCATAACCTGTTCAATAGACAGGCTTTCCTTCGTTTCATCTTCACGCATCACGTTGCTGACATGCAGCACGTGAGTGGTCGGCTCAATGTGTTCTGTGTCCAGCTCATTCAGCTTCTCTGCATATTTCAAGATCGCGTTCAGTTGGCCTGTCAGCGTCTGTTCTTCTTCAGCAGTCAGATTAAGTCTGGCCAGTCTCGCCACATGCTGAACGTCATTATTCGAAATGCTCATTACCGGATGCCTCCTTCATATCGATCAAATTCCCGAAACCGTCGAAACGTCTTGTCCGTTTAACGGGCTAAAGTCCCGGGATAACTTTTTTCATTATAGGTGAGTTGGTTCGACAATTCAATGCAAACGACCCAGCATGTTTTGGTGGAAAAGTTCTTCGGTGTGCCACAACGGACAAAAAAAGGCAGCGTGTAAGATCCGCTGCCTTTTTGACCGATCCGTTGAATCGGTACCATTTCTCAGATCAAATCTGCTTGCTGCAACATCCGGCGTACCAGTGCTGCTGTCTCCGCACGAGTAACGGTTGCTTTCGGCGCAAGAGTTGTACTGCTTCGGCCAGACACAAGCCCTGCCTGAAGGCTGACCATCACGGCTTCTTTAGCCCATGCCGAAACCTCCCCTTTGTCTGCATAACGCGAGAGCTGTCCATCCGCATCTGTCGCAGGCTGTTTGTCTGCTCCGGCAAGCTTAAATGCACGATTCATCAGCAGCATCGCTTCCTCCCGGGTGATCTGCTGCGCAGGCCGGAAGGTTCCGTCTTTATAACCTTCGATCAGTCCATAGCCAGAAGCAGTGCTGACCGCGCCTGCGTACCAGTCGCTTGCCTTCACGTCTCCGAAATGATCGCCTCCTTGAGCGGTTCGAAGGCCCAGCGCCCGAACAAGCACAGCTGCAAATTCAGCCCGGGTAATGCTGTTATTCGGACTGAAGCGATCATCCGATACACCTTCAAGGACCAGACGGGAAGCCAGATCGTTCACGTCCGTTTTTGCCCAGTGCCCGTCAACATCGGCAAATGTCCGGGGATTCCAGATAACACCGTACGTGCTATTGGTCAAACTGTTCATTTGGGCATAATACACTCCGCCAACTTGCGTAATTTTCGTCGGTACATGGCGCACACTGCCGTCCGCCTCTACAACAACACCAGTCGTCACCCGCGCTGGATCAACCTCGCTGGATAATGCGATATCCCGTTTGACGTATGTGCTGAAACGGTCTACATTAGCAGATTTGTCGCCATACGTAACTACTATGTTGAAATCATACAGTGTGCCTACCAGAGCATAGCCGTTCTGCTGAGCATTCGCAGCTGCCGCCAGCACAGTGTCGGCAGAGGCCGGTTCGATTTTTACACTCACGACCATATCCTGCAAATGCTCATTTGCCCCGAGTTCCTTCGCCAGAGCATTGATATCCACCTGCTCGGAAGGCAAGGAATAGGTAGCACCTGCGGTTTGCAGCACCAGCACTGCTTTTTTGTCTCCCATCTGCTTTACCAATTGACCGGTAAGCTCACCGACCACCACATCCTTGTCGCTACTGTTGACGGGAAGCGTAACGACAGCGCCTGTGCCTTCCGACTCCAGTTTTTGCATGACAACTGGTGCGTCCACGGCAAGGGTCAATACATTTTGCCCATTCGTTTGCGTCGTTTTCAATGTGCCGGCTGTCTCAGGCTTGCCGTTTACCAGAACGGAAACACCTGTATTCGGCACGCTGCTGGAAGGAAGCGTTACTGTACCCGTGCTTCCAGAGCCTCCACCGGGCGTGTTCCCGCTACCTGTGTCTGAACCTCCGCCTCCGTTGCCGTTATTAGAGCCCCCATTGGAGCCACTATTTCCGCCATTATTAGAAGGAGTCCATATGGCGTACAAAATGACATCCGCTGTACCAATCACGAGTGTATCACCTGCGTTATAGCTTTGTCCGCTACCGTCCGCCTCGGTATTCCAGCCCGCAAAGGTGTAACCGAACTTGACCAGATTTCCGGTATTATCCAGGATGGTGGCACCGGATTGTTTGTGATAGGTCTGGCTGTCTATAGGCACGTTCCCTGATGAAGCTCCATTGCTGTTATACGTTACCTTATAGGTTTTAGGCTCGGTATAAGACATCACTGTCGCTTTATTATTTTTCCCATAATCACAATAGGCCGCATACAACGTCCCGTCCGAGTTGACAGCCAAGGAAAGATTCAGAGCTACGGCCTTCGAGAAACCTGCATTGCCTACATTGATCCATCCGTCAGCTTCTACATACTTCTTGACGGTTGCTTTACCCTGGTTAGCCCAATCCTTATAAACGACATACGGGATGCCCGCCTGATCAATAGCGATGTCGACATCTTCTACCATTCCATCTGAAAATCCAGTCACGCCAACCTTGGTCCATGTTCCGGAACCATCGTTTTTCATTACACTTACCTTGTTTCCATTCGCTACATCACGATACGCAATATATACCGTGCCGTTCCGGTCCACAACAGGTGATATAAAAAGTGCCTGTCCGTCGGTAAAGCTGCGGTTGCCGACAGACAACCACGATGCATCCGCTTCGTCATATCGAACGACCGATGCTTTGCTGTTTCCGTCTCCGCCCGTGTATGCTACATAAATCTTCCCGTCCATCCTACTCGTCAAGACAACACCATATATATGACTATAGCTGTTGTAATCGGCGATGTTCATTGGAAGCCATTCATCATTGTGTTCGTTATACTTCATCATTGAAAGCTGATAAGTTTTAATCACAGCTACGTATGGGGTACCATCTTTACCCAAAGCAAGATCAATGACCTGCGCACTGTCTTGGGAAAAGCCGGCATTGCCTACCGTTTGCCATCCTGCCTGCTCCGAATATTTCATGACCGTTGCCTTAAACATATTAGCTCCATCTTTAAAAGCCACGTAGATCGTCCCGTCATGAGCGATCGCCAGTTTGGGTGAAAAAGCAGAACCTGAAGTGAAGCCAGGTTGTCCAACTGCAGTCCATCCAGTGACTTCACTGTATTTCATAACAGTTGCTTTAAAGGAATTAGCATTGTCTTGATAAACGATATAAGGGGTACCATGCGTATCCAGCACAAAATCCGGTTCAGCTGCAACGTCTTCAGAGAAGCCTTCTTTGCCAACAGGCTTCCATTTTCCTGCCTCATCAACCGGGTTCGGCACCCATTGGGCATACAACGTTATATTGGCGCTGCCTATCGTTGCAATATCTCCTGGCGCATAGCTACCTCCACTTCCATCAGCTGCTGTATTCCATCCAGCAAACGAGTATCCCGTTTTCTCCAGAAGGCCTGTGTTATCTAGAACCGTCGCCCCTGCTTGCTCGATATATTGATTGGGATCCGTAGGCACACTGCCTACCTGAGCACCGTTTCCATCGTAAGTGATGGTGTAGGATGATTTCATACTGAATCTCATTACTGTAGCTTTAGATTGATTTTCTGCATCCTGATAAACAACATACGGTTGATTTGTCTTGTCTAACGCCAGGGAAGGTGTAGATATAACCCCGGCTGAGAAACCCGCTTTTCCGACAGTCTCCCACCCATTTAGACCACCGTACCTCATAACGGTTACTTTATAGTCGTTTGCACTATCCTTAAAAGCAACGAACGGTGTGCCTGTCCCATCCACCTGGAGCGAGGGTGAAGAAGCTCTGCCAGGAGAGAATCCTGGCTCTCCAATTACCTGCCAGGCGCCGGTATCGCTATTGTATGCGGAAACTGTTACCTCAGATGTATCGTCAATAGAAGCAATGTATGGAATACCTGAAGGACTTAATGCCAGCGATGGTGATGCTGCATAACCTACAGGGATTACAGTTTGTCCCACAGACTCCCAGCCATTAGTGCTGTCATAGCTCATAACTATCGTTTGGGAAGAGTGATCTTGAAAAGCTAAATAAGGTATATTGTTCTGATTTAGAACCAATGAAATGGAGTTGGAGACTTCAGGAGAGAAGTCGGATGATCCCAGCACGTTCCAATCCATGGATTGACTATCGTAACTCATTACCGTGGCCTTCCCACTCACTCCATCTTTGAATGCGATATAAGGATTACCTGCCTGATCCAATGCAAGTGCAGGATAATTGGCAGAATTCGGGGTGAATCCGGCTTCTCCTACTGATTGCCAACCGATATCTTCACTATATTTCATTACAGTAGCCTTATTCTCTGCACTGCTATCCTGGTAACTAATATAGGGATGGCCTGTCTGATCAAGCACGAGTGTGATTCCACTCGCTGATCCACTGGATAGGCCTCTCTCACCAACCAATTCCCAGCCGCTCGATGCACTGTATTTCATAACAGTGGCTTTGAAGTTATCCCCAATATCCGTATAAGCGACATATGTCGTACCATTTTGATCCACTGCCAGCTTGGGAGCTGCGACATCTCCGGCAGAGAAACCTGCGTTGCCTAACAATGCCCACTCTTCATCAACGGAAGCATATGCACGGTGAGTGTCCCATGTCAGAAATAATGGATTTCCTCCAATTATCAGCAGACAGGCTAACAAACTCACTAAAAAATTCTTTTGGTTTTGATGTAACCTTCTCATCTTCAGATCTACCTTCCTTCTCCTCAAAATATAGAAAGAGATTTCTCCCTTTCGCTATGTAAGATTTCAAGCAGTATTTTAACAGTCCATTCTGAACCGATTCTGAACATCCTAAATCTTCGGAATCTATAAAACAAACAAAAAAGGAGCCGGCATCAGCCGACTCCTGAAATTCGAACACTTAAATCCATGCACGCAGGTTAACCTGCTTTATAAAATCCGCCTGGGACATTACTTCGTTCGCGGTTTCTTCTTCCTCTTCCACAACTTGAGGCTCTCCATTCATCAAATGATGAAACAGCTTCTCGTTATGTGTCGCAAGGGCGTAATCTATCAACGCTTCTCGCTCGACCCGCTCAGCTTCCTGCTTCAGCAGAACCTCTTCCAGATCGACGTCGCCGGATGGAACAAAAAAATTCCGATTCACCAGCGGCACTCGAAGCACGTAATCGAACGCATTGTCCGGATTCCGGTCATAAGCGATGATGTATCCATATTCCCCCACAGGAAGATTCTGCTCAAACGCATCCGCGACGATGACAACCTTCTCTCCTAATCGCAGCATCGTCTAACCTCCTGGTAGTCTATCATTCATATTTATTTGTATAGTCTACTAGAAAAGAATAACGATGTCTAGGAATACTAGATTCAAACAACATATTTGTGCAAAATCTTTTTTATAAAGCTCACGCAGCGTTTGATCTGACATACTGATGTTATCTATTTTTTTTACTTCCCGCCTGTCGTTTACGGTCGGTGCGAATCACAATCAGCCAATAGATCAGAAGCGGCCCGGGGAGGCTGGTAATGCCCCATAAGCCCCATAACCAGGGGAAACGGTCACGTTTGCGTGCATCCTGAAACATCCATGTGCCTTGAATCAGGAGCATTAATGCGAGAAAAACGAGCAGAACGGGAGGAATCTCCTCCAGTGAATAATGCAATTTATTCATGATGCACCGTCTCCTTCCGATGCCGGACAAACCATAAAGCAGCAGCAATGATCGCAATAGCTGTACCCAGAACTTGTATACCTAAATACACAGCAGGAGCAGAAACAAAGAGTAGCGTTCCCAGCGTAATCACCATCAGCGCAACAAGCCAGAAGCAGAGCATTTCAACCAGATTGGCTTTGTGCTTGATGCGCCTCTGTTCTCTGACACGAGATTCGAGGGATGCAAGTGAAGGAATGTCTGCCGGTTCACACACATCATCCAGCGCTTTCATAGACTGCTGCAGCTGTTGCAACAGCTCCTTTTCTTGTGTCTCATCAGATCCGCTCATTTTACTCCAGCTCCTTTCTTAATTGACGGAGACCATAAGCTGTACGGGATTTGGCTGTTCCGGCAGGTATGCCCAGCATTGCCCCGATCTCATCATAACTATAGCCATAATAATGTTTCAGCAGCACGGTAATGCGATGCTCGGGGGTGAGTCTTGTCATTGCATCCATCACGTCCGTCCACGCTTCGTTTCGACTTTCGAGCTGCCAGCGAAAACGACGAATCGCCTGCTGGCGAATTAGATCGAGCCAGCTCTGTTCTCTCTTCTTACGCCTGATCCTGTCAATATATATTCGGGTTGCAATGGTGATCATCCAGGATGAGAACGCTGATGTGCCATCATACCGCCGTATATTCTCCATGCATCGGACCATAGTGTCCTGCACGATCTCTTCAGCCTGATTAGGGTCCATTGTAACTTTGACAAGGTACTTGTATAAAAATGAATAATGGCGCTGTAATAGTGCCGCGAGTGCGCTGTCATCTCCCTCTGCCGCCCTGCGGACTTCCTCCAGCTCAGCTGTTTTCATTATGGCTATCACCTGCCTCCTGTTCGATTTGAAGATAATACGACGGACTGCATCAAAACGTTCAACACCAAATCAGAACATTGCAATCTTATAAAAAATGCGACAATTTCCCGGGCAATCAGACTCCATTTCGGTAATCCTGCAGTTTGTCGAACCAGCGTTGATTGCGGGACCCGTGTTGCAGTACATGGCTATGCCAAATGTTTTGCTGGAACTTAATGCCCTTCGTCTCAGGATCTGTCTCAATTAATTTTTGGTTAATACCGCTTCTTAAATCCTTCGTATCACGTCTGAAATTTCTTGTTTCCGCATGAACAGCATGTAGATGGGACTGCTTGTTATTATAACTATTTGTAAGACTGCCGTTAGGTATGTATACTTTCTGACTAGCCGTTTCTTTGATGATCGAATGCATAACAGAATTCAACACAAGTCGTCGATCATCCAGACATGTATATTCCGGTACTTGCTGGGGCTGAAGCACATTTAATTTCTCCACATCCATTCCCCTCACTTTTATCGTTTTATAAGTTATTCTAAAGATTTCACCATTCACTCTGATGATAGATTAACCGGCTATCCAACGTCTTCTATATACACACTTACAGGAGAATAGAGCTCCGAAAACAAAAAAAGAACGCAAACCGGGTATGGACCACAGTCTGCGTGCTTCGCGAGTTAGGGTATTTCTATTCAACGCTTTAGTTAAGTGATGCCTTAACGCTTGTAACAACTAATAGCTATTCTAATGAAAAATTTGCCGCTTGTCCAGACCTATTTCACATAATGTGTCGAATTATCTTGAGGGAACATAAGGGTTGTTCTGTTTCTCATACCCTATCGTTGTTTTGGGACCGTGACCCGGATACACAACAACGTCGTCAGGAAATGAATACAGCTTGTTCTGTATGGAATCCACCAGATCGCGTTCACGTCCTCCTGTCAGATCCGTTCGGCCAACCCCCATCCGAAAGAGCACATCCCCGGCAAACAGATCCTTTCCACAAAGCAGGCTCACACTACCCGGGGAGTGACCCGGCGTATGAAAAACCTGAAAGGACTGTCCGATCAGATTCAGCTTCTGACCTTCATCCAATGCGAACTCTGCGGGAGATGCCGTAATTGGCGGTGTGACCTGCGGCCAATTCAACGAGCCATTCAGCTTGGCTGAAGTAAGCCAGTCGCTTTCAAGGTCATGAAGATATACGGGACATCCCTTGAGCTTGCGAATCTCCTCCACACCACCAATATGATCGAAGTGAGCATGGGTCAAAAGAATCGCTTCAATCTCCAGGTCCTGAATTGCTTTGAGCAGTGGGCCTGGATTCATGCCTGGATCAACAATAACCGCTTTGCCCGGGTCCTCCCCCTGTAACAGGTAGGCATTCGTTTGCAATGGCCCGAGTGTAAATGTACGAATATTCAGCATATGAATTAAAAACCCGAAATCAGCTCACGCAGTTCACGAATGATCACTGCATGGGACTCCGTTCCTTCCCCGTAACGTTTTAAAATTTCTTTGCGTGCCTCAGCCATATTATCCTGATAGTCTGCAGCTTCACGGTCAGGGTTCAGTCGTTTGAACTCTACCATAACCTCTTGCACATGCTGCGGTCGAGGCCCCCATTTACCAAGCACATGTCCACCCGTATCCGCAAAGATCACAATTGGCACCGAGCGACCGCCCATCGTCAGAAACTCATCCATCACGTCAGGATGATTCTCCATGATCAGCACTTCGGTTGGAACACCCGAAATCTCCAGTGCTTGAAATACAACCGGAATATTGCGCACTACATCACCGCACCAATCCGCTGCCAGAATCAGCACACGCAGGTCATCCCGATAATTCAGACTTTCAAAAAATTCACGATCCTCTTCGCTTGCCCAGACAAAGCTGTCATAGTTCGCCTGAAATTCATTCTGATTTTTGGTCATACTTGCGATAAATTCCTTCGGCGGAAGACCTTTACCGAATTTGTGAGATAAATTAGGCTTGGACATTACTCCACACTTCCTTTCTTTTTACGTGCATTCATCCATTTGATGACAAAATAAATAATCAACAGAGCAAGTGCAACGAGCAGAATTGGCGTAATAAACGGCGCTGCCTTCTCGTCAACATGCTTCCACTGATCGCCAAGAACCATTCCTAAATATATAAACAATGCAGTCCAAGGTATAACAGCGAGTGTCGTTAGCAAAATGAACTTGCCTGTATGCATTTTCGTGATGCCAGCCGGAATGGAAATCGCATGTCTGACCACCGGAACAAACCGTGCTGTGAAAATAACACCCGTACCATACTTGCGGAACCACTCTTCAGAATGATCGATGTGTTTTTTCTGGATCAGTATGTATTTACCGTAGCGTTCCAGTACAGGTCTGCCGCCATAACGACCAATCCAGTAAATAAACAGCTGGGCCAGAACTCCGCCCACTGTACCAAAGATCATCGCCCCGAAGAAGTTAATCTGATGCTGAGAAACGAGAAAACCGCCATATGCCAGCACAATTTCACTCGGAATCACCTCCAGCATTAAACCAAGCATAATACCGAAATATCCTAAGCTTTGAATCCAGTCGAATAATTGGCTGACTATGTTATGAATAACGTCCATCTCAACCCTCTTTCTTTGTCCTGAATGGGGGTGCCCTGCCGCACCGTGGAGTTTCGTCCTTATTTTATCACAGGCCCCTGAACGTGGCTACTTTGCGAGACATGCACAGTATCCCTCAGACGCGGCTCCGCATATGGTATGGGGAGAGGAGCGTGAGCATATGTCATTCAAATCTGTACCCGGGTCTCCCCCGGTCAAACATAAGCAATCCGGTCAGAACCTGCCTTCTGCCCGAGGAATTCGCCGTGCCTGCAGCAAGGAATTATACCGGACAGCCAAGCGGTTGAAGCTGTACATCTCTCCAGAACGAATGAAGCAGGCTGAAGAATGCTACTATGCCAAAGTCATCGCGAACCTGCTGTGGATTGGAGAACATCGCAATGACCGCAAAAAGCTGTGTGACTGGTGGAATACGGAAGTCAGCGCAGAGATTGCAGCCCTGTGGGAGACCGACGTTGAACCGCTCAAAGAGGCGTTCAAACATGCCTTTGGCGGATATCGTCTGTAAAATGAAAAGGATGCCGGGAACAAGCAGACGGGAGTATGGCTCGTCTGCCTGTTCAAAGACATGCTGGAACTCGCCTTTGTCATGTAGCAGAAAAGTTGTGGTTTTATAGATAAAAACAGGGTGTGCACTGGCACTTGAGCAGCGTTGCTGTTCAATAAATGGACTATAGCAATGTTAATGGGACAAGTTAGGCGTTTTCAGGCTGTGTCACGATACAGGACCTGAACGGAAAATATTTGCAGGTATTGCATGTTGCTACTTTAATTTGTTAGCCAGGTCTAGCGGTCTCCCAAATGAGCCCGCTGCCATCCTGCGCAAGTTCTCACCTGTTGTAACAGCCGACGCTTGTAACAGGAAACGACGGTCATTGCGCATATGCTCTGCATTGACCTGTACTGCCAGCTTTTGATAACGATCATAGATTTGTACTCCGATTGCGGCAGTCTGTCTGGCTTGCTCTGTACGTCCTTGCCGGACTTCTCTCGCTGCCGTCTGCTCCATCCAGTACAGCGCTGCACTCTGGGTTTGATAATCATAACGGTTCAGTGCAATGGATTTTGTCCAATAGTGCCCCGCCTGATATCCGTTACCTGTTAGAGCCGCCAATCGCCCAAGCTCTGAATAAAGCTGGAAATCATGCGGCGCGTAGGACAAGCTTTTTAGCAGCACTGCTGTGGCCGCCTGATATGACAGCGTGCGTGCAAGAGCAATCGCCACATCTGTCCGTGCCGGATCCAGGCGGTAGGCTGCACGCAGATGCTCATAACGTGTCTCCTTGCTCACCCATTCTTCCCGTGCTTGACGATACTCCAGTTCAGCCCAAGTGTGCAAAGCTGTCATACAGACCGTCCCGCCAAGCCAGCATGCAAGCAGCAGCAGGAGTGCATAACGTTTGGATTGGCCTGATTTGCGGTGAGAGAAGGCCGTATGGATACAAGTATAAATGTAGCTGCAGGCATGGGAACATACATCGATGCAGGTGAATCCGGGAGCTATTGACCGCTCGGGGGACCGGGATGAATAACGCCGGGATGGATAGAGCTGGCTCACTCGTTTCAGGGCAGGGGCATATCCTGCGGCTCCATACGCTGAAACTTGAATTAGATTCGCAGCAGAAACAGGAGATGCCTCTGTAGAATTGTGCTTGGTGAACGGCTGCGGCGACATGAAATCCGCCTCTGCCTTCAGCGCAGCTGCCCATGCCGCGAGCCAGATGACGAGCATCCAGGCGAACGCAAAGCTCCAGTCGAAGTCCACTGCACCATGCAGGACGAAGACAAGCACGGGCGGCAGCAGCCGCGGTGCGAAGCGGCGGATGCTGCGCAGGGTGAGGAGCATCCACCCTGCCAGCAGCGCGATGCCGAGCAGGCCCGTATCCAGGGCCAGATCGAGCAGCCCGCTGTGAACCTCGCCGCCGACATACGGCGAGGACTGGATGGCGCGGAACATGGTGCGCCATGTGTCTCCCCCGCGGCCGAGCCATGCGGCCTCGCTCCACAGCTGCAGGGCATCCAGCCACATCTGTAAGCGGGATGTGCCTGTGCCGACACCCGCCGCGAAGCGATCGGCGGTGGAGGCGGCGGCCATCAGTGCGGCGGCGATGCACTCCAGCACCAGGGCCGCCATGGCAGCGGCGCGGCCCTTTCGGGCGCCGCTGTGCCACAGACGGCACAGCAGCAGCGTGCCTAGCAGCGCAGCTGCCCATGCCCCGGCCACGGCCAGCAGGCCGGGCACGGGTGCAGGCGCCAGCTGGGCAGCAGCCAGCTGGCGGTAGAGCCAGGCCGCGCAGGCCAGGGGCGCGGCCAAGGCCAGCAGCAGCGGCACGCGGGCACCGCGCCGCTGCTGGGCAAAGGCGGCGACCGCGGCGCAGCCGGTCGCCAGCAAAGCGCCGCGCGACTCGCTCAGCAGGAGCGCGGCGTGCGCGGGCATGAGCGGCAGCACCGCCGCGAAGAGCCGGCGGGCCGGGACAGCACGCCCGGCCAGCACGCCCGTGGCGGCGGTCAGCCGCTCCAATGCGTACATGCCAACGATGGCACCGTACGCATTGGGGTACTGCAGCAATCCGCCGAGCCTTGCGCCGGCGGAGCTAATCTCGGGGTCTGCTGTACGCATGACCCCGTAAGGCAGCGGCAGCACGCCGCACACGGCCAGCAGGCCGCTCAGCACAAGCACGCCGCCAGCCAGCTGCCAGCCGCAGGCAAGCCAGCGCACACCACCCGGGCTCACGGCCAGCATTGCCGCGAGCAGGGCAAACATCGCCAGCAGGCTCCAGCGCAGCATTTCATGCATGCTGCCCTGCGTGCTTGCCGAGCCCGCCCAGACATGTGCGGCATAACACAGCATCATTGCCGAAGGAAAAGCGACCAGCAGCAAGCCAGCCCTGCACAGATGCATTGACTCTGACCTCACGAAGCCCGGTTCAGCCTGTTCCGGCATCCTCGCACCTCTACTGTACATCACAAGCGACAGTGCCACGATGACACCTGTCATTACAATAACAGGGTACATGTCGGCAGCGTTAAACAGCCCTCTGCGCAAGCACCCGGCCAGTAAAATAACCACCATGCTTAATCCGATGATGGTTGTGTATTTTGATCCTGTCCTGTGCCAGTCACGTTTCTTTTGCTCGATTCCAGCCCATTCCGTTACAGGCCCCTTTGAACTTGAGCTCCATAATTGTTGTGGACCAGCTGTACCGTTATATGTATTGTGTTTGCCTTGCAAATAGCACCCGTATTCCGCATGTTCACTCGAACCCGGCAAAAGATATCGATGATCGTGCTCTTCCCTACCTTTTTCCCGCGCAGCATTAACTTGCTTCTTGTAATCCGTTTCCGCTTCATTTCCTGCTCCTGTTCCATCATAATCTCCTGTTGCCCCTGCCTCTCGTACAGCCTTATCTATCTTGACGTTTACACTTTTCATTCCACACCTCCTCTGCGCTTCAATCGCTTCAAGCTTCACACAACTTCTCTCAGCAATCACAGAAACAAAAAAAGACAGAAGGTTCCCATTCCGGGTCCTTCTGCCTCATGTCCGCCGAGTTGCAAGATCAGTTCATGTTCGACAATGACAGTCCTATCTTTTTCATGAGCCTCACTTACGCAGGTGCTGACAAGTTTTCCTTCAATATCTGCGCATCGAGTAAGGCGACCCTTGCATCAGTATGTCCCTTTCCTCACTTGTGCAGACCATGCAGATAACATGTACCTGTCTTGTTTTATCAAACTGTTTTCTTTCGCTCATTCACAAAAACTTCCTTACCTTTGGCAGCATCACAATTGTTACGTTTTCACCAAAGCGTTACTTCCAATCCGTTCTTCCGCTCATCCCACAAGCTAATGCTAATGTAGGTTACACTTCGCAGCATTTTTCAGCGTTTCTTTATTCACTTTGCCCGCAGTTTTGCTGCCTTCCACCGGAAGCAGGTCCGCACAAGCACGCTCCAGATACGGATCGGCGTGAATAAAGTCGCGGAACGCAAGGTATTCACTCCACATGTCCTGCACCTGACCTGCCTGACCGCGAACGGCGCGAATCAGAATATTTTTGGGTGTGTTCTCGAGGTCAATAAACTCGAGCAGCTGTGTCTTATATCCCATCACATCCAGCAGCTTGGCACGAATACCGTCCGTAGCAAGTGCGGAGAATCGTTCCTTCAGAATGCCGTGAGACAGCATCGGGTTCATAACGGAAGCCTCGACCTGATCATACAGCTCATGCTGACAGCAAGGCACGGACAGAATGACGGATGCTCCCCAGCGTACAGCCTTCTCCAATGCCGCATCCGTAGCCGTATCACAGGCGTGCAGGGTAACCACCATATCCACCTCGTTCAGCTCATCGTAATCTGCAATGTCTCCAACGAGAAATTTCAGATCACCATAGTTCAAACGTCTGGCCAGATCATTACAATGCTCGATCACGTCCGCCTTGAGATCGAGACCGATAATCTTGAGGGAACGCCGCTGCAGCACAGATAAATAATGGTACAACGCAAACGTCAGATACGACTTGCCGCAGCCAAAATCAACGATGGTCAGCGGACGTCCTTCCGGCAGATGCGGAATGACATCCTGCACCATCTCCAGGAAACGATTGATCTGTCTGAACTTGTCGTACTTGCGTGCAAGCACACGTCCCTGCTCATTCATAATGCCAAGCTCAACGAGGAAAGAAACCGGAACGCCCTCCTCCAGCACATACTGCTTTTTGCGATTATGGGACAGGTCCACTGCTGTTTTGGATGGAGACTTGGTCAGAATTGATACTTTATATTTTTTGCTGATCAGAATTTGATAATCCGCCTCTGCCGTACAGAGCAATCCCTGACGAAATGTCTCTTCACATAACAAAGTCATGCGCTCCATCGCTTCAGTCGGGGTCAGATTCTCATGCAGCACTTTATTGGAATAATGAAAAGCAAACTGGTAATGAAGCTGATTTTTCAGCGTAACCGGCTTCACCTGCACTTTGGTAAACGAGACATTGTCCCGTCTGCGCAGCTGACTCCAGGTCGCCGTAATCAGCGAGTTCTGTTCAAAAATATCTTGTATAAGCTTTCGCAACGAATCCACGGGGTACATCTCACTTTCGATTTGGTTTGGTCAACCGTTACCATACCATAATTCTGTTCCCTCTCCAAGTGACTGTTAATCATTCGCCCTTTGACGTTTGTTCTCCAGAGCTTCAAGCTGTGTCAGTCCCTCTTCAACTTCGTCTCGCGGCAATCCGCCCTGCTCCAGCTGCTCATCCGTAAGCTTTGTTAATCGCTCGTAGAACGCCCTCGCATCCGCCACATACTGCACGGGGTACTCCGCGCCAAGATGAAGCAATCTATACCAGCCATTCTCGGCCGCATCATATCGCGCCTGCTGTTCCCGGTACAGCGCAAGCTGTTTTTCCGTTCGGGCAGGAAGCTCATATCCTTGAATTTGCGCTATGACTTCCTCTATACGATCGGGAACTTGCAGCAGTTCGCGATTAGCACCATGGTTCATGGTGTACAGGTAAAAATGCAAAGCTCGCATCAAACGCACAAGCGCCGCATCTTCCGCTTCCATTTTCTCCTGATCATCTATGCCTTCTACTCTGGCCTTCTCCTGATAGATATATGCCTCTTCTTCTATGAGTCTCGCTGCTTGCTGCAGGTTGTCTACCTCTATTACACCGCGAAAACGGAACATCTCAATTACATCCTCTGCAGGCAGAGAGTTCAGCAAAGACAGATTCATGCCGAATTGTCTGCGCATCAGCTCATCCAGTTCAGACAAAGCCTCTGTATGTTTGCGTTGCTGTCTCAGTGTAAAAGCCTTGCCAATCGCCTCTGTCATTTCCTCCATCATGCGGAGCAGGTAATCCTTCCTGAACATCGGTGCGCCCCCTCATATCTTCGATCATCATCAAACGTGCTGTCTCATTGAGGTATAACGTGCTGTCTCATTGAGGTATAGGGTTTATTTTAATTCATGCCGTAAAAAAAAGCGAAAGTCCGGCTTCCCCTGAGGTATAAAGCCGGGCAGTGAAACAAACGAAGCCCCGGCTTGTCCATAACAACGGACAAACAGGGGCTTCTATTACACTTGGGTTCCATATCATGTTTTGGGCAACCGCCCAATCGTTGGAACAATCTTATACTTAGTCAGACAAACCCGTCATGAACTGTTTAATCACCTGAATCAATTCTTCTGGTGCTTCATACATGCTCATATGTCCTGCACCTGCAATTGTAGCCTGTACAATATGCGGCTTGTCACTTGTAAAGGTACGCTCAGGTGGAATGAGTCCGTCTTTCTCTCCTGCCACAAGCAGTACAGGCATCGGTGCTGCCGACAACACATCGCGGCGATCCGGACGCTCACGCATGGCGAGCGCTGCTCCGATTGCACCTTGAGGTGCAGTCTTGTAACCGATCTCTTTGACACGATTCACATGGGCAGATAATGATTCCACATGCTCCGGTGCAAACAGGCCTGGCACCAGTCCATCCACAAAATTCACGATGCCCTCAGACTGAATGGTCGATACTGCTCGCAAACGTTTCTCCTTCGCCTCGTCACTGTCCGGGAATGCTGTGGAATGGATCAGACCAAAGGCATTCAGGCGCTCCGGGTGATGCTGTGCAATCGCCAGCGCAATATATCCCCCCATGGAATGCCCCAGAATGACGGCTTTCTCTACTTCCAGCTCATCCAGCAGCTGCAGTACATCATTGCCCATCTGTTCAATCGTGTAGCTGCCAACCGGTGCATCCGTTTTGCCGTGTCCACGCAGATCAGGTACGATACAACGATAGCTGCGGGCCAGCTCCGGCACCACTTCATCCCAATAGGATGAACTGCCGCAGAATCCGTGAAGCAGCACAAGTGCTTCTCCCTTGCCCTGCTCGGCATAACAAATCGTCGTTCCATCACACATCACTTTTTCCATATTAATCCCTCTCTCTGCGCGAATGTAGTAGTTCAGGTTGTATATTATTAAGCATTCAGCTCATGAATGAAACGCTTCCCGGGAATTCCAGGCTTCACATATCGCATCAGCCAGCACTCGGGACATCTCCATCACCAGATACAGTGAAGTCATCTGTAAAATGGAATACGGCCTTGGTCCATTCACATTCACCACAGCAGCCACGCTGTATTTTCCTACCGGAGGCAAACTGCCGCCGACCGCTTCCGCAGGAAGCAGTGCGTCCTCGGACACATAGTATGTCCCGGCGGCATTTTTCGGGCCCAAACATGCATCGATTGCAATCACGGCATGATGTGCCGGGATAGACGCCAGCTTTTGCGCAAATGTATCCGCATCACAAGGAGACGCCAGCGTGCCGATCACATGAGGCATACCACGTTCCTCCAGCAGAGTACCTGTCATCGGGCCAAGCGCATCCCCGGTCGAACGATCGGTTCCAATACACAGAAACGTAATTTCGTCCGGGGTATGCCGCTGTATGATCTTTTTGAAAAAAAGAGCAAGCTGATCTCCAGGTATGCCTCTGCGCATGCCCCGGGTCTGCTGCCGGACCAGTTCTCGTTTGTATACAGCCAAACTTGACTGCCTCCCTTCCCGCCATGGCACACTGTCATTTCTGACAGGCATCAGCGCTGTCTTTGCTTCCAGTAAGTAACCCCGCTCTATTCTCACATTGTAACCGATGCATGGTATCCCCGCAAAATCATTGGCTTGTGCCCTTCTACTCATGCTACAATAACAGGAGTTTCCGTTTGGAAAAAGGATCAGATCAACCCATCCCCGGAGATGGAAAGGATGAAGTGAACGATGGATTTAACACAAGCAACAGCAGAAAACATGGAATATATGATTGAAGCGATCAAAACCAAACTGCGGATGGCCAGCGGCGCGGCAATGCAGGCTTCAGCATTTCCACTTGAGAAATATGAGGATCTGCAGGATTTATACGAGATGGTTATGAGCAAAGAGCACCTGAGCATCTCCGAAGTGGAGGCCGTTGCTTCCGAACTGGGCAAGCTGCGTAAATAAGCGTTGACTTGAATATTACCCTGCATCCAACAAAGCTCACAATCCAAAAAAGGACCTGTCTTGCATCAGCATACTGATACAGGACAAGTCCTTTTTGGCTATTCCCTATTTCCTGATTCCTTGTTCCAGCCTTATTTCCACAATGTTCTTCACTTTAAGGCAGATCAATCAGGACAAATTCAGCTGGCTCGCTGCCTGCGCTTGTCATCTGCAGATCACAGCTTTTGCGAATTCGGGCGGCATCACCCGGCTTGAGATCAAAATTGCCATCCGAGCACTGGAGTTCGAGATGACCGTTCATCAGAAAGAGATGGGTACGGCGCTCCTCATGCTGGGGAAACATTAATTTTTTGCCCGACTCCAGCCTGGATAGATAACAGGTTACGTCCTGAGCGATACGCAGACCATTTTCGTTCAAACTCTCATTCGCTCGATCTGATGTGCCTGATACCATCGGATACAGGCGGTTCAGATATGCCTCTTCTTCTATTTTACGAAAAGCATAGGATGGCTTAAGCTCTCGATGAGAGGGAAGAAACCACATCTGCAGAAAACGTACCGGCTCATCCTCAGACGGGTTCGTTTCCGAATGCTCCACGCCCGTGCCTGCACTCATAACCTGAGCCGTTCCCGCTTCCAGCAGCTGTTCTGTGCCCATGCTGTCCACATGTTTAAGCGTTCCTGATATCACATAACTGACAATTTCGAGATTATGATGTGGATGTTTCTTAAAGCCTTCCTGCGGCATCAGCGTGTTGTCATTATGAGCTAACAAACATCCGAAATGGGCGTTGCTCGGGTCCTCATAATCTGCAAAAGAAAAGCTGAATTCACTGTGTATCCAGCCTCGATCCGACGTGTGCCTTTCTTCCGATGTCACTACTTTAATCATATTCATCCACCTCCAGGGGATTGGAACTGCCTTGCAGCAGTATTCCATACGTGTTTAGAATTTTATAGATCAATACCAATTGGTATGTGATTTTTACCCGGCGCCCGGTCATTCTAATCACGCTCCTTCTAAAGGTTACTCGCTATCTAATCATGAGTTCAGCACAAATTCACTGTCCATATGTCCGACAAGCGTGCCTGCATCATTACGGATACCAGCAGGAAATGCTTCGGCCAGCCTTGCAATGGTTGCTTTGTTAGCATATCCGATCTGCTTCAGAATCGATTGTGCAATAGAAGCCCATTCTTCCTCGGAGCCGTCCAGCACTTTAAACGTGATGCCAAGTCTCTCTTTTTTCAGCGCAAAACCAAACACACCCTTAAATCCACCCTTGGCTACAATGTTATCGTCCTCCAGCAGCACGGAATCCACCCGGTTCGTACCACCCACCATCAGCGGATGCTGGTTCATTGCCGCAGTGATTGTTTCTACAGCGGTACGTGTCGGTGCATCGGCAATCAGATCAGGGCAAGCCAGCTTGAGGTATGCACTGGCCAGTGCAGACAGCGGCAGCGAAAATACCGGAAAGCCGCAGCCATCCGTCCCAAGCTGAATATCTGTTACTTCAATACCTGCCAGACCTGCCAGCGTGTGAAGTATTTCCTGCTGCACGGGATGATGCGGCTCGGCATAACTGCTCAGATCAAGCTGTTTCATCTGGCTGTAGCCTAGAATGCCGAGGTGTTTCCCCGAGCAGTTGTGCAGTATACGACGCTTCTCTCCTTGGGCGCGCAGCCAGTCGTTGCGGCTCTCTTCATTTAACGGATAACTTGGTGCACAGATCAGACATTCCTCGCCAAGTCCGATTTTGCCAGCCAATTGTGCCAGCACCCGGATATGCTCCGGTTCAGAGCGATGGGATGATGCCATGATGGCAATCTCCTGCGGCTCCAGATTATAGTGGTGGTCAATGCCGGCACGAATACCCGGAATAGCTTGAAATGGTTTCGCAGATGATCGGGTAAAAGCTCTGAAATGAGGATCACCAGCCGAATATACAACACGACCAT
Source organism: Paenibacillus sp. JGP012 (assembly GCF_014203995.1). Taxonomy (NCBI): domain Bacteria; kingdom Bacillati; phylum Bacillota; class Bacilli; order Caryophanales; family Paenibacillaceae; genus Paenibacillus; species Paenibacillus sp. JGP012. Next base: position 217,562 of record NZ_JACHKG010000006.1, on the reverse strand, counting down.
GCTCATCTGTAATACATATATGTCCGTAGTGGGCACATTCCATCACACCAGCACGGTATTCTTTAACTAACAGCGCACTCTCCATGCGACTTTCTCTCCTTTATATTGCCAAATTCTTGTACATGCAAGTCGATGTCAACTTATATATACACTCCCGAATTTATCTCTGTTTTGCTTTGCGTCACGGCGCCGCATGGGATATCCTCATTAGTATAGTACAAAACCGACACTTTTACAGTTTTTTCGACAGACCTTTTGGGTAAAACATGATCAGCTTTCATAATGCACTACACTTTCGTTGAAGGAGAACCGATTGATGCTACGAAATTCTAAACCTCTCTCGTCTGATCCGCAACAGGGCGTCCCTGTCCCTATACAGCCTTTACTGAAATATACGCTGCTTGCTTCTCTTCTCAGTGCAGCAATTGTTTTATTATTGGCAGGTATCGGGGTATGGATGGGACCAAATCGTATTTTGACGCTGGACGATCGGATTCAGCAGCTATTCTACCTGAATTCGGAAGCTCGCCTGCTCCTGCTGCCCTATACTTCATGGATCACTGCACTCGGTTCGTTCAAAATATCGGCTTTGGCCGCAGCAGGCTTCGCCCTGATCTGCTTTGTACAACGACGTCCCCGAGCGATGATCTATGGCTATGTGATCTGTGCAAGCTTTGCGATGATGTGGATGCTGAACACATTACTAAAAGAAATCTTCCGAAGAAGCCGGCCCGAGCTGGAGCATCTGCTTGCTGCCCACGGTTATAGTTATCCCAGTGGTCATGCCATGATTTCTATGGGCTTCTACGGCATGCTTTTTGTGATCTGGGCTCTGGAGTGGAGACAATACAGAGCCTTTCAAAGATGGCTTCCTGTGATGCTCGGTGTCTTCTTTATTGTCTTTATCGGTCTTAGCCGAATTATGCTGGGGGTTCATTATCCTACAGATGTACTGGCAGGATTTGCATCCGGTCTCATCTGGGTGATATGTTTGTTGCAAGGCATCAAACAAGCAGGCCGATAACCGATTTACTTCATTTTCCAGTTTATTCATCAGGCATTTCGTTGTTTCACTCAAGGACACAGTGTTTATATACGAAGTAAGTAAACACGAACAGAACATTAAGGAGTGATTAAACATGAATAAAACAGAAGAACAGTATCCAGTACAAAGCGGTTCGACATTCGCCAAAGGTCTTTTCATCGGAGGATTGCTGGGCGCTGCGGCAGCCCTGCTCTTCGCCCCTAAACCAGGACGCGAGCTGCGCGGTGACCTTTCTGAAAAAGTAAACCTGGTAACTGATCGTACAAAGGAAGTGGCAACGGTTGTTGGAGATAAAGCTTCCGAGCTTGCCAAAACGGTGTCAGCCAAAACGTCCGATCTGGCTAAAACGGTAAACCAAAGTCGTAATGACGTAATGGATTCTGTAAAAAAAGCATCTGCTGATGTTGCTGAAGAAGCAACCCGTGCATCTGAAGAAGTGGCGGCCGCTTCCGTAGAAGCGAAGGAAGATGCACGTAAAGAACTGAACTCAACCAGTTTGTAAGTTGCTCTTACAGAGTCTAGCAATACATAGCCAGCTGCAAGCAGCTGGCTATTTTTTATCCTGAACATATCCTGAGCAGACGGAGGAACAAATACATGAGTAAAGTCACAATGAACGGAAACACCCCCATCACAGGAGCACCTCCTGCACAGCAGTATGACATCAATGAACATCCTTTTGAGCTGAGGCACGAGGTCAAACGGCTGAATACACGTCTCGATCAGATTGCTGACAGTCTGGAGAGAGCACAGATCAAAGATATCATCGAAAATTACAGCAATCCCAAAAAACGTATCATTACCAATTTCACTGCAGGTATGGCTAGAGGACTTGGACTAACCGTAGGTACGTTTGTCGTACTCGGTTTGCTTGCCTTTATTCTTAGTCAATTCGTTAACATGCCCATCGTGGGCCAGTATATTGCTGACCTGCTTGGTTACATCGAAGATTACAAAAAATAAAAGAGGAACCGCCCGGTCTGTGACTATCGCGGTTCCTCTTTTCCTTTGTCCCGGTTCCCCTGTGCGGAAGACTGGGCAGATTTCACTTTTAACAGATCCCCTGTCCATCCTTTCATCATCATCCACAGATACATACCGAGCATGCTGAGCAGGATCAGCACAATAACAAGCACCACGCCCCATGTCTTGTCGATCAGAGGTAGATTCTCAAAGTTCATGCCCCAGATCGCCCCTGCAGCTGTAGCCGGAGTGAACACAGACGTCACAATCGTCAATGTTTTCATAATTTCGTTTCCACGGACTCCCGATATCGCATTGTCGATCGAAATAAGGGTATCAATTTCTTTTTCATAATGCTGGAACAGACATTCCATCCGCTCGACACGGTACTGAAGCTGCTGGTAGAAACGATTCTCTGTAATCTCCTGAAGATAAGCCTCCTTGGAAGCTGCCATTAATTCGGGATAAGGAATAAACAGATTGCTCCAGTACAACAGTTCAAACCGGGCCGCCAGAATCTGATCCATTAATGTACGTGCATTACGGCTCTCCATCTTGCGCTCCAGATCACGCAAGTTCATCTCAAAATGGTCCATGCCCACATGGTAATAATGCAGAATGGCTCGAAACAGCACAAACATGCCTTCATTGGCCTGGGTACACTGCTGTAGTATGTGAACACGTTCGCCCGTTTTCATGATCTCTCTTGTGTTATCATCCAGATTAAGGGTAACCAGATGTTGGCGATCAACGTAAAAGAACATCTGATTTCCTCTCCGGGTATCATCTCTCTCGTTTTTCACCGCATATAATAAAGAACCAAAAATCACGGCTTCTGTTCCATTTACATAACGTACCGACAGATAATTCGATTCGACCTCGGGTATTTTTCGCAGCCAATAATCCATATCAGGAAACGACTTTGCCAGATCATCAATCGCACTTTCCATACTGCTGGCATCGGGCGCGACCCAATCCCACCACTGCCAACCCTCTGAACAGAATAACTGATCACGCCGGGCCTCTCGTTTCATATGCTGCATTTGACCATCCTCCTGGACACATGTTTTCTGTCCTTTGCCGGGTCATGTGACCCGTCTGATGAATCCAAAAAGGACACGTATGCATTCCAGTGCAATACCGTGTCCTTATCAAGCCGTATTCAGGCAACTATAAATATGATAGATCATAGCAAGGAAGCGTTAGACATAATCTGCTTCAATTTTTCCGTAGCCCGCTTCTGAATCCGGGATACACTCATCTGCGACACGCCCAGCTTCTGCGCAATAGCTCGCTGTGACTGTCCATCCTGAAATGCTAAAATAAGTACTTTCTGCTCTTGTTCCTTCAGCTGTCCCAATGCCTGCTGCAGATCCATCCGTTTTTCAACCGAATCAAAGTCATTGACATCTGCGCTGATCAGCTCGCCTAATGTTGCTGCACTATCATCCTGGGATAATGGAGAATCCAGTGATACATAGTGATAACATTCGCGGCCAGCGAGCACCTCAATCGTTTCCTCCGGTGACAGATCAAGATACTCTGCAATTTCGTTAACACCGGGGGAACGCTCCAGCTTTACCGTTAACTCATCAATGGCATGCTGCACCAAGGCGCCTTTTTCCTTGATCCTTCTTGGTACTTGAATGTACCATGATTTATCGCGAAGATAGTTTTTCATATGACCAATCATGCTTTTCATCGCATACGGTTCAAACGGAATCCCCAGATTAATATCGTATTGCTTCAGCAATCGAATCAAAGCCATCTGGCCGGTCTGATACAGATCCTCATACAGATCGGGACGATTCCGGGCAATTTTACCCGCTGCCATTTTGACCATCGGTTCATATTTACGGATAAGAACGGTTGCGATCTCGTTATCCTGCGTTTGCTGGTATTCCCAGATCAAACCAATCGCTTCAGACATGGACTCTGGGGGAGTCACTTTTTCATTCATACTTTCTCCTCACTTTTGGCAAGACGTTTTACGAGTACTACTTTCGTACCTTTGCCCGTCTCACTTTCCACACTGACATCGTCCATCAGAGCTTGCATGAGATAGAATCCCAAACCGCCGATCTGAGCGTCTGTCAGCTCTTTGTCATGAAGGCCGGAACGCGATACTGCCGGGTTCACATGCTCGAAGCTGGCACCCTCGTCTTTGACAGTAATCGCAAGGGACTCGCCATTCACTTCAAATACAACTTCAACCATGCCGCCTTCATGGGAGTAGGCATATAATACGGAGTTGTTACAGGCTTCCGACACAGCAACCTTCATATCCTCAATGTCTTCGTAAGAGAATCCCATTTTGGACGCAACACCATACAGATTAAGTCTTACAATATCCACATATTCAGCTGTCGCCGGTAAATTAAGAGTCACTCTTTGAACTTCTGCATTCATTCCTTTTTCGATCCTTTCCTATTGGGAATTCTTCTGTGTAACAAAGAATTTGGCTATACCCGTCATATCAAAAAGTTTCTGAATTTGCGCAGGAACTTCCTGTACTTCAAAGCGAGCTTCCATTCCATGTCTGGCCTTGAGAACAGATAACAGGATACCAATCCCTGTGCTATCGATGTACTTTAAATCTTTCATGTTAATGATGAGGTCCTGCTCCTTATTATCCACCAGCGGTTCCATTACCAAACGGAAGTCAGGAGCAACCGACAAATCCAGCTCGCCAGTCAGATACACTGTGCATACACCGTCAAGTGTCTCGGTTCTTGCATTGAATTTTTCATTTTTATTTGTATTCATTAGACATCTCTCTCCTGATCATTGGTTTCCTTACCTTATAACCCAACTTACGGGCAAGTGAATCAGAAAACAAAACCGGTAAAATTTTCAATTGGCCTGATTCATCGCTGAACCGCCCAGATTCACGACCTGACGTTTTTTCTGAAAATGTGCAAGCTTCTGTTTGACACTGCCCATCTTCACCGGCTTGCTGATATAATCATCCATTCCGGCTTCCGTACAGCGTTGTTGGATGCCGTCCATAACATTAGCCGTCATCGCAATAATAACGGGCTGCTGCTTCTGTGATACGGTCTCACGTATGCGCTTTGTGCATTCCAGACCATCCATTACCGGCATCTGTAAATCCATAAATACAAAATCATACTGTGACGGATTTGCTGTCACCATCTCCAGCGCCTTCTGACCATCCTCCGCAATATCGGAGAGAAGTCCCAATTTGTGCAGCATGATCGCCATCAATTTCTGATTGATCGGGTGATCATCCACAATGAGCACGGTTGGATGCTGGCCCTCGTTCTCCACATCTGTTACATTCTCTTCACCGTTCCTCTGCACCAGTTCCGATTCAACAAAACGCTTGGCCTGAATGGTGAACACAAACGTAGCCCCTTGTTTCTCCGAGGTATCCAGATAAATCTGTCCACCCATCATTTCAACCAACGTTTTGCATATCGCCAGACCAAGGCCTGTTCCACCGTATTTTCGGGTCATGGACGTATCGAGCTGAGAGAAGGGCTGGAATAAACGATCTACCTTATCGGACGCGATACCTATTCCGGTATCCTTCACGGCAAATTCCAGAGACATGCTGCCTCCCGCTTCCTCCTTCACCGATACAATCAGGTATACACCGCCGTGATCCGTAAATTTGACTGCATTGGCAATCAAATTCAGCAGCACCTGGCGAAGCCGGGCCATGTCCCCATAGATTAATTCTGGCACAGAATCCTCAAGGAAATAATCCAGTTCCAGATTTTTCTTTCCTGCCTCTGCAGCAAACAGCCCAAGCACTTCACGGATACAGCACACCAGCTCAAACGGGTGCTCCTCCAGCTCCATTTTTCCAGACTCCATCTTGGTAAAATCAAGAATGTCATTAATTACAGTAACGAGTGCATCCGCACTTCGGCGAACGATATCGACATACTCCTTCTGATCTTCCTTCAAGTCGGTTTCCATCAGCAGATCAACCATGCCGATAACTCCGTTCATCGGTGTGCGGATTTCATGGCTCATCATCGCCAGAAATTCCGTTTTGGCGTTAGCCGCAATCTCGGCTTCTTCCTTGGCCTGAACAAGCTGCTGGTTGATCTTCTCCAGCTCCTGTGTCTTCTGATGAAGCAGCATCGTCTGGGTTTTCAACCTTTTGTTCGAGAGAAACATCTCTACGAAACCTTCGATTTTGGACTTTAAAATCTGGGGGATAAACGGTTTGACCATATAATCAATAGCCCCCGCTGAATAACCCGCAAACAAATGCTCAGCCTCTCTGCTGTTCGCAGAGATGAAAATGATAGGCACATCCTTCGATTTGTCCCGTGCCTTGATTAATTTTGCTGTCTCAATTCCGTCCATCCCAGGCATCTGCACATCAAGTACAATGACCGCAAATTCATCCTTGAGCAAACAACGGAGTGCCTCTTCTCCAGAAGTCGCCTTGACGAGTTTGTACTGTTCGGACTCCAGAACCGCCTCAAGCGCAAGCAGGTTCTCAGGGCGGTCATCTACCAGTAATATGTGGATTGGTTCATTGAGCCCCATAGCTAAGCCTAACCCCCTATTTGATCTTCCGGTATATTTTTTCGGTTCGGTCTAATGGCTCGTAGGCATCACTGAATTCTGTAAAATGAATGGATTCTTTGGACCCCAGAACGAGTATACCGAAATGGCTCAAGCTCTCATGAAACAGCCCGTGCACATGGTTCCTTAGCTCATCATTAAAATAGATCATGACATTCCGGCAAAAAATGACGTTAAACTCATTAAATGACCGATCTGTTGCCAGGTTATGCTCGGCAAAAATAATATTTTTCTGCAGAAACGGGTGAAATATAACGGAATTATACTTCGCTGTATAGTATTCGGAGAAGGCTTTGGTGCCCCCTGCCTCCAGATAGTTCGTTGTAAATAACTTCATTTTCTCAATGCCGTACACGCCTTCTTTGGCCTGCTGCAGTGAGCGATCATTCATATCCGTTGCGTAAATTCGCGCTTTGTCATACAGCCCTTCCTCATGCAGCATAATCGCCATGGAATACACTTCTTCACCTGTAGAGCAGCCAGCATGCCAGATCCGAATGTATGGATAGGTTCTCAGAATCGGAATGATCTTTTCCCGAAACATGCGGAAAAGCGATGGGTCGCGAAACATTTCCGTTACAGGAATAGACAGGTTCTGCACAAACCGTTCAAAGGATGAACGGTTGTGCAGCACTTTCTCCTGCAGCCCGGATATAGTTTTCACACCTTCTGCATGCGCATAATGCCAGATTCTTCGTCTCAGTGATGGCAGCGCATAATTTCTGAAGTCATACCCATATAAACGATGCATTCCTTCCAGCAGCAATTCAATCTCGATCAGCTCGCGCTCTTCCTCTTGCGGTATACGGACTGAATCTGCCCCCGTCTCGTTAGGTTCCCACGGTGTCATAGCTTCTCTCCACTTCATCATTGGTTACTTGCGTATTCGTTATTGTCCTTCATTACCCAAACAATACACTTACGAATACAGCCATACCCGCATTAATGACAATAATTGATCCGTTTGAATCGGTTTCTTCACATAATCGGATGCTCCGGCCTCTATACACTTGCTGCGGTCTTCTTTCATCGCCTTGGCCGTAAGTGCTATAATCGGCAGCTTCTCAAACCTCGGATTCTGCCTGATCCGGGTCATCGCTTCATAACCGTCCATCTCTGGCATCATCATGTCCATAAGCACGAGATCAAATTCAGGATTGTTCTCCAATGCTTCAAGCGCTTCGCGGCCATTCTCGGCAAATGTGACATCCATCCGATATCCCTCAAGCACACTGGATAACGCAAACACATTCCGAATATCGTCATCCACAAGTAAAATCTTCTTGCCTTCAAACAAGGTTTCTTTATTGTGCAGCTTCTGCAAAATGCGGCGCTTGTCTTCTGGCAGGTTAGCCTCTACCCGATGCAAGAACAAGGTCGTTTCATCCAGCAGACGCTCTGGCGACTTCACATCTTTGATAATGATCGATTCCGCATATTTGCGAAGCTTCAGCTCTTCCTTGGAATCCAGCTCTTTGCCTGTATAAATAATAATTGGCAGATCATTCAAATATTCATCGTCACGAATCTGGTCCAGCAGCTCAAAGCCGGTCATATCCGTCAGCATCAGATCCAGCACCATACAATCGTAACGCTGGCTGTGCAGTTCATTCAGTGCTTCCTGGCCCGTTGAAACGGCTGTAATCGCAACATCATCATGACCGATTAATTCAATGATTGCTTTGCGCTGAATCTCGTCATCCTCGACAATGAGCAGACGTTTCAGCTGATTGGCGGTATAGGATTCGATATGTGAGAAAGCTTTATCCAGTGAATCCTTGCTGGAAGGTTTCTTCAGATATGCAATGGCTCCCATCATCAATCCCTGCTTCATATCATCAACAACCGAGATGACATGCACCGGAATATGACGTGTTACCGAACTGCTCTTTAACTCCCCGAGAATCGTCCATCCGTCCATCACAGGCAGCTGGATATCCAGAATGATGGCATCCGGCAAATATTCCCGAGCCATCTCCAGCCCGGTATCTCCTTGCAGAGCTACCAGTGCCTTAAACCCTCTTCCTCTCGCCATATCCATCAAAATCTGCGCAAACTTTACATCATCTTCAATGATCAGCAATGTTTTGTCGCCTTCCATCAGATGCTCCAGATCATCCTTAATCCGAGCTTGCTCTGAATGGCGAGCAGGAGTTAGATGGGATACCCGGCTGCGTTCCGGGTCAGGAGCAAGAATGGATTGATGCGACGAGCGCTCGGTTGCCATGTAGGACTGCTGCTCTTGATATGGCTCCGAAGAGACTGCCGCTTCCCGGGTCGCTTCTTCCTCCGCCAGTTCGGCTTCTTCATGATTATCCGGCAGGAACAGCGTAAAGGTGCTTCCGACCCCTTCCGAGGACTCCACCTGTATCGCTCCGCCAAGCAGACGTGCCAGCTCACGGCTGATGGACAAACCAAGACCTGTACCCCCATATTTACGGCTGGTGGTACCATCCACCTGCTGGAACGCTTCAAAGATCAGATCTGTTTTATCTGACGGAATGCCAATCCCTGTATCTTTGATGCTGAAGCCGAGATAGTCCTGATTGGTATTCAGATATCCAGGCAGCTCATCCGGCTTCATTCGCCGTGCATTCAGCGTCACCGAACCACGGTTTGTGAACTTGAATGCGTTGGACAGCAGATTGCGTAAAATTTGCTTTACGCGATGACTGTCTGTATAGACCCAATCCGGCAGTGAATTGTCAAAATCAATATGGAGGTCCAGTTCTTTCTTGTTAGCCATCGGCCCAAAGTTCTGAGTAACAAAGCTCGTCAGCTCATCCATGCGTACCATCTCATAATTAATATCCATCTTGCCCGCGTCCACTTTCGACAAGTCCAGGATTTCGTCAATCATTTTGAGCAGGTCGGCACCCGACATATAAATGGTTTGCGCATATTCCTGCTGCTTGCTGCTGAGATTGCCGTCCTTGTTCTCCGACAATAATTGAGACAATATGAGCAGACTGTTCAGCGGCGTTCTCAGTTCATGCGACATATTGGCCAGAAATTCCGACTTGTACTTGCTGGTCATCGACAATTGCATGGCCTGCTGTTCAAGCTGTGTCTTTGTTTTCTCAATTTCATCATTTTTCTCTTCCACTTCCCGAACCTGTTCTTCCAGCGCCCGGGTTTTGGCAATCAGTTCAGTATTAAAATGCTCCAGCTCCTCCTGCTGACGCTGCAGCAGCTCCTCGGACTTTTTCAGTGCACCTGTCTGTTCCTCCAGGTTCTCATTGGAACGGCGCAGCTCCTCCTGCTGTGTCTGAAGCTCCTCTGATTGCACCTGAAGCTCCTCGGTAAGGGCCTGAGACTCCCGCAGCAGCTCCTCGACACGCAGACGCCGCCGCACATTGTTAAGAATGACACCCAAATTCATAATGAGCTGAGCAAACAGCTGTTTATGAAGCTCACTGAATCCTTCGAAGGAAGCCAGTTCAACGACACCAATCAACTCGTCTTCAAACACAACCGGGTAGATCATAATGCCGGCAGCTCGTGACGAGCCTGAAGCTGAACCGATGCTTACATAATGATCGGGAGTGTGATCCAGCACAATCGGACTCATGTCCAGTGCTGCTTGACCAATCAATCCTTCCCCGACTCGATAGACTTCTCGGCCAAGCTCCCCATTTTCTTCAAAAGCATAGGAACCGTAACGTCTCAATTCATCCGGATGCTTCTCCTCGTCAATCAAATACACCACACCCAGTTGAGCACCAAGCACAGGTGTAAATTCACTGATAAACATCTGGGAAATTTGACGGATGGAGCCGATGCCCCGGAGCAGTTCAGGCACTCTCGCAATGTTGGAGCTCATCCAGTTCTGATCCTGCTGGGCCTGTACATAGGCCTTCTCGATCTCCAGCTTCTCTTGCAGATCGTTCGAGACGTCTTTGAAAACAGACGCGATCTGACCGATCTCATCCGTGGACTTGATCTGAATCCGCTGAATCGTTTTATATTTGCCTTTGCCAAAACTCGTAATCATCATAGACACCGTATTCAAGCCGCGTGTAATGCTAGGAAGCACCCACAGAATGATCCCAAGAGCAAGCAGCAATCCTGCGACCATAATACTTATTGTAATTTGAACCGCTCTGGTATATGCAGCGTTGGCGTCCTTGATCTCGGCGTCAATCTCCTGATCCTGATAACGGGAAAGGGCATTCAGACTTTCGACTGCTTCTTTTTGTACTGCAAGTCCGGTCGAATTGCGATAGTTGTTTGCATCCTGCACCCGATTTTGCGACATCAGACTGACGATTCTGTTCGCATAATTGGTATACGCATCCCAAGCGTCATTTACGCGATCCACGAGTTGATGCTCGGTGGCGGTATCTGCACGATTTCTCACCTGCTCCAGAGACCCGGCGCCCCTTTCCTTCATTTCTTTCAGATCGCCTTCTGCCATACTGATGGAATTGGTTGGATTAAGGAGCAAGTTAGCGAGCACTTTGGCAATATCGTTAACTTCTCCCCGTGCCGAGGAAGTAAAGCGTACTTTCAGATAACGTTCCTGATACATCTGGTCAATCTGCTTATTACTGCTATTCAGCCGCTCGTAGCTCACAAAGGTGAGGACAATTAATATGGCCATCAAGGCGGTAAAACCAATCAGCAGTTTATTCCTGATTTTCATTCAGCTTCCGCCCCTTTATCCAGAGTAATCCACACCAGACATTTATCATCATCACGTTCGGGATTCAAATCATCGTTAAAAAACAGCTGCTGCATTGCTTCTTCGTTCCATTCATGCGAGCCCTTCAATTGTTCGATCAAAAACTCCAGCTGCTGCTCCTGATCTCCCTGAACCGCCTCAAGCAATCCATCCGTATAGAGCGCAATATGTCCATCCCCTTCATAATGAATGGTCTGTGGTTCAATATCCATTTTGTCGAACAGCCCTACAGGACAGCATACGCTGTCAAATGAGGCCACACTACCGTCGCTGCGGAAAAATAAAGCTGGCGGATGCCCCGCATTCACATAATCAATGCGTTTCATCCGGGTATCCACAACCAAGTAGATGGCAGTAAAATAATACTGTACCAGTTGTTTACCGAGATGCAGCTGATTGAAGCGCCGGTTCAGCTCCTGAATGACCTTCTCCGGGTCTACATAAGTGGTTACCGTATCCTTGAGCACAGATGCGATAAACATGGTGAACAGAGAGGACGATATGCCATGCCCCATCATATCCAGCAGCAATACGCCATAACGCCCTTCTCCAAGCGGATACCACGAATAGAGGTCACCTGCCAGCTCAAAGGACGGTTTATAGATGGCATGCACCTGAAACAATGGATCTTCAATCGCATGGCTCAGTACTGCATTCTGTACCATTGCTGCCAGCTTCAGCTCATCCTGAATGCGCTGATCGCGCTCCTTATGCCAGTCTTTCTCCTGCTTCAATCGCAGAGCCAGCCGAATTCGAGCCATCAGCTCCACTTTGTTAATCGGCTTTGTAACATAATCAGATGCACCTGCATCAAGTGCTTCCGCCAGCTTTTTGGAATCGCCGATGGCAGTCACCATAATAATCGGGATATCCTTCAAATTTTCGAATTTCTGCGTAATGCTGCATGCCTCAATGCCATCCATTTCGGGCATCATCATATCCAGCAAAATCAGGTCAATATCCGACGACTTGGGACGCAATTCACTGGTATCCTCACCAATCCCCAATATTTCGAACATTTCCATCGCAGAGCTTGCTGTCACAATATCGCGGTAATTTTCCTTTTTCAAAATTTCTCGAATGATAATGACATTCGTCGGATTGTCGTCAACAATAAGTATTCTCATTTGCTTCTCCTTATCTGTGGCGTCCGGGTTTGTCGATAATTATGCATTCAGCGAACAACCTTATTTATACAAATTTTGCGTTCAAAGTGGCAGTAGACATAACAATTACTAGGGCGTGTCTGAAAACTCTGAAGGAAGCAGATTTTAGTGAATTTTCGTTCCAAACCAGGAAGTTTCCCGCAGGCGTGCCGGGGCACGTCAAGGGAGACTGACGCAGCAGGGGGCGAAAAGGCGGTAAAAGATGCACTTCAGTGGGTTCAAGACACGCCCCAGTATAACTATACGGATAGAACCAGGATATTTCTATCCACAAATCACACCAGCAAGGGGCATTTTCTTCCATGAAACATTTGTTTTTGCATTGTTACAGCCCCGCCTTCAAACTTGCAAAAACATAGATAAGGAATGGGGGTAAACCCCATTCCTTATCTATGTTTTTGATTAAGCCTTTACGGAAGGTGTCCGCAAGACGTTCACTTCATTCTTAAACGTGCTGTCAGGTTTGAAGGTTCAATCTTTCTTTTTGGCAATCACCAGCACCTTGCCTTTATCCAATTCACTTTCGTAGAAATCGGCCTCGGCTTCGGTGAAACCCATCGATACAATCTTGGCCCGAAGTTCGTCACCGCGTGAACGGAACAGATTCGCCATGGAATCAAACAACCCTTCTTCCTTGATGCCAATCTCGTTGGCATCTGCAGTATCTGCAATGCGATCTGTACGATCCTTCTCATGGGCAAGTACGAAGATATGATCAGCCAAGTATCCAGTAGTTTGCAGCTCTTTCACCGCTTCTACTGCCTGAACTCCGTTTTCTACCACCTTAGCATAAGCTTGCGCGTTGGTTGAATTCATCGTTTCCACTCTCCTCTGATTGATCTTCTTTCTCGAGCTCTTATAGTATATAACCATACTATTTTGTATTGAAACGGAAGTCGAATCATAGATTTCAGGAAACCGTTTCATCAAATAAATCAATACCTCTGATCTCGCTTGAGCCCGGTTTCATATACACTTTGATCGCATAATGACCGCGAAGGTATACTTCGCCATCCTCCGCGACGTAATGAGGTTTGCCAAGTGCTTGATGAATGGCGTCAATCTGCATCGGCAGGACAGTGCCGTTCAAGCTCCAATGCTCTTGGAAACCCTCCACATGCACATACTGAATCATTCCAGTATCTTCACATATTCCAACATTTACATCATCAAAATGATATTCATCGCATCCCAAGTACGGGTCCTCTTTGATCGCGGATGGCTGGCCCATTCGGGCCAGCAATTCATCCTTCCGCTCCTCCAGTGAGACACCATTCAGAGTCCGGAATTGCTCGTACGTCTCGGAACGATCATTTGCCGGTGTAATCTCCGGCATCTGCTCCTCCATTACCGTCCATTGCAAGTCGTGAGCAGCAGGTGGCGCTGCCGGTTGAACGGAAAAGGGAGAAATTACGCTAAACACCGTCACTAGCAGTAGTTTCATCATGTTTCTCACCCTTTCATCAGGTTCATCACCGCTCTGAAGGTTTCACCAGCATTCAGCAAACGGTCATGTTATTTACGCAGCCGCTGCCATACGTTGGCCGCAATATCCACATATCCCATCCAGTTCTTCCCGCCTTTGGCTTTATCATGATATGTAGCATCATAGGATTGCAGCGTACGCTCTGTTTGCGTTGCAGGTGGCGCCGTCACATGACTGGCTTGAGCTGCTTTGTCTGCTTCTGCTCGCTTCGTCTGAAACTTGGTCATCAGTGTGCTGGATACCTGCTTGGCTGCTGCCGTCACTTCACTGAGCACTTCTCCCAGATTCTCAACCGATTCCAGAACCGGATCAATCTTTTTGATTTTGTGCTGTACATCGGCAGTGATATCATTGGCATGTCTTACGGTCTGCTTTACTTCATAACTAAGCTCGTCAACGGTTTTTTGCACTTCTTGCAGTGTGCGGGAGACGTTGTCCAGTGAACCCTGAGCTGCTTTCAGGGTGCGGATTAAAAAGAAAACCAGTACGGCAAATGCCACTGCAATCAGGGCCACGCTAAGTTGATAGATCATACAAAAAACCTCTCTTTCCATAGTTGCGTGCGGTTTGGTTATTGCTTTAGTACCCGGGCATTTACCGGGCGAAACAAAAGAAGAGTGTTCCTGTGGTTCCGTCTAGAAGAAGAAAAATCCACCATGTTTCAACAGATTGGACCTCGGTTAAGGTTAGACTACACAGGGCAGTGAGACAGCATCGTTCACGCCAAAACAATATCACGAAAGGATGATCTCTCATGTTGAAATGGTCTGTTATTTTTCTGATTATTGCGCTGGTCGCTGGTATCTTCGGTTTCTTTGGCATTGTTGAAGCCGCAGCTTCCATTGCAAAAGTGTTGTTCTTTATCTTTGTTGTACTTTTTGTCATCTCCCTCATTACGGGAAGAAGCCGAATGCGATAAAGTCACTATTGCCTGATCTGAATCATGTGATTACATACAAAAGCCGATGATGCCTCCGGGTACGTCGGCTTTTGTATGTTTACATGCAGGTAAGCTTTCCTATTTTCTATATCTATGTATTACGCTCCCTCCTGCTTTATTCCAACACCAACCGCCGAAAAATCCTGAAAAAACAGGACTAAATTGACATAACAAGCCGGATTCCATGCCGCGAAAGTATGATTTTTACAAGCCTGTTATATACCCACAAATGCTCCAGTTGACTCTGGAGACCACAAGAAAATATTGTTATAATTTGTGATTCATAGGCTAGGTTGCTTGGTTATTTTTAACTCAGGACAACAAAACTACATATCTAACCGAGGAGGAAAAACAAATGAAAAAAATCGTAAGTTTTGCCGCTGCTTTAACACTGATGGGTTCCATGGCTGCCGCTGCGGGTGCAGAGGAAGCGGTTACGGGCACAGTAAACACAACATCCGGTACAGAAGCGACTTCAACTACACCAGCGGAAACAACTCCGGCTGTTGAGGTAAATAAACCTGCTGTAGAGACCGTTGAAGGCAAAGCAGAAACCGTGACTGGCACAACCGTTGATTCTACAGGTACTGAAGGCACTTCAACAACGACAGAAACACCATCCAAAACAGACATCCAGTTCGAAGAGCCTCTTGTGAAACCAGGGGATGAAGTCACTGCACCAA
This sequence comes from Paenibacillus sp. JGP012, assembly GCF_014203995.1. Lineage (NCBI taxonomy): Bacteria > Bacillati > Bacillota > Bacilli > Caryophanales > Paenibacillaceae > Paenibacillus > Paenibacillus sp. JGP012. The sequence goes on along the minus strand of NZ_JACHKG010000006.1, from coordinate 202,026 downwards.
CAATGCTGCTGAACCTGCTGGAGCGCACCTGGTTCTATGATGCACCAAACGGCAAACCGATTGGCGCTCTGGGAGCTCAGATCGTTGATACAACAGGTGAGGTTGTTGACGGATTCGACGGCGGCGAATGGGTTCAAGTGTACACCTGGAAAGGCAAAGCTTGGATTCACGTTGCGATTCAATAATATCGTATAATCGTTTCTAACATAAGTAAAGAGGACAGCGCGTGTTGCGTCTGTCCTCTTTTTTAGATTACACGTAATTGTTATATTTTCACGCTCAAAAGACTTATGTTGGTTGATGCGCCACTTCGGTTCGAGGCTCTACATGCACGTGAACGTGCATAATGTTGTGGGACCGTTTCAATCGTTCCTCTACCTGATCACAGATTTCATGTCCCTGCACCAGCGTTAACCCACCATCTACCTCAATGACCACATCCACGAGCACATGACTGCCATGCACACGCGCCTTCACATCCTTGATCATCTCGACACCGGGAACACGAGCAACGGTAGATCTTAAATCCGTTAGTTCTTTCTGATCAAAACCATCCGTGAGCAAATGGGTTGAATCACGAAAAATTTCCCAAGCTGTCTTACAGATCAGCAGGCCAACCAGAATTGCTGCTACTTTATCCAGCCAGGGCAGACCGAATTGAGCACCGACAATGCCAAGTGCAGCACCGATACTTACCCAGGCATCAGAACGATTATCTTTGGCTGCCGCCAGCAAAGCCTGACTATTAATCTTCTTGGCCAGACGGGAGTTGTAACGGTATACTCCCAGCATGACCACAGCACAGATCACGGCTACACCAGCTGCCCAGAGATTTGGAGCTGCATAATCACCTGCATACCAGGATCGAACTGCTTCAACCAATACCTGAAGTCCTACAACTGCCATAATAAATGAGGCAATCAACGCCGCGATCGTCTCTGCCCGAAAATGACCATAAGCGTGATCCGAATCCGGCGGTTTTTGCGAGATGCGCAGACCGACCAGCACCGCAACCGATGCCACAATATCGGTAGCATTATTGATGCCGTCTGCGATCAAAGCGCTGGAAGCAAACAAATATCCACAAATGAGCTTAAATGCAGACAAAACGAGGTAAGCCGCAATACTGATCCAGGCCCCTCGCTCGCCTTTACGTATTTCTTCATATGCGTTCAACCGGACGACACTCCTTTTCATCATGCATCTCACAAATCCAGTGGCGGTTTAATCATGGTACCAAATGCAGATCATGTGGGTCTACAGAAACAGTGTTGCCAATCCACAGGGCTGTAGGGAAGCTGAAACAAAGTTTACAGAAGGCAGGGCTGTAGAGAATAAGAAACAATGTTGGCTTAGGCAAAACTGGTGGAAATCGACATTTTATCAGGTTGCCCTTGTGAGGCCATTATAAAACGTATAAAATGAGTACATCCCGTCCAATTTGGACGGCTTACTGCACGACCGGGAGGGATATACAATGAGCGAAAATAAAGAACCAAAAAAGATCAGCCTGCAGGATGCAATCCGTCAGAAGCTGGCACAGAAGAAGGAACAGGCAAATTCCGGCGGCCAATCCGGTGCTTACTTTGAAGGCGGACCAAAGGCTATGAAAAGTCAGAACAACAAAAAGCCGAACAATCAGCGTCGCCGTACTGGCGGCTCTTAGGCTCAAGTCAGTCTAACAGCTGTCATCTGAGCATGCGTTGACAAAAAAAACCGCAAGCCCTCCCTAGAGGACTTGCGGTTTTTGCTTGTTTTTAGATTTAACACTTGAACTCTACAATAGAGCTTAAGCTTCTACCGGATACATTTTGCTGCGCAGCTCTTTGATCTCTTCGCTTTCGAGATACTCATCGTAGCTCATCTGACGATCGATCAGACCTGTAGGCGTAATTTCAATGATACGGTTAGCAATCGTTTGAATGAACTGATGGTCATGGGATGTAAACAGCATTGTGCCATCAAAGTCAATCAAACCGTTATTCAGTGCGGTGATGGATTCGAGATCCAAGTGGTTCGTCGGCTCATCCAGAATGAGCACATTCGCGCCAGTCTGCATCATTTTGGCGAGCATACAACGCACTTTCTCTCCCCCGGACAATACACTCGCCTTTTTCAAAGCTTCTTCCCCGGAGAACAGCATACGGCCCAGGAAACCACGCAGGTACGTTTCATCCTGATCTTTGGAGTATTGACGCAGCCAATCCACAAGGCTCATCTCTACACCATCAAAATACTTGGAGTTATCTTTCGGGAAATATGCCTGGGTTGTTGTTACTCCCCAAGTATATTCGCCACTGTCAGCTTCAGTTTCACCCATCACTACATCAAACAGTAAAGATTTGGCGTTACCATTCGGGCCAACAAAAGCAATTTTGTCGCCTTTGTTTACCACAAAGCTGATATCGTTCAGCATGCTCTCGCCTTCAACTGCTTTGCTTAGACGATCCACAGTCAGCAATTGTTTACCCGCTTCACGCTCAGGCTTGAAGTTGATAAACGGATATTTACGGTTCGACGGACGAAGGTCATCCAGCGTAATTTTGTCGAGTTGTTTCTTCCGGGAAGTCGCCTGTTTGGATTTCGAAGCGTTCGCGGAGAAACGTTGGATAAAGGCCTGCAGCTCTTTAATCTTCTCTTCTTTTTTCTTGTTTGCATCCCGCTGCAAAGCAAGCGCCAATTGGCTGGACTCGTACCAGAAGTCATAGTTACCTACGTACAGCTGGATTTTACCAAAGTCGATGTCCGCGATGTGCGTACATACTTTGTTCAGGAAGTGACGGTCATGGGATACCACGATAACGGTACCTTCATAATCCATCAGGAAGTTCTCGAGCCATTGAATGGATTCGAGATCCAAGTGGTTGGTAGGCTCATCGAGCAGCAGGTTGTTCGGACGACCGAACAAGGCTTGTGCCAGCAATACGCGGACTTTTTCGTTACCGCTAAGCTCAACCATTTTTTTGTCATGCATATCGCGATCGATACCGAGACCAATCAGGAGTGCCGCTGCATCCGGCTCTGCATCCCAGCCGTTCAGCTCGGCAAACTCACCTTCAAGCTCACCTGCACGCAGGCCATCTTCTTCCGTAAAGTCTGCCTTCGCATACAGGGCATCCTTTTCTTTCATAATGGAATAAAGACGAGCGTGACCCATAATAACGGTTTCGAGAACCGGGTACTCATCATATTCAAAGTGGTTTTGCTTCAAAACGGCCATACGTTCGCCCGGGGTGATGTGCACCTCTCCCGAGTTGGCTTCAATCTCACCGGACAAAATTTTCAAAAATGTTGATTTTCCGGCTCCGTTCGCGCCGATCAAGCCGTAACAGTTGCCTGGCGTGAATTTGATATTCACATCTTCAAAAAGCGCACGTTTTCCGTAGCGGAGCGTAATGCCGCTTGTACTGATCATTAAGCATACCATCCTTTATTGGTTAATCTGCATACTGCATGAATAGCAGCCTGAGAGCACGTTTGTATCCATACACGTTCATGCTCGCCTGCTTCAATCATGGATTCAATATCCGATGCCTATTCTGGCACCATATTATAACACAAAAAAACGGCAAATTCGAAAATCAGCCGCTTTTTACGGATTAAAGTTTTGGTAAATATGCTGTTCATGCACGTATGTTTATAGATTACCATATCTGGCTGGCTTTTGTTAGCCCTGTTCAGGGATGTTCATCAAAATTCTTCGTTTACGTGTAAATGAAGAGGACAACTCATATACCTTCCGGTCCGGCATCCTGATTCATATCCTCAGCCTCATGCCGGATACGCAGTGTCTCCCCATGTCCCAGCACACGAATCCGTTCCGCAGCAATACCGAGCCGTTTTCGTTCAGCTTCCAGCCGGTCCAGCGCCTCCTTCGGCGTGTCGTCCGCCAGCTTGAACGTTCCATAATGCATCGGCACCATCAGCTGTGACTTCGTTTCGACGAAGCCCTGCAGTGCCTCTTCCGGTGTGACATGCTGGGATGTCATGAACCATTCAGGGTCGTATGCCCCGATGGGCATCAGGGTTATACCAATGTCGAAACGTTCTCCAATCGTCTTGAATTCTTTGAAATACCCCGTATCACCTACAAAATATACTACAGGCGGGCAACCTTTTTGCAGCATTGGTTCATCGTTGTGGGCACGTTGCCCGTCAAGCACATCGTTAACCGATGTCTCCAGCGCAGCCGCGCTTTCTTCTGATACTCGCACGGCATGATTTGGCTCCAGTACATAACCGCCCCAGTGGGACGTATTGGTATCGAATAACGTTCGGCGTGTCCAGTGCTGGGCAGGCACAAATGTAATTTTGACACCACCAAGCACGATATGCTCCCACCACTTCATCTCCTGACACCGATGGAATCCCTTGCGGATCATTTTGCGTCTAAGGCCATCCGGCACAATCAGCAGTGTCTTCGCTGTAACCAGTTTGCGTAGCGAAGCCAGATGCAGATGATCATAGTGGGAGTGAGAGATGAGGATCACGTCCAGTGGCGGTATATCCTGAATCGGAATGCCAGAGGCACCGAGCCTGCGTTGAAATCCCATTTTTTCCGCCCACACCGGGTCAGTTACGATGTTAAGCCCATAGTATTGGATGAAAAAAGTAGAATGTCCAATCCACGTTATCGTTGTTTCTTCCCGGTTGGCGTGCAGGTAGTCCAGCTCAGGCTCATGCTTGGGAACTTTGTAGGAATAGTCCTTTACCTTGCGGCGGCGCTGCTCTCTCCATTGCTTGAACTCTTTCAGCGTTTTGTCCGTGCTGACGTTGTCGATATTGTTATACCGAATTTTAGCCATGAAGGGGCCTCCTCCCTTCCTCAGATCTTATCATCAGATTACCCTCATCAGGCGTGGATCTACCACAAGTACTGTTGTAATCAATCCTGAGGATTTTTGCAAACCGCCATATATACAAACAAAAAAACGATGGCAGCCACTATAATCAGAGGCGGGGCGTACATAATGGTAAACGTCTCAAAGAAGCTGAGACCCGTGATGCCCGGAATTCCTCTGACCCCTTCTTCCTGCAGAAGAGGCCAGTAAACGATCCCGTTCAGAATGTTCGGAAGCAGAAACATAGCGATATCATCCTTTCTTTTTCCCCGCGTTACCACGCACGTAATTGGCATCAAACAGGAACAGCTTCATAATCAGCACCAGTGACGGAATGAGCACCAGCAGTCCCAGACTGAAAGCCGTAATCAACGCAATGCCCATCGTCCGGTTGGTAAAGCTGTCATAGATGTTAATGTACGGGTACAGAATGTAGGGCAGATGCGAGCGTCCATATCCATACCATGCAAAAGCAAACTGGAGCATCACTGCGATAAAACACCAGCCCAGATATTTCTCTTTCCACACAAGCGATACCGCGACCACAAAACAGATAAACGATGCGATAAACATCCAGGACATGCCCACCATCTGCTCAAAGTGAGCAGGGTTCTGTTTGTTGATTTGCAGAAAAGCAAGAAAACTCGCAAAAATGGTGGGCAGGCTCCACAGCAGCGCATATTCCCGAAGCACCTGAAAGGCCGTCTCATCCCCCGCCCGCTTCGCATAATAGGACAGGAACATCGCCGAGATGTACAGCACACTGACCAAAGCCAGCAGTACAACAGACCACGTATAGGGATTCGTCAAAAATTCACGCCAGCGAAAAAACACCTTTTCGCCCGCCTGCTCAATGATCCCGCCTTCGGATATCGCCAAAATGGTAGAGAACACCGCCGGAATCAGCAATCCCGTTGCTCCATAAAGCGCCAGATAGATTCTGCTGTTTTTTCCATGGTTGCCATAGGTGTTATAAGCGTAATACACGCCCCGAATCGCCAGCAGTACGATCGCCAGCGAGCCTGGTACAAGCAGGGCCGTACCGTAATAGAAGGCACTGTCGGGATAAAAGCCGACCAGCCCTACCACGAAAAAGATGAGAAACACATTCGTCACTTCCCACACCGGGGACAAATAGCGCTGAATGATGTTATGAATTTTGTTTTCATGTCCAGTCAATATGCTGTAAAAACTGAAGAACCCCGCGCCGAAATCAATCGATGCCACAATCAGATAACCGAACAGGAACGTCCACAATATCGCGATGCCTGCAATTTCGAAGCTCAATGCACGATGCCTCCTTCCAGTCCAAGCGAATCCAGTTCCTTCTCCGCTTCCTTGTTACGGAACAGCTTGCTGATCACACGGATGCAGGAGAAGCACAGCACCAGATAGAGCAGAATAAACAGCACGAGCATCCAGCCGACGGAGGTGGAGGTCGTAGCCGCTTCAGCCACTTTCATGTATCCACGCAAAATCCAGGGCTGTCTGCCCACCTCGGCAAACATCCAGCCCAGCTCGATCGCAATCATGGCGAGCGGCCCCAGCAGCACGATGCCAAGCAGCAGCCATTTGGGATATGGCTTGCGTCCTGGCAGCCAGCGGCGCAGCACATACAGCACCGGGATCAATAGAATGATGACACCTGTCGTCACCTTCAGATCAAACATGTAATGGATAGACAGCGGCGGTCTCAGATCAGCCGGGAATTCCTCCAATCCCTTCACTTCTGTATCCGGGCGGTTGCCTGCCAAAATGCTTAATGCATAAGGAATTTCAATGGCATATTTGACCTCGTTATTTTCATCCAGAATTCCGCCATAGACAAGCGGTGCTTCCTTCATCGTTTTGAAATGCCACTCTGCCGCCGCCAGCTTCTCCGGCTGATATTTTGCCAGAAATTTACCGGACGAGTCACCGATCATGACGGTGCTGATCGCAAATACAAGCGCAGATACCGTCGTGAGCTTGAGTGCTTTTTTGTAATACACATGATCCCGCCCGCGCAGCAGGCTGAACGCCGCAATACCTGCAAGCACACCCGCACTCAAGGTATAGGATGAGGCAAGAACATGGGACACCTTGGTCGGTGTTGCCGGGTTGAGCATGGCAGCAATCGGGTCAATATCCTTCATAATGCCGTTGATTAAGGTGAAACCTTGCGGCTGGTTCATGAAAGAGTTCACCGTTGTAATAAAGATTGCGGAGGCGGATGAGCCAAAAGCTACCGGAATGAGCAGCAGCATGTGCGTATACTTTTTTTTGAAACGGTCCCAGGTATAGAGGTAAATCCCGAGAAAGATCGCTTCCACGAAAAAGGCGAAGGTCTCCATGAACAGCGGCAGTGCAATTGCCTGCCCGGCGACACGCATAAACATCGGCCACAGCAGGCTCAGCTGCAGCCCGATCGATGTGCCTGTAACGACACCAACGGCCACGGTAATGACAAAACCTCGCGCCCACCTTCTCGCGAGCAGCGTATAATGAATATCATTGGTACGCAGCCCCCGCCATTCAGCCAGAGCAATCATGAGCGGAACACCTACGCCGATGGAAGCAAAGATGATATGCACAAACAGGGTCAGGCCGGTCAATATCCGGCTTAGCAGAACAGGGTCCAGAGATGACATGGGTACACTCCTCTTTCGGTGTAATGATTATTGATCTCGCACTTTGTTGTCGTTGTATCGTTATGGGTTATGTACAGCGGCGGATTCACCTGCCTGAACGGTCGCTCAGTAACTCATAATACGGATGATGCTTTTGACAACCGCATACAGTACCACCACAGCCGCCACCAGACAGACGATAATGAGCTTTTTCTCTTGATTGCGAAACATAAACGTGTCGTCCTCCTTTTTGCACAGGATGCAAATTATGGCTCTATATACAGTGTGCAAAACTTCCCGTTTTTTTATCCCGAATGACGATAAAACAAAAAATATAATAATGAAAAAGCATGACGATAACGACAAAAAAGACCTTTATCTTTGTGCACAGCCAAGTGCAAAAGATAAAAGCCTCCGATAGAGTTAAAAAAGAGTGTCAGAGAACCACCTCATGCTTAGGCAGCCGTACTTTAAACGTGCTGCCCTTGCCCGGTGCCGACATAAAGGTCAGGCTTCCGTGATGATCCTCGACAATTTTGCGAGAAATGTACAAGCCCAGACCCGTTCCACCAATCTGACGATGGTCTGAATTGTCCACACGGTAAAATTTATTAAACAGCATGTGCTTCTCACTCTCCGCAATGCCAATGCCGTAATCCCGCACATCAATGCAGAGAGCCTCATCTTCCTCCCATAACGTGACATCAATCCGATCTGCTCCAGGAGAGTATTTCACTGCATTGCCGATCAGATTATGCAGCACCTGAACGATTCTGTTCTGGTCTGCGTAAGCAAAAAGATCACCGTTAAAAGCGTGCACATATATTCGCTGAGAAGATTTTCGATTCCACTGCTCCGCCACACCTTCCACCAGCTCCACAAGTGGAGCATAGGTCATGTGATAGGTCATGCCATCATTGTCGAGACGCTGAATGTCCAGCACATCATCCAGCAGGCTGCTCAGACGTTTGCCCTCCGATGAGATCGTCTCCATAAATTCTTTACGCTGTGATGCCGGAAGATCATACATCAGCATCAGCTCGACATAACCCATAATCGTTGCTACAGGGGTGCGAAGCTCGTGAGAGACTACGCTGATCAGTTCATTTTTCATGCGATTCAGCCGTTCTTCCCCTGTCAAATCGCGGAAAACGAGCAGGAATCCATGATTTTTACTTGGTACATCCATCTGTTTCATGTACAGGGAAAACACACTCTGCTCTACATTGTCAAAATAGAAATTCGTCTCAATAAATGCCTGTTCCCCGTTCAGAAATGCTCTTGTCTGCTCCGTCAGATTAAACCCCTCGGTTAAAACCATCGTATCAATCGCCTGGGCCAAATCGATAATGGATTCTCCCAGGAAATTGCCCAGTCCAAACATTTCTTCTATTCGGCGATTCACAATGGTGATTGTGCCTGAACGATCTGACATCACAAGTCCTTCACGAACAGACTCGATAAACTGCTCACTGATATCGCGCTGCTCTTGAATGGCGGCCTTCTCCTGAAACAGCTCCAGATTCAAGTGCTCCAACACAAGGGCATGACGCACCCGGTCTTCTTCAGCACGTGTACGTTCGGTAATATCCTTGATGAACAGATTATAGAGGGTCTCATTGTTTCCAAGTTGAATCTCCACAATTTTATATTCAATCGGAAATATGCAGCCGTCACGGATACCTGATATTTCATCAACCGTGGTATACCTTTTGCCCTCTACAAATTCATATTGCTGAAGTAATTTCTTGATTTCCCGAAAGCTGATCCCATGGAAAAGAGACGGCGCCTTCTTCAGCAGAACCTCTTCCCGTCCAAGTCCAAACATTCTCTCTGCCTCGGGATTGAATTCAATAATTATCCCTTGGCAATCCACAGCAATAATTGCGTCAATGGACGATTCAATAATGGCGCGTTTAATTTCTTCGCTGTTTTTAAGCTCCTTCGTACGGGCGATAACGCGATCCTCCAGCGTTAGCTTGTCGAGCCGGATCTGTTCAAACTGTTCGAGCAGCACATCTGCCATTTTGCGCAAGTTCCCGATCAGAATCTGAATCTCGGTCACATGGCTGCTCGGCCAGTCCATATTCCGATTGCGGAACAGAAGTCGTGGAAGAGAGCCGGTTAGCCGGGTCAGCCGCAATAAAGGACTGACCACTTTGCTGCTCAACGGCGCAGCCACAATCATTGATGCCACAATAATCACGAATAAGGATTGCAATGTTGTCAGATATATGTTTTCGATCTGCGGGTAATATAGTGACGAATTGGTTTCGACGAATATTCGGTAAGGTGTGCTCGGCGCATCTTCCGCTTCATAGATAAAGGACGCCTGTCTCCAGTGCTCCAGTACATCACTGTAATGTATTTCCCTGGAGTTCAGAAGCATGGGGCCTCGCAGCGAGGTTAATACCTCGAAAGAACTCAGGTCCACAGATTCACCCGGCTGAAGGGTAGAAAGTCCCGAAGCGACAACATGGCTATTCTGATCCAGCAAAATCACATTCACACCCAGCAGGTGGTGATACCGCTCCACATTTTCTGCCAGATTCTCGGGTGTAACATATTGCCTGTCCAGATCCTGGACAACAGCACTTGCTGCATGCCTCATATCCCGCAAGATTGCATCATTCATCTGGCTTAGCTGTCTGCGGCTATCCGCAGATAACAGGACGAGGGAAACAAACACTACAAAAGCAACAACATATTTGAACGCGATTCTCCTCAGTGGAATCGTGCCCGCCCGTTTCGCCTCATGCTCACTCAAAGTCGCCCAGAAATCAACCACAATGCCCGCAATCAGTGCATTCACCATACTGACAACAGCAATGTACATATACTCATACTTTGTATCTTCAACACTCAAACCTAATACATAGTGCCCATAACAGATCATTGGAAGCAGCATCACAACCCAGAAAACAGCATTGGCCTTGATCAAACTGCCTTTCTTGCATCGCATCTGCCAGCCAAACATCCACACTAACTCTATAAAATGTGCAGCCGTGACATAAAAATAATGCGAATCCAGGCCCGTAATCAGTATTTTGGACAGACATATTAACGCAAGTGTGATAAAACCATAGAATCCCCCGTATATTCGGAGGGCAATCAGCGCTGCGGCACTCATCATCATAAACTGTACGCCATAGAACAACGTAAATGGAACAATGGCATTGATGGTGCCGAAAAGGATCAGAACCATCGTTCCAATCCAGGGTTGTCTCAGTTGGAGTACCACCCATTCCCGCAGATTTCTTACTCCCGTTATCCCGTTCATAGGTATTTATGCTCACCGCCTGACTCGTTGTAATTCTTCAGGAGATAACAGTGATGCCCCGATCTTTTTCCCCTTAATTCATTCTGATCCATTATACTGTAATTAAGCTCTGTTGTACGTTTGGGAATATTTATGATTCGGCAAAAAAATATACACATGTTACACTACGTTAATAATATTTAAAGTCATTTACAGGTTACATATACTTCCTATATTCTGGAATAGAAACATTAAAATTTTTGCAGTATTTTCAGCTATTTTCTCGTATTTTCTTAACAAATCTATGTCACCAGGAGTGTGAAGTGATGTCAATCAAAGTACTTCTTATAGAAGATGAAAAAAACCTAGCGGACATGATCGCTTTTTTTCTTGAGGAGGAAGGATACATAACCGAGCGGGTTCACCATGCCCGTGAAGCACTTCATTTATTTCCCCAGTTTCAGCCAGATATTGTTGTAACCGATTTGATGCTGCCCGAGATTGACGGTAATGAGCTCGTGGATGCTTTTCGTCAAAACTCCACCGTTCCTGTGCTGATGATCTCGGCAAGCACGATGCTGAACGACCGGCTGCGCGCCTTACATAATGGTGCTGATGACTTCCTCTGCAAGCCCTTCAGTCTGAAGGAACTGGACGCGAGAATTAAAGCTTTGCTGCGACGCTCTATTATTACGTATCAGGAGAAACCGATTAAAGAAAATCGTACGGTTGAGGAAGCGGGACAGATTAGTGTAAATGAGTACCGAAGAACGGTATTTGTGAACGGTGTTGAAGTCGAGGTAACTCACATTGAGTTTGAAATTATGAAGGAATTATATCGCAATCCGGGCAAGGTATTCACCCGCAATGAGCTCATGGACCGAATTAAAGGTTCGGAACGTGCCTATCTGGATCGGACCATTGATGTACATATCTCCAGTCTGCGTAAAAAAATAGAGCCTGACCCCAAAAATCCACGTTATATCAAAACGGTATGGGGCACAGGCTATAAATATATCGTCTAATTCATTTAGTTCAGTTTTATAAACAACTTTGGTTAAACTGTTATACAGGCACCATGCTTTTTATCGTTCTACCTGAGGTATAGAACGGAAGGCATGGTTATTGGTGCTCCATATTCCAAAGTGTGCAGCCACCGCTCAATGCTACTCTTCAGCTGATCAGGATGTTGTTCATTCCAGAGCATCATTTTTACAGCTCCCGTACCCGTAATCTGCTGCAGGTGACGTTTGCGAATGGATGATGGAAAATCGGTAAGGACCAACACAGGCACATCGGGTACAAAAGCACGAATAGCCTTGGCTGCGGCAACAGCCTGTTCAGCATTTCGATAATCTACAATACAATAGCGGGATTTCTCCCAATCTCCTCGTCCTGTTTCTTTTACTGAATCCGATGGCGCAGCATCAATCCAATCCATAAACAATTGAATAATTTCCTCGTAGTTGATACATCGCTCTCCATCTGTTAGTACAGCAACAGGTTCCATAGGTATACCTCCATTAGCTTCTTCCCACTATTGTGTCAGGTTTCATTTAAAAATGTTTGTGTGCAAACATGAAAGAAGTGTTAACAATCTTCGTATTTCTTCACATCCTTAACATGTTTCGTTGGGTAGAATAGCTTGGAGCAGCCACGATTTCGCAGTTTGCCTGATTTCATGTAAAATAGAGCTACACCCGTGTGATTAACTTTACGCGAGAACACGTATCAAACTGGTATTATAGGAGGTTGCACCCATGAATATCATTTCCATCGAACCAACACCGAGTCCAAATACAATGATGCTGCATCTCGACGAACGTCTGGAGGACGGGATTCGCAGAACCTATACTCTGGATAACGAACGTTCAGCTCCGGCGTTTATTCGTCAGATGCTGCACATTCCTGGAGTCAAAAGTGTATTCCACACGACGGACTTCGTTGCGCTGGATCGAAAAGGTAACGCGGACTGGTCGGTTATTCTCGGAGAAGTGCAGAGCCGTCTGGGTCAGGAGGGCATCAACCTGGACTGGATTGAATCCGAGGATGCTTCAGGTGAACACTTCGGAGAAGCGCAAGTGTTTGTACAGTTTTTCCGCGGAGTACCCATGCAGATTCGTGTCAAAGCCGGAGCTAAAGAGGAACGGATCTCCCTGTCGGATCGTTTCGTCAAAGCCGTCACCGAGGTTGCCAGCGCTACGCTGATCAAGGAACGCAAACTGACCGATTATGGCGTACGTTACGGCGAACTTCCGGATATTGCACGGGAAGTCGAACAGGAACTGGAGGCAGCCTATCCTCCCGAACGATTGGAGCAAGTGATTCAGCAAGCGATTGCGCATGGTACCAATACAGAAGAGTTTGTTGAACGCCGCCGTGCCCTGGATGGAGCAGAGCTGGAAGCAGCGCTGCGCAGCGAAGACTGGAATGTCAGATATGCTGCACTGGACAGCATGGAGCCAACGGAGGAAAGACTTCCACTGGTTGCTCAAGCGCTGCGTGACAGCAAGATGCAGATTCGTCGTCTGGCTGTTGTGTATCTGGGGGATATCCGTACACCGGAAGCGATGGAGCTGCTCTATGAAGCACTTCGCGACAGCTCACCTGCTGTAAGGCGGACAGCTGGCGATACGTTATCAGACATCGGTGATCCGGCCGCCACACCAGCCATGATTGAAACGTTAACCGACAAAAGCAAGCTGGTGCGCTGGCGTGCAGCCCGTTTTCTATATGAGGTTGGAACCGAGGAAGCAGAACAGGCACTGCGTCTTGCCGCTGAAGACCCTGAGTTCGAAGTGAGCCTGCAGGCCAAGATGGCTCTGGAGCGCATCGAGTCTGGTGAACAAGCCGCCGGAACGGTATGGCAGCAGATGGCTGGACGAAACAAAAAGCAGGAGTAGCCGTACCTTTTTTGCTGATAGACAACCAACATTTGTTATTGCACTGTAAAACGAGTAGCGGTATACTTGTTGTCTGTTTGATAAACAGATTGCACGCTGCTCTAGCGTATTTCAAAAAATTTCATAAACAATAGATACACCTCATCCATAGCATGGTGAGGTAGAGGTCGCGGGTGCGATCAGTACGCTGAAGGAGGCGCAAGGAGCCGCTTATGAGATCAGCCGAAAGGTGTACCCGCCGAAGCTCAATGGACGTTCCTGTATCAGTCCGATTGAGCTGGGGCTGCAGCCGAAAGGTGCAGAACTGTCACAGCAAGCAAGCATGCAATACCTTGGGCAAAGGTATGCTTTCTTCTGTGTTGAGCTATCTTAATCGTCAAGGACATGGTGCGGACATTGAATATAAAGACCGCTGGCTGATGCCTGTGGTCTTTTTTTGGTTTATGGAGCTATGATCTGCATCAGCATTACAAATGAAGGAGTGTTTTCATGCAAGACCGCACCAACCGAACACAAACAACAACGACAAATTCAACAACCGGGCCTTCCCTGAAAAAAGGATTGCGTGCCCGTCACATGACCATGATCGCTTTGGGCGGTTCGATTGGTACCGGGCTGTTTCTGGCAAGCGGTACGGCCATCTCGACAGCAGGACCGGGCGGTGCACTGCTCGCCTATGCAGCTGTCGGAATTATGGTTTACTTCCTGATGACCAGTCTGGGTGAACTTGCAACTTTTATGCCGGACTCCGGTTCTTTTAATACGTATGCCGCCCGTTTCGTTGATCCCGCTCTCGGCTTCGCCATGGGCTGGAACTTCTGGTATAACTGGGCAGTAACTATTGCCGCCGAGCTTGCTGCTGCGACAGTGCTGATCAAATACTGGTTCCCGGACAGCTCCTCCATGTTATGGAGTCTGCTTTTCCTTGTGCTGATCTTTGCCTTGAATATTCTGTCTGTCAAAGGATATGGAGAATCCGAATACTGGTTCGCGATTATTAAAGTCGCAACCGTTATTATCTTTCTTACTGTCGGCGTATTGATGATCTTTGGCATTATGGGTGGCGAAGCAATAGGCTTCAGCAACTTTACGATCGGTGATGCCCCGTTCCATGGCGGATTCTTCGCCGTGCTCGGTGTATTTATGGCAGCGGGCTTCTCTTTCCAGGGAACGGAGCTGATTGGTGTCGCAGCTGGAGAAAGCGAGAACCCGCGCGAAAACGTACCTCGTGCCATTCGCCAGGTCTTCTGGCGTATTCTGATCTTTTATATTTTGGCGATTACGGTTATCAGTTTGATTATCCCGTATACTCACCCGAACCTGCTTAAAGGTGATCTCGAAAATATCGGTGTCAGCCCGTTTACCCTTGTGTTTGAAAAAGCAGGACTTGCGATTGCAGCTTCTGTCATGAACGCCGTTATTCTGACTTCCGTGCTTTCAGCCGGCAACTCCGGCATGTATGCTTCAAGCCGGGTGCTCTACGCCCTTGCCCGGGACGGCAAAGCCCCCCGTTTCCTTGGCAAGCTTAACAAGCGCGGCATTCCGATGAACGCCCTGCTTGTGACAACCGCTGTAGGAATGCTCGCCTTTCTGGCCTCTCTCTTCGGTGATGGTATTGTATATACGTGGCTGTTGAATGCATCCGGGATGTGCGGCTTTATTACATGGCTGGGTATTGCAATCAGTCATTACCGCTTCCGGCGCGCCTACGTTGCCCAAGGCCACGACCTGAGTGAGCTGCCTTACCGTGCACGGTGGTTTCCGTTTGGACCGATCTTTGCTTTTGCCCTGTGCATCATCGTCATCCTGGGGCAGAACTATCAAGCCTTTACAGGTGACCAGATCGACTGGAGCGGAGTGCTTGTCGCATATCTGAGCTTGCCGCTGTTTCTGATCCTCTGGCTCGGCTACAAATGGATCAAAAAGACCAAAGTTGTGCCGCTGCAGGAGTGTGACTTCTCCCCTGCTGAATCATCAGATATCAAGGCGTAAAACTGGAGCTTTATTCTTATCCCCTGTTCTACAGAGTGCTCTGTATGGAACAGGGGATTTTTCTGTCCATATTTTGTATAGGTTGATCCGTACAATAGATAAAGGAAACATCTATTATACTTTCGACCCAAAGGAGAGATGCACGTTGAAGAAGTGGTCTGTCCTGCTTGTGCTGTTAGGTCTATTGGTGATCAGCTTTCCAACGCTGCAAGCCATGTATTATGACTGGCAGCAAAATCGCGTGCTGGATGAGCTGGAACAACTGCAAACAGGCCTGTCCCAGCTAAATCACACCTTCGAACGTGGCATAGAGAACGATCATTCAGACCAGAAGAGAACTGCAACAGTAAAGCCGTCTACCACACCCGGGACACTCGGGATGATCTCTATTCCTGTCATTGATGTGCGTCTGCCCGTTCTGGAAGGGGCAACTCAGGAAAATATGAAGTTTGCTGCGGCTCATCTGGTGGAGACAGCTGCCATTGGACAATCGGGTAATGCTGCCATTGCGGCTCATCGCGCGCATCGAAAGGGGCGCTTGTTTAATCGGCTGGGCGAGCTGCAGATTGGCGACTCGGTTGAGATTACACTTGCCGATCAAACAGCGATCCACTACAAGATTGACCGAATTTCTGTCGTGGAACCTTCGGATGTATCTGTGCTGGAAGATCCTGGGCTTGGACAGGTTCTAACCTTGATTACCTGTGATCCGCTGATTGATGCAACACACCGACTAATAATACGGGCTGTAAAGGTGAATTCTTAAACGGTGCGCACATCAAAACACCCTCCCGCCTGCCTGCGAAGCTCAACTCTTCGCGGCAAAGGCGGGAGGGTGTTTGGTTATCGTTATAAATACAAATTCAGATCAAGAGTGCCAGCATCTGGCTTTAACGTTGGAATTGCTCTCTCCGTCGGAAATACAAGTAACTGGCACTTCCAATGGCGATCAACATCAATCCCGAGACTGTGTAAGCCATAGAGCTTTCTTCACCTGTCTTGGGCAGCATGCCTTGGGCTGATGTAAGGCCGCTGTTCCCCGATGAACCCTCACTCTCGGACTCTTCTCCGGCAGAAGGTGTAAGTATACCCTCTTCCCCCGTATCTTCTCCTTCTGTCACCTGAGGCCCGGTCATCTCTCCATCCACAGCTTCAGGCGCTGAAGGTGAAGGTGATTCTTCCGAATGATTCCCCGGCTTGTCTGTACCCCTGTTCTCTTCTGAAGGTACTGAAGGGGTTGTTACAATCGTACCTGGCACAGATATTCCTGGTGTTTCTTGTACCGGTGCGCCTGGTTTATCAGGATCTGGATTGTTTGGTGTAGTCGGTTCTGGTGTACCGCCTGTACTCGGCGTCCCGGGATTATACGGTTCACTTGGTCCACCTGATACAGGAATAGCCTGATTTGTTTTCTCTACAACAACAGCTTCGGTTTGTTGATTCGTAATCTCAAAAGTCATCGGCGTCTGCTCCAATTGGTATCCAGACGGTGCCTTGACTTCAACCAATTGATACGTATTCGGTTCAAGCTGCTGCAAATGGAGTTCACCGTGAAGATCAGTGGTCAATGCTGCCGGATCAATACCGGTTACCACATGAAACAGCCATTCTCCATCCGGCCCCATCACTGCAGATTGAGCACGTAATTCAAAGATTGCACCTTGCAGATGCTGCGTTCGGCTTGCGTTGTATTTCACCAGTTTTACTGAACGATCATTTTCTTTATTTTCAATCGTTATCTGTGTGTCTGGCTGAGTGATAGATACCTCAGTCTCCGGGGTTTCAATCACGAACCCTTCAGCTTTCGTTTCCACCAATGTATACACACCGTAAGTGAGATTGCTGAATTCAATGATTCCCTGTTGATTCGTAACCCCGGTATCGACCACGTTATTGGCAGAGTCACGCAGTTCGAATTCAACCCCGCTTAATGGAGACTGATCCTTGGCATTCACTTTTGTCAGGGTCAGTTTACCTCCTGTGCCGATCTGGTTCGTTTTCGTAAGTGTCACAATCTGTGTCTGGTTTGCTGTAATGGTAAATGGAATAGGTGTACTATCCACCGTGTAGAATTCTGGCGCCTGAATTTCAATCAATTCATACATGCCTGCTTCCAGATCTCCCTTGGCAATTCTGCCGCCCACTCCTGTCGTAAGCTCATCCAGCTTCTCACGCGTGGAACCCTGAATGTGGTACAGCTCAAAAACGGCTCCCTCCAGCACCTTGGTAGAATCGACCGCATCCATCTTGGTCAGCTCAAAGCCTTGGCGGATTTGCTCGTTGATGATCTCGAAGGCTGCTTCTGCATCCTTGAATAATATGGTATGACCTGCGGCCGAAGCAAAATTCGGGTCTGGCAGGTATCCTGCAGGCGCTGCAACCTCCTGAAGTCGATATGGAATTCCATTCGTCTGATGCAGACGATAATTCCGACTGCTTTCAGTCATTCCGTTCTCATCTGTTGGTTCCAGCGTTTCCAGAAGGAGCGTGCCGGATGCATTGTAGATGGCAAAAATAACTCCTTCCAGCGGCTGTCCGGTGTCATCTATCTTATGCACCTTGACTTTGCCCAGACCCGTGGATGCCCCTCCACCAGCACCAGCCAAGGATACCCGAATCCCCGACTGATTACCTTCTCCTACAACAGAGAAAGAATGGTCTGCAAACTCAACCTTGTTCTCAATTCTGTCGCCGTCATCTGCGTTAATGTAAGACTGGTACTCCAGGAGATATGCTGTGTTTATGTCGTTTTTAAATGTAAAGGTAAAGGTATTACCATTCACCAACAGATCATATTCCGAAGGATCAACCAGCCCTGCCTTCACCGAAACATTACCTGAATTGTTTGCAGGCAATTGCACCTCATACAGCTTCAATGAATCGGCAAGCAAAATCTGATTGCTGGATAACGTGTCAGTTAATTGGGAACCTGCGGCAACGAAGGACTGACTCGGATTAACATTCACAACCCATGAAGCCAGATCCGATGTCCCTTCCTGGCGGCCTGTTTTGCTCACATATACTCCGCCATGGGCAGGTGTAACGGCTGCTGTTTTATCAAAACGTACAGGTCCGCCTTTACCATCTGTCAGCACAGCATGATTGCTGTACGAGCCCTCTATTGCAAATTCTCCATCCAGACTCGTCTGATACACTACGCGGTAAGCTTTTTTGCCGATGTCACCCAGGTTGAGTGTGAAACCTTTGCCATCCGGGTCAAGCTGGAATTGTGCCGATGATATCGTGATTTCATCCCCAACCGAAGTAACGTTGTTGGCACCCTTCAATTCAAGCTCATACACCTTCAATGAACCATCCACAAAGGACTGATTTCCAGTGTAAGCATCCTTGAGAATGGCTTCCTGAATATCAAACAGATTGTAGTTCACGTCGATTGTCCAGGTCATTGCTTTATCTCTGGCGCTATAATCCCCCCGCTTGTTACCATTTTCAATGGTATAGCTTTGCGGTCGGACAACGGCAGACTTGGTGATGGCGGCCTGCGCAACATCTGCTTCCTTCCAGTTCAACGTAGCGGTGTTGCGATATTCATTGTTTGTTGGCATTCCTGCCGTTGGATCAAAACTCGTTTTATAAGTGATCACATGCTGCTTATTGATGATACCGTCCGGCTTGAGATGAATCCTGAATCCTTTTTCAAAATTTACATCCGCCGGGTCAGCCACAGCAGGTGTTACCTCGAACTGGTCCTTCTGATCACCAATGATCTGCAGACTACCCGGAACAAGCTTCATATGTCTGCCTGAGTAATCATCTGTGATGACAATGTCCGTCATCTCTTTCTGATCCCGGTTCAGCACAATCTGCCACTCGATCTCCTTGGCATTGAAATCTTCACTTTTTACACTCTTCGCCAAAATGACTTCTTCAATATTTTTACGACCCTCTTTGGTCGTGCCATCCTGTGTATTCACTGTATTAACGATCGTCTCATTCTCGTACACCCGCTGTATGGCTTGAGTTTTGTATTCAATCTCATAGGCTTTGTTAATATCACTGTTGAATTGAAGCTTGAACCCCTCTTCAAAGCCTGTGCCGACACCATTCACTGTGTATTCTGAGGGAACAACCAGCGTTTTTGCTCCAGGGCGACCATCCGATTGAATCTCGACTTCATACACATTCAGTGAATCCGTGACGAGCCTTTGCTTCGCCGTATCAAAACGGTCTTCAAGCCACGCATTGGCCTGTGTAATCGTTTGCTGATTATAGTTGTACTGCACCTTCCATGTAATCGTCTGCGTAACCGGGTCGTATGCACTTTCCTGACCCGACTTGTTCAGCGGCTCATTGAAGCTAACGGTCACACGGCCAACATCGGATTCATTATACTCACTCTGATCCGCTGTAAGAGTCACTTCATTGGAATAGACTACCCCTGTGTAAGGAGCACCCGTGGGTGCCTGAACGCTCGTTGTATAGGTGATGCGATAGGCTTTGCTGATGTCTCCCAAGTTGACAGGAAACTGTGCTGCTCTGTCAACGACCGGGCCTTCCTTCACAGAACCGTTCAACTGAACCTGCAGCTCGCGGATTTCGATATCCCCCTGAAGCGATAGCCCTGACGGCAGGGTATCTTCCAGAACGACATTGGTCATACTCTTCTCGCCCTGGTTGAAATCTACAGTCCAATCGATCTGGTTCGAGTTAAAACTATTATTGTTGGCTGTCCCTGACTTCTGAATTCCATCCTTTGCGGTATTTGCAAAATTTACATCAATAGTGCCTTGGCCTGCACCGCTAAAGTCAATCTTCTGTTTCAGCCCGTCTTCCATTTTACTCTCGTCAAAATGAAGCCAGACATAGAAGTTTCCTTCCAGCTTGGCATGTTCAACCATCTCATTAAAGGTAAAAACAATTGTACCGTCCGGGTTCACAACATATTCGCCGGCACCCCCGTCCAGACCGCCCTTCAACTGTGAGCCTATAATAAATTTGTCAGGCAGACGGAATGTAAAGGTCGATCCATCTCCATAAGCGTGGGCATCATCCCCAAATCCCCATGTAAAAACAACGGCAACCTCATCCGATATCCGTGGACGAATATCTTCTATCTTGTCTCCCCTGACTTCAATCTGACCGTTGCTGCCTTCCTCCGGTTTCTGGTTGTACATCTGCACACTGGTGATCAGATTCTCCTGAATTTCTGAAGCCGCAGCAGCGGCAGCCAGTGGGGCTACATCTGCAGGTTCAGCTTCCTCCGGAGCTGCAGTGTGTTCCGTATCCTCGATCGCCGGCGATGTCTCTTCATCCGCAGCAGCATCCTGATCTCCCTGATCTCCCTGATCTTCAGGGAGCGTACTCTCTTCCTGTGCAGATGGTGAAGATGGATCATTCATTGTACCGACTGACATATGATTCGTGTCATCCTGAGCATACACCGTTGATGTTAACACTATCCCTTGCAGCAATTGCGTCACCAGCAATAGTGCAATCAACATCATGCTCACTCGTTTCTTCATGTTCCACATATCCTCCTCGCTCATATGGTTAGCAAACGCCGAGGAATAGAATAACAGGGCGACCTATACAAATCATAGACAGCGAACAATCGAGCAAAATGAACAGCAAAAAAGAGCACCCCTCCTTCGGGGTACCCTTGTTATCGTAGTGCATTTATTAATATTACAGTGTAGATGAGACGCTTAATTGATGACATAACCTGGCTGTATGCTCTCTATTATAAGGTCCAGGTAATTTTGACACGCAGGTCTGTAGTGCCGTCCATTTTAGAGACAAAATAAGATATTGATTTCATGCCCAATTGATACAAATCCTGCAAATCTTTGATCAGACTGCTCTCGGTTCCTTTATACCTGAACGTCAGCGACGCACCGCCCTCTTTCAGTACAGCCTGAACTTTGCTTTGCAGCACCTTCCGTTCCTTCACAGCATCCTGCTCGTCATATAAAGAATACTCCAGTGCATGATAGAGCTTCTCATATACCTCCTGCTTGCTTCCTCCAGCCTTCACCAGTTGAAGCAGTGCATCACGGTATGGCGCAGATGCCGCAGGATACTTGTTTTTGCCTGTCCAGACGTGGTCACGCGCCAGTTCCTTGTCACTTAACAAATAATAATTGTGGCTCACCACGCCTTTGCGGTCAGGGGTTGGATCATCCCAGGTTGTATCCATGTGATACCATTTGCCGTCCAGCTTTACCAGGTTCCAGGCGTGGAGCTGCCCGCCTGCTGTTCCTTCGACAATGCGATTTTCGATCCCGACACGCTCCAGCATGCGATAAGCAAGCAGGGAATATCCCTGACATACGGTACTGCCTGTGGCAAGTCCGTCATATGCTGTATATTTTTTCAAAGAAGTATCATAAGAGAGATTCAGCACAATCCAGTCATGAATAACCTTCACTTTCTCATGGCTGGTCATGCCGGGTTTGATTATTTCTTTGAGTACATTAGCGACTTTACGATTCACATAATCGGTCTGTGCTTTCGTCTCACGATAAGTGAGCGTCACATGGACCTCGGCTGAAGTATTCGAGCCTTTATAGTTAAACGCATAGCTTTTCACCGTATATTGAATATAGGGGTCGCTCTTCATCGCTTCGTCGATGGAGGTTTGCAGCTGTTTCTTCAGGCCCTTTACATTGCCCTTGTAGGTAAACACCAGTTCCTCTGTGCGCTGTGACATCGCATTTAACAACGTCTGACGCAAATCCGTCGCTGTGGACAGTTCCGAATTACCTGAGGCGGCATATAATTGATCCAAATCAACTGTATGCGGCAGCCAGGCCGCAATGAGACAACCTGCAAGTAATAAGGTAATCACTCGTCTACCCTTTTTGCCCATGAAAGGAACCCACCCCTCTTCACTAGATGATCATGACTTATTGTATCATAAAACCTCTTGTTTTCCCTGTTCTGTATTTCTTATTTTTACATGGTCAAAAGAAACAGGACCCTCCCGCGGAAGGTCCCTCGATCTTTGGTTATGCACCCATCACATTTCCCGCTTCTTTCATCCTATGTCCTGTCATCGTAAAATATGAGCAGTGACTGCAAGATGGCAGAAGGATTGCAGTGCATAGAATGTCTGTCTGATATTAATAGAGACGACTACCACTCATGAAGTGGTCTGTTTTGCCCTGAAGCTTGGCAAGCCGTTCAAGAACTTGAGCCGCTTCAGCTACCGTTACTTTACGTGCAGGCATGAATCTGCCCTCAATGGAAGGCAGCAAGCCAAGCTTGAGACTTAGCGATACCGCTCCCTTATTGCTGATTGCACCGGCATCTGCAATGTTAGGCAGATCGGATGGCAGTGCATAGAATCCAGCCAGCTTCTCGTAACGCAGAATGCGTACAAGCAGTACCGCCAGTTCTTCGCGATTCATCTCTTCTTCTGGCTTCAGTTTTTTCTCGGCATCTGCTCCGCCAAGCCAGCGCTGATCCATCAGCATTTTTACCGACTTGTAATATGGGCTGTCTATCGTTACGTCAGCAAAAAGCTTGTCATTGCTGTCGCTGTTATAATACATATCCATGTCCGGATTGATTGCCCGCGCCAAATAATTGAACCAATCCCCGCGGGTGATCACCCGATCCGGGAATACACGTCCTTGCTCATCTGGCAGCAGGACTCTGTGCTTGACCATGCTTTGCAAAGCTGATTCAGCAACATGACCCGTAATGTCTGTCGGCTCTGCTTGAGGTGTTGAACCTGCTCCGCCATACATGAAGAACCAATCCCCTGTATTGGCATCCAGCATCTCGTTCAGATTATAGATTGATTTCGTATCGCTGGCAGGCACATAAGCCAGGTTAATACCAAAAGGTACAGGTTCGCTACGGCCCAGGCTGTACCCGCCATATTGGGCGTAATTCAGCATTAATTTGTACTTTTGCAAATAAAGCTGCTTGGCCTGCTCCTGGCTAATCTCCGGTTTGGTACTTGCCGGGAGTTGTTCAGATGTTGCCGCGATGTGTGTATATAACTCGGTAATCGCTCCGTCGTTCATGACCTGCACTTGTACCGTGTCATCCTGAACCTGAATGCCATTCAAATAACGCTGGAACAGGAACGTACGGGCATTGTCCGTTTCAATAACTCTGTTCAGCTGGAATTGCTCCTTGGCATTCGGGACAACGGAGATCATCGTATTCATTGCCAGCTTCTCCGCCTGCTGTGCAGTGAGTTCCTTATGCTGCTTCTCCTGATCCGGCTTCTCCTGACCCATCTCTGGTCCGACCCGCTGCATCAAGGTATAGCTGTAAATCTGACCAGTCACTGCATCAACCTGAGCCGAAATATCACGCATGAACATATACGAGATGTTCGCATTGCGATTGCTCCAGCTCAGACTCCATACCTGATTGCTCGTGCTGCCATAATATCCTTTACTTAACTGGCTGTGATCCAGCTTGTAATCCTTCGGTATTTCAAAGTGGGCTGCAACCCGTTCTGCCGCCTGCTGTACATTCAAACGTGAACCACTTGCTGCTGTAAAAGCCGATGCCGTGCCCGTCACTTTTTTATTTTGCGCTTCATTGCTCTTCTTCTCAGCTTTACCCGTCAATGAGTCAATTCGCTCTAATGTATTGGCATTGATCGGTCCCATGCTGCTGCCCTTTGGCAAATAACCGAGAACATAGGGCTGACCTGGCTTGGAAGAAAAACGGTTCTTGGAGATGTACGCCAGCTCCACTTCGAACTCCTTCTCAAAAACCTCTCTTGCCTTCTGCTCCGATGCCTTAGGCTGGGAGGAAGGATACTTCGCCGAGGTGGTTGTGCGGGAATAAGCTGTAACCTGGCCCCTCTCATCCACACTTATGTAGACCTTCTCTGCCTCCGATACGATGCCGTCATGTTTGAGCTGATAGCCAAACTGATATTGCTTGTGTCCAAACAGTGCTTCCTGTTCCATCGGTGAATAAAGTTCACTCAGATTCACATACTCATCTGCCTCAAGTCCGGGAATGGCCTTGTACAACAACTCCAAAGCTGTTTTCTCAGCCTCCTCCTTCGTCAGTCGAACATCGGAAGCCTCCAGCTGATTCTCTAACCATTCATATGGCAGATGCACACTCAGCACTTCCCCTGTACCTGCATGTACACTCGCACTGAAGCCCATGGAGTGGTTGCCTTGTGTAATCTGGAATCCGATATCCCAAGCCTTGTAATCTGGAGGCGGATACGAATTTGGCGAATCAAATTTTGCGGACGAGATCGTCGCTTTTTTTAACATTGGAAACAGCTTCAATATATTGTCAGCGGCTTGCCTGGATGAAATCTTTGCACCCTCCGGCACGTCATTGCTTGTTGCATCCTGTTGATCATTTTCCCCCGTTACGGCTTCATTCACTGAGCCAGCTCCAGCCTGAGCAGCGGATGCGCTGCCTGTCAAACCCGGCGCCTGTGTCGTAAACAGCAGTGTCGCCATCGCAGTGGCTGCGGCTTTGGCAGTGAACGTTTTAAGCCTTCCATTCATGTTCCAATCCCAACTCAAAATGGTTACCTCTCCCTTCGATTTCATGCGGAATGCATGATGAATACTTTTGCATGAATTTTGCCATTCAACTCTATGATACCATAAGCTTCCTTTTTAATCGCTGTTTTCCGGGTAATTTACAATTGTGAATTTTTGTTATAGTTTATTGCCACAACAAAAAAAACGCCAATCAAGTTGGCGTTTTCTCATTATTCCTCATCCGCTGCTGCATCAGGATACATCTGTTTTGCCGTCCTGCACCACTGTTGTGTGATCTTGCACAGTCTGGTTCGCCAAGGAACGAACATGCAACTTGAGGAACGGAATAACCGTGTCCCAGAAAGCCGGGTCTTCCTCAGAACAGCTGTGACCCTCACTGCTGACCCAAAGATGCTCTACCGGCGGATCGGCCTTGGACATAAAATATTCCAGTTCACTCGGCGGGATGAAATTATCTCCTTTGGAATGTACCATGAGCAGCGGCAGCTGCATACCTTTTCGTCGTTCGTTAAGCAGCATCACCGGATCATTCTGCTGATAGGTCTTCAAGGACTCGCCCAGACGCCAAAACCAGATTCGTGGAATGACCTGTGCCAGCGGGAACAAGGGCAGACGCCGCCGTCTCAGCTCCGAACTAACGATAACCTGAAACTGTGATGGCATTGAATCGGTAATTACAGCCGATACCGGAATGCCTTCTGTCAGTGCCAGAATTGTTCCCAGTCCGCCCAGCGAATGTCCTAACACACCGATAGCTTCAGGGTTAATCTCGGTTCTGCCAGATACGTAAGTCAGTGCAGCCAGCAGATCATCCCGAAACAGATAGGCAGATGCTGCACGAACCGGGTCACTGGCACCATGACTGCGTACATCATACATGAGCAGCGCATATCCGGCTTCCCAGATCGGACGTGCGTATCGCAGCACACGGGAACGGTTAGAGCCCCATCCATGTGCAATAATGACAAGCGGCCATGGCTCGGGAACATCGGATTTTGCCGGAATGAACCAGCCCTGCACCTGTCCTCCGCCACTTTCAAACGTAATATCCTCGAAGGGCATTGGTGGCTTCATCGTGATCGGGATTTTTTTGGGGGTCTGGCTTTTGACCGCCGCCTGCCATAATCCTCCGGCGGTTACAGCAGCCACAGCCAGCATGCTGCCAATCATCGTTCTCGCTTTCACAAGGCGTCTCTCCTTCCCGGCTTCTGACATACATTCATCATACAACAACAATATGAACTACATGTTAAAAAATATCCATTTTCTGTAACAAATACGAATTGTATAAGCTTTAATTTATATACCCAATGTTTCTGTATTGCTTCACTGCCTTACTTTGTTCTGCTCTGACTCTGAGCCGATCATCTATTTGCTGCTTCTACAAATGCCTGAGCTCGAGCGGCAATCTGCGTTATATCTCCCGATACCAGGGCTTCTTTAGGTAAAAGCGCACTGCCCAAGCCTACCGCGGCTGCACCCGCTGCGTAATACGCCGCAATATTCTCCAATGTCGCTCCACCCGTGGCCAGCAGCGGAATATGATCCAGAGGTGCCTTGATCTCACGCAGATATGGAATACCCAGACTGGCCATCGGAAACAGCTTCACTGCCCGTGCTCCTGCCTCATACGCAGCAACAATCTCCGTTGGTGTCATCGCCCCTGGCCAAATGTCTATGCCGTGTTCTACAGCATATTCAATGACAGACAGATCGACATTGGGAGACACCAGAAATTGTGCGCCAGCTGCGACAGCTTCTTTCGCCATGCTTACGTTCAGCACTGTACCTGCACCGATATAAGCTTGTCCTTCATGACGTTCACGCCAATCAGCAATAATCTGATGTGCATTCGGCGTGTTCAGCGTCACTTCCATGAGGCGAATGCCTCCGTTCGTCATGCCCTGGCCAGCTGTCACCGCCTCTTCCCGGCTTATGCCGCGTACGATGGCCACAAGTCTGGATTCCAATAGGATTTCGGTCAGCTTCATCTCCACTCACTTCCCCTTGCTTCGTTTAATTCCGGCAGCCGAGGACCCGTCATCGTGTTCACCGCTTCTCCGTTAATGACTATTTTAATGCATATTCTCTCTTGGTTGAAATACATTAATTCATCTCATCCTGCAGGATCAAAGATCAAAGCAAATTGCGAATAGATACGAGCCGCTCATTTTCTTTTTTCAAACAAACAAAACCCCTTCCAGCGAAGAGGCTCAAAAATGGCAAACAGACCATGTATATTACATATTTCTGACAATCCATGCCTAGCACAATCATACCGTTCATGCTTATCCCTAAACTTACGTTGAATGGTGGCTTATGCGTTCTCCAGTGCGTTTTCCTGCTGCAAATCCTTGAAATATCGATCATTATACAGCATGCTTGGATGCGTAGGATGATAAGCGAGCGCAATATCGTTGTGCTCCTTGGCCTTCACGCGATTGCCCATCCGGTCATAGCATACACATAATTGCAGATGCGGCATCCAGGTCCAGGCTGCTTCGTTCAGCACGACCATCGGATCAGCCGGGCGGCTTGCCTGAACAGCCTGTTCATACCAGAATACCGCTTTGCGGTAATCTTCTCTGTCGGCAAAATAACCCCCCAGACGGCAGCAAACCTCCGCCCTAGGCAGATCATACAGGAAGGAGCGAAACAGCGCTCTTGCTTCCTGCTCCGGGCGTTTCAATGCCGCCTCACAATCTGCTATTTTCTGGCAAGCCGCAATTTGATCCTCGACCCAGCCTAATCCGGTAGTGAGAAATTTGTCGTAATAGGTTATGGCATCCTCATACTGAGCATGATCCTTCAGCTCGTTGCCAAAATAATATAAATCCCGCGGTGAGAACTCTTCCCCTGCCTGCTCTCGTTTGCGATAAATACGCAGATTGCGATCGGTGTATTCCTTGTCTTTTTTATGTGTTACCGCGATATCACTATGCAGCAGATGCCCCGCTACAGCCAGATATTCATGCACAGCCCCGATCCAGCGAAACTGCCGATCACGCCGCACCAGCCGATTCCGCCGCAGACTGTAAGCCACTTTGCCCTCGGCGGTAAACGAAAGGTTATAATCCATCGTCACACTATCCACCGCCGGGTCAAGGGAATGCTTCAGGTCGATCAGCTTCGCCCGATCCTCTGCTTCAAATACATCATCCGCATCTAGCCACAGTATGTATTCGCAAGATGCTTGATCAAAGGCAAAATTACGGGCTGCAGCAAAATCATCTACCCATTCAAAATCATAAATACAGTCCGTGTAGCGGGATGCGATCTGACGTGTACGGTCGGTGGAGCCTGTGTCCACAATAACAATCTCATCGGCAATGCCGTTCACCGAGTCCAGGCATCGGGCGAGGGAATTTTCTTCATTTTTCACAATCATACACAAGGTAATGGTAATCACCTCTTCACCCCGTCTGACTCTGCGGTTATAGGCCGCCACCCCCGGCAGCTCTGATAAACGATAGATGTGATATGCTGGCAGATGGGTATCCACAAACAGATTGAATCCATATGCCTGGGCGCGAATGCAGAAATGACGATCCTCCCCCCAAAAAGACACATTCGGAATGCGGTCGAAATTCACCCCCGCTTCAAGCACAGACCGTCGAATCAGCGTACAGGCACCTAACCCGCCCACCTCATAACATCCCGGGATACGCAGCTGGTTCAGAAAAGCATTTGTCTGTTCTCCCTCGTCCTCTGACGCTGCACCCGGGAAGGCTGGCCCACCCCGCCGATAGAGCGCATACTCATCCTGCAGCCATACCTGCGGCATTTCCTTGGCTTCGGGCTGCCAGCGAGTCCAGAATATGTTGGATATAATTTCTTTCCCGCTGGAAGCCAGCTGTTCCAACGTTCGCGGATGCAGCACCAGATCGGAATCAATCAGGAACACGGCATGATATTCATGCGCTCGGGCGTACTGCAAAATGTTATTTTTCAGCCGTGCGACACGCCAGATTTGCTCTGTTTTCCAGTAATGTCCTCCTTCATCCTTGGCGTAAATACCCTGATCGTCCGCGTGCTCATCATCAAATAACTCACGGGCAGGGATCACCTCCTCGGTACCCTCATGTCGATGCACAAAATCAAGCAGCATCTGGGAGGCGGCCTCTTCCTCATTATCATCCACAAATAAATAGTCCGTCTGCACCGTTACCCGTTCAAGCATCTGTAATGAATCCAGGAATTCATGCAGTACAGCAGCCGTCTGCCGTACAGGACTTGCAATCAAAATACGCTCTCGGTTATCTCGGGTGATACTCGCATCCTCTGGCTGAAACGATGGTTTTTCCTTCGGTTCCTTCTTCAATTAACTCTCTCCCTTCAACCTTAATCCGTCCACGGAATAAGCCTCGGCTCTGCATCCAATATGGACTCATATTGCTCTTTCCAGCCGTAACGAGCTTCCGGATCGAGTGTCTGGTATCTGACGTATTTGCGGACACGATCCTCCTCCCTGGCCCAGCCGTAATGCTTCACCCGCGGCACATGGCAGGCGTAAGGCAGATGCTGGATGCTTAGCGGAAAGCGGCCGCAATGCTGCGGTGTTTCCTTCCACTCGTAAACCATACCGGGCCGATATTTAATAAGGAAGGGCCGATAATACGCATGGGCCTGCCAGAACGCATCCTCCCGGTACGCTGTCTCACTCCACATATCGAACAAACGGAAATATATCGCTTCCTCCGGGCCGCTTAGCAACACATCCCGCAGCTCGCCGAAATCCGATGTTAAAATCTCGTCCGCATCCAGATTAAGAATCCACTCCGGGTTGACCGCAATCGTCTCTTCCCACTGCTGCTTTCTTAACCTCACTTCATCGGAAAAACGAGATACCGGATTTTCCACCAGCACCAGCGGAATTCCTTCTAACAGCTCCCTGCACATGGCAGCCGTCCCGTCCGTGCTTCCGTCGTCAATAATGACAGCCCGGTCAATCCATGGCCGATGCGTCTCCAGTGCCTGTCTCAAATAACGCTTCTCCTCATTGCGAACAATCATTGACAAGGTGATGTGCGGCCTGTTTCTCGCAGAATGCTCCTGTTCATCCAAAATCCCACCCCCGCGCTTAACTTCGCTGTGACAACCCAAACGGTCTATACCTAATCTATGCGAAGCCGGAATCCAGATATGCAGGTCATCATGCTTCAAGATGCCAACGAAAATGCCAACGACAAAAAGAAGCACCCGCCCTAAGCGAATGCTTCTTGAAGTGTTTGCTTTTATCCCGGATCAACTGCGTATGATGTAAAAAGAAGACGGCCGACGACTTGCATCGTTTCGATTAACGATATGCCGCCAGTCGATCATTCAAGCCGCGTGTCTGCCCATACACCTCTTGGTAGAGAGCGAACAAACCGTCATATACAGCCACTGTCTCTGGATTAGGTACATATGACTTCGCAGGACGAATAAAGGCTTCAGCACACTGCTGCAAAGACGGGAACCAGCCACTGCCGTAAGCAGCCAGCATCGCAGCCCCCATTGCCGGGCCCTGCTCGCTCTCCAGCTTCACAATCGTTGCATTGAAAATGTCGGCCTGCATCTGCAGCCAAGCCTCGTTTTTGGCACCGCCACCGATGGAAATGACCTCGTTCACCGTCTTGCCGGCGCCGCGCAAAATATCAATCGACTCGCGCAGCGAGAAGGTAATGCCTTCCATCACCGCACGCCCGAAATGCTCCAGACGATGTCCGGCATCCATGCCGATAAAGCTGCCACGAATATTCGCATCCGGGTGAGGTGTCCGTTCTCCAACAATATAAGGCGTAAACAGCAGACCGCTGCTTCCTGCCGGAATCTCATCAATGCCTTGCAGCAGCACATCAAAGGATTTATCGGCTGCAAAGGTGTCCTTGAACCAGGATAGACTGTATCCTGCCGCCAGCGTCACTCCCATAATATAGAAGGCATCTTTCTCCCCGTGATTAAAAAAGTGCACTTTCCCTTCGAAATCCAGGTCTTTCCGTTCCTCGTACGAGAGAACCACCCCGGACGTACCGATGCTGCACATCGTTTGTCCTTCACTCAGAATACCTGCGCCAATCGCTCCGCAGGCATTATCTGCGCCACCGGCAAATACCTTGGTCGCTTTCGCCAAGCCTGTTTGCTCCGCAATGTCAGGCAGCAGCGTGCCAACTTGCTCGAAAGATTCCACCAAGCGCGGGCATAGCGACATCGGCAGATTAAATGCGGCCGCGATCTGCGCGCTCCACTGCTTACCTGTCACGTCTAACAGCAGTGTACCTGCTGCATCGGAATAATCCATAGCGTAATCACCGGTCAGCCGGTAACGAACATAGTCTTTTGGCAGCAGGAATAAAGCTGCTTGTTCAAGCAATTCGGGTTCGTTTTCCTGTACCCACAGGATTTTAGGCAGTGTAAAACCTTCCAGTGCACGATTTCGGGCAATGCTGAGCAGCTTGCTGTCCAGTGCTTTCTCGATCCGGCGGCACTGCGCGGTCGTTCTGGTGTCATTCCACAGAATTGCATTGCGCAGCGGCTTGCCTTCCGCGTCCACCAGCACCAGCCCGTGCATTTGCCCGGAGAAGCTCATGCCTTCAATCTCGGATGGCTGCACGCCGGATACCTCCAGCAGCTTGCGAAGCGACACAATCGTCTGTTCCACCCAATCCTCCGGATTTTGCTCACTGTATCCAGCCTTGGGCTGGTAAAGCGGATAGGCCTCCGATGCTTCAAATGCCACTTTTCCTTCGCGGTTGACCAGCACGGTTTTGACCGCACTCGTGCCGAGATCGACGCCGATGACGTAACTCATAAGTAGACTCCTTTCGTTTATACAGGATTGAATGGGAACCTTTTGGGTTGCGGCATGGCGGGTCACTCCGTGGTCAGAAAACCCTTCGATCCCCCTTACCCCCGGATTTCTTCATTCCCCTTCTCAAGGGGGAAATCCGGTTGTAAATGCGAACGCTTCGCTTCTTCGGGTTCTTTCTGCCCACTCCGCTTTGCATGCCGCTTCTCCAACATTTCCTTCAAACGGTACAACCGTACTCGTTTGCGGGAAATGGGGGATTCTATGACATCAAACTACCTTGTCATTGGCTTGGAACATAAAACCTTTTGGGTTGCGGCATGAATGGTCACTCCGTGGTCAGAAAACCCTTCGATCCCCCTTACCCCCGGATTTCTTCATTCCCCTTCTCAAGGGGGAAATCCGGTTGTAAATGCGAGCTTATGCTTACGATGCCAGCTTTCCTTCAGAAAGCTTCCAGCTTCGCTTCTTCGGGTTCTTTCTGCCCACTCCGCTTTGCATGCCGCTTCTCCAACATTTCCTTCAAACGGTACAACCGTACTCGTTTGCGGGAAATGGTGATGCTCCAATGACAACAAACCGTCCCCGCCTTCCCGGAGGAAAGCGGGGACGGTTTGAATGTCACCTTATTCAACGTCCAAGGCACAAGTTTGAAGTTGCACCGAGTAGGAAGCTGTATGCCCTGCTAGATTCCAGATCTTGCCTATGATTTCAATCAGAGGCAAGCTGCACACCAAGGCATAAAGTTCTTCCTCTATGACTGTTATTAGTCAGCCAGAATGTATTGGTTCAGTTTTGCTCTCAGCAATTCCTGACGTCCGGATTGATTTTTGCGTGGGCTTTCGTTGTTCAGAGCGTACTCAGCCAAGGAAGCAAGTGTTGCTTTGCCTGCTACAACATCTGCACCGATGCCTTCGTTGAAGCTGCTGTAACGCTGCTCGATGAATTCATCGAATACGCGGTCTTCGATCAGCTTGGAAGCTACTTTCAGACCTTTCGCGTACGTATCCATACCTGCGATATGAGCCAGGAACAGGTCTTCAGGCTCGAATGAACCACGGCGAACTTTCGCATCAAAGTTTACGCCACCTTTGCCCAGACCACCGTTTTTCAACACTTCATACATCGTCAGCGTAGCATCATACATATCAACAGGGAACTCGTCTGTATCCCAGCCGATCAGCAGATCGCCCTGGTTGGCATCCAGGGAACCGAGCATGCCATTGATGCGGGCTACACGAATTTCATGGTCAAACGTATGGCCTGCCAGCGTGGCATGGTTCGCTTCAAGATTCAGCTTGAAGTGGTTGTGCAGATCATATTTTTGCAGGAACGCAATGGAAGTTGCTGCATCGAAGTCATATTGGTGCTTCGTTGGCTCTTTTGGTTTAGGCTCGATCAGGAACTGAGCATCAAAGCCGATTTCTTTTGCATAATCAACTGCCATATGGAACATACGAGCGATATTGTCCTGCTCCAGCTGCATGTCCGTGTTCAGCAATGTGTCGTAACCTTCACGACCGCCCCAGAATACGTAGTTTTCTGCACCGAGACGTTTACCTACTTCCAGACCTTTCTTGATCTGAGCGGCTGCGTGAGCATATACATCAGCGTTGCAAGTGGATGCTGCACCAAACATAAAGCGTGGGTTGGAGAACATGTTAGCTGTGTTCCAGAGCAGCTTTTTGCCGCTTGCTTTCATATGCTCTTCCAGCAGATCAACGATGGTATCAATGTTGCTGTAGAATTCACGCAGCGTTGCACCTTCCGGAGCGATGTCTACATCGTGGAAGCAGTAGTAAGGCAGATTCATTTTCTCCATAAATTCAAAAGCCGCTTCTACGCGAACTTTAGCTTTATCCAGACCGGAGTAGCTATCCCATGCACGCACTGCTGTTTCAGCACCGAACGGATCGCTACCACCTGCTGTTAATGTGTGCCAGTAAGCCATACCGAAACGGAAGTGCTCTTCCATCGTTTTGCCAGCAACAACTTCTTGCGGATTATAATGTTTAAAAGCAAATGGATTCTTGGAATCTTTACCTTCGAATGCAATCTTATTAACGGATTCAAAATAGGCCATGTGATAAATGCCTCCTCAAAAGTTTTAAAAGAGTTTATAAAGAAATCGTTTACACCGTTATCCTAACACATCGGTTTCACTTTGTCTATCGGTTAAACAAAGTTAAAATAAAATTGTTTTTTCCCCGTTCGTTTACGCTATAATAGTCGAATAGCTTGTTAGCGGATCAGCATGAGAGCCTTATATAAGTTGAACTACTTCATCCACACATGAACGAAGAGGACAGAAAAAACCTGTAGAAGCGAAGGGTTCGCTTAAAAGCTTTCTGAAAAGAAAGCTGCATCGAAAGCATATGCTTATCCTTGGATTTTCCCCTTGAATAGGGGAATCGAAAAATCTGGGGATAACAGCGCTTGAAAGGTTATTCTGTCATCGGAATGTCCGTATAAATCTCTTCAGTTCAATTTGATAAAAAGAGAAAGAATAGGAGTGCCTAAGCGATATGAAAATTACTGGCGACCAGATGCTGGTCAAAAAAATAAACAAGTCGATCGTACTCGATACGATCCGGCGCCACGCCCCCCTTTCCCGGGCCAAATTGTCCGAAGTGACAGGGCTTAACAAAGCAACGGTCTCCAATCTGGTTGCGGATCTGATCAGTGACGAACTCGTGCAGGAGATTGGTCCCGGAGAGTCCAGCGGTGGGCGCAAGCCGTTGATGCTGCTTTTTCGCGGAACTGCGGGTTATGCAGTCGGACTGGAGTTGACGGTCACCCGTTTGAAAGGCGTGCTTACCGATCTTGAGGGTCATATCGTTGCCGAATATGCCACCGATCTGGTGCAGCATGATGCAGCGTCTGTATTCGAACAATTAAAGCTGGCAGCGGATTACCTGATCCGGCAGGCTCCTCCATCCCCTCATGGCGTGATCGGCATTGGCATCGGTGTTCCCGGAATGGTCGATGAGCAGGGCACCGTGCTGTTTGCACCCAACTTGAAGTGGGAGATGGTTCCCTTGCGAGCGATGATGGAGGACAGCTTCAAGCTTCCTGTTACGATTGATAATGAAGCCAACGCGGGTGCGCGGGGCGAGCTGAACTTTGGTGCAGGGATTGGCGTACGTCATCTGATCTATATCAGTGCTGGTATCGGGATTGGTTCAGGCATCATTGTAGATGGTGAATTGTATAAGGGCGCCTGGGGATATGCGGGTGAGACTGGACACATGTCGATTGAAGCAGAGGGTTTGCCCTGCTCTTGCGGTAATCGGGGATGCTGGGAGTTATATGCCTCGGAAAAAGTATATGAGCACCCGGATCAGCAGCACCTGCCTGCGCGTACTACCAAGGAATTGATTGAACTGGCTCAGGAGGGTCACGAGGCTGTACTGGACTTGTACGAAACGGTTGGACGCAAGCTCGGCATCGGCATTACCAATATCGTCAACAGCTTTAACCCGGAACGTATCATTATTGGCGGACCGCTTTCGGAGGCTAAACCCTGGATTGAATCGGCACTTAAACAGGTGGTGGAGGAACGTACCCTGCCTTATCACCGCCGCAGCCTGCAAGTCGAATGGGCCGCTCTGGGCAGCCGCTCAACCCGAATCGGGGCAGCTTATGCTGCTATATCCCAATTTTTAGGCAATGTACGGGTGTCTGTTTAATATTTAGCTAATAAACAGCTGAAATTGACAAGATTTCGCCCCATTTCATCCCTTTTTGTTAAAGAAATCCAGAGGTATAATGAGACTATGTGATTTTTATCATGGCAGCGCTCTCGCTGCTGTGTTATCCGATAATGAAACGGAGTGAAAACTCGTGACCTACGTGGATACATCAGATATCTCGGCGCCAGTATTTGTCACCGTACTCCTGTTCCTGATTGTGCTTGCGCCCCTGTTCAGCCTAGGCATACTTCGATTTTTTCAGAGCAAAAAGAAGGCTGGTATCATGTACATGCTGTCAGGCTTGCTGGTGTATGTCGTATTTCAGACGTTTATGAGTATTTTTTTCTAGCGTAAATAAGTTCGGTTTTTACGTCAAATCCCCTTTTACATCCACAAAAGAGTTCATGAACCATGTGCTCTGTTGTAGTTGCGAAAGGGGATTTTTCATACTCGCAACCCACTCTATAATCGTGCATTATTCTCACAGCACATGCTCAAAAAACCGTACCCATTAAGGTACGGTTTTTTCTATATTCTAACGGCTCGCGAAAACCGGAATTGCATATGAATCAAAACTTTTTTTCATCACATGTTGCCCTAGAATATCAACCTGATTTAAGCGTCCAGCACTTTCGCAAATTGCGTTTTGTTCATGCCCAGAATGCGGTGTTCACCGATTACAGTCAGCGGAACCGCGCGTACGCCCATGTCCCATACTTGTTGTGCGAACTCGTCGCTGGTTTCGATGTTGCGCTCTTCGTAAGCAATGCCTTTATCAGCCAGGAAAGACTTTACAGATTTGCAGTTCGGGCAGTTTGTGGATGTGTATACAATTACGTTTTCCATGTTCAATTCACCTCATATTATGATTATTTAATTTATACGGTTAATTATTTATAAGCTTAATGTTGCCTTATTCAAACACCGGACTTTTAACTTTTAATCCAATATCCGTGTTGTCAAATGGCTCCGAATTACAGCGCAACCGCGCTGTGCTCCAGGCTTTCAATGAATTTCTCTGCATCCATCGCAGCCATACATCCGCTTCCTGCTGCGGTAATCGCTTGTTTGTAGCGTGTATCCTGAACGTCACCACATGCGAATACACCTGGAATGTTCGTTTCAGAAGTGCCTGGTGTTGTCAAAATATAACCATGATCGTCGGTTGTAATCTGACCGCCAAGGAAGCCTGTGTTTGGTGTGTGGCCAATCGCTACGAATACGCCGCTTGCCGAAAGAATTTCTTCTTCACCTGTTGCGTTGTTCAGC
This sequence comes from Paenibacillus sp. JGP012, assembly GCF_014203995.1. Taxonomy (NCBI): domain Bacteria; kingdom Bacillati; phylum Bacillota; class Bacilli; order Caryophanales; family Paenibacillaceae; genus Paenibacillus; species Paenibacillus sp. JGP012. Next base: position 165,210 of record NZ_JACHKG010000006.1, on the reverse strand, counting down.
ACTTTCAGACCTGTCACACCGTTCTCGCCGGCAATAACTTCAAGTGGTGTACGGTTAAGCGCCATTTCCACTTTTTCGTTGCTGCGTGCACGATCCTGCATGATTTTGGAGCCGCGCAGCTCTTCACGACGGTGAACCAGCGTTACTTTGGAACCGAAACGGGACAGGAAGTTTGCTTCCTCCAGCGCGGAATCGCCGCCGCCAATAACGATAATCTCTTTGTTGCGGAAGAAGAATCCATCACATGTTGCACATGTGCTGACACCGCGACCTACGTTTGTTTCTTCTCCCGGGATACCCAGGTATTTAGCAGATGCGCCTGTAGACAGGATCAACGTTTCGGATACGAGTTCTCCCATACCTTCAACTTGAATTTTGAATGGGCGCTCACTCATGTCGACGTTGTTTACCCAGCCCGTACGGAATTCTGCGCCAAAACGCTCCGCTTGCTTGCGCATATTGTCCATCAACTCAGGACCCATGATGCCATCAGGGAAACCCGGGAAGTTCTCCACTTCCGTCGTTGTTGTCAGCTGTCCGCCAGGTTGCGGCCCTTCAATCACGAGCGGGTTCAGGTTGGCGCGTGCCAGATAGATTGCTGCTGTCAGCCCTGCAGGGCCTGTTCCAATAATAATTGATTTATACATGTATAGTTCCTCCCCCAGGTTCTGCAAAAAGGTCAGGCTCTCCGGCATCAAAAGCGCGGACAGTTGCATACACTAAAACGGATAGCCCACGTCATGTCCATCAGAACTGCCTGAGAAAATGAAGATTCACCTATGCAGAAACGGAATTCTAATTTATAATCATTCTAATCTGTTGTTCATTATGATCTCTTTTATGTACGGTGTCAATGCTCGGCAGCGATTATGAAGAAGTCTTCATCAGGAGGGAAAATGGAAGCATGAACGATGCTCTGCTAGGCAGTATTATTTCGGCCATGTCTACCGGACTTGGAGCCGTACCGATTTTATTTATGCGTAAAATATCACATCGTCTGCGTGACATTCTGCTCGCTTATGCAGCGGGCATTATGACCTCAGCCTCGGTGTACAATCTCATTCCCGAGGCGCTCGGGCAATCTAATCTGTTTGTACTCGCTTTTGGCATCATGCTGGGCAGTCTGGTTCTGCTTGTGCTGGAGATGCGGATTCCGCATGTAGACCTGGAGAACCCGGAGAAGATGCCTTTCAAAATCGAAGGCAAGGCCTTCATGATTATCGCCGCGATCACCATGCACAACTTGCCGGAGGGGTTGTCTGTCGGTGTAAGCTACGCAAGTACGGATGAGAATCTGGGCAACCTGATCGCCTTTTCCATAGGTCTGCAAAATGCACCCGAAGGATTTCTGGTCGCTCTTTTCCTGGTCAATCAGAACATTGGCCGCTTCAAAGCACTTGGCATTGCAACACTGACCGGAGCTGTAGAGATCGTAACCGCCATGATCGGATTTACCCTCAGCAGTCTTGTGGCTGGTCTAGTACCGTATGGTTTGGCGTTTGCAGCCGGTGCGATGATGTTTATCGTTTACAAAGAGCTCATTCCCGAAAGCCATGGCGATGGCAACGCCCGTGCAGCCACCATCTCCTTCCTGCTAGGTCTGATTACGATGATCGGCCTGACCGAGCTTTTCTAGGGCGTGTCTGAAAACTCTGAAGGAAGCAGATTTTGCTGAATTTTCGTTCCAAGCAAGGAAGTTTTCCGCAGGCGTGCCGGGGCACGTCAAGGGAAAGTGACGCAGCAGGGGGCGAAAAGGCAGTAAAAGATGCACTTCAGTAGGTTTCAAGACACGCCCTAGATGGGAACATCAGCTTAAAGCGAAAAATTCAACGAAAAGCCAAAGAACCCAAACGACAGCGGCAAGCTGAAGTCGGGTTCTTTTTTTAGTCACAAATGAAGATTCCATGAAATTACTGAAATTGCTGAAATCATCTGTAAGCCAATCAATTCAAGATTGAATAAATCGAATCAGTTCGGCATTGTATTTTTCCAGCTCATCGTAAAATGCACCGTGTCCACTTTCCTCAAATACCACCAGTTCGGCTGACGGAATCGCTTGGTGCATCTGTTCAGCGAATTCAAACGGACAGATTTCATCTTTTTTACCGTGGAAAATGGCTGTAGGCACCTGAATCGTCTCCAGCTCTCCGCGTAAATCCTCATCCCGCAGCGCCATGGCACTGCTGATCGTACCATAAGACGAAGCCTCCATGCCGAGTGCATGGAACCAATTCATGAAGGGCTTGCTGTGCTCTTTGGCAAAAAACATCCCGCCAAACGGAAGCTTGCCGGACTTTATCCGTTAACAAAGTTGCACACACACGTCGATGCCCTATCGCTTCAACATTTTTTACAAATATGCTCGTTATGCACCAGCAGCTCACCTTATCGCAGCAGCCGCAGTCCATTCAGAATAACCAGAATTGTACTGCCTTCATGTCCAACCACCCCAAGTGGCAGTGCTACATCCTGCAGGAAATTACCCGCAATCAGCGCCAGAATGACGGTAATCGCAAACCACATATTATGTTTTACCGTGCGTTCTGCCCGCCGCGCCTGCCCGATGACCCAGACAATCTCTTCAATGTTATCGTTCATCAGCACCGCATCGGCCACCTCAATAGCCGTCCCGCTCCCTGACAAGCCCATGCCCAGTCCTACCGTTGCTGCTGCAAGTGCGGGTGCATCGTTAACCCCGTCACCAACCATCAGCACATGGCCATATTGCTTCCGTAGCGCTTGCACCTGCTTCACCTTGTCTTCGGGCAGCAGGTCTGCATAGACCATACTAACCCCGGCTTCACGTGCGATCACTGACGCTGAACGGGCACGGTCACCGGTCAACATCGCTACTTGCACCCCCATACTCTCCAGCTTCTTCACAGCAGCAGCAGCTTGAGGACGAATCATATCCCGCATCGCAATCAAACCAGCGAACTCACCGTTGACTGTTACAACAGAGATGGTTTTCCCTTCCTGCTCCAGTCGGGCACATACTTTCTCCCAATCCGCCGCGCCTTCCAAACTTGTCGCATCAGAGATTGCCCCCGTTACAACGTCGGGCATTCTTTCTGTCCATGCTGTTCCGTCCAGCCGTCCAATCTTCCATACGTTGCCGTTCACCGTCCCTTCGATGCCGTGTCCCGTAATCGACTGCACATGCTCTGCCTCCTGGAGAGGCAAGCTCTCCTTGTTCGCCTGTTCAACAATGGCCAGGGCAAGAGGGTGCATGGAGAGATTTTCAACAGACGCCACAGCGGACAACAATTGCTCTCTGCTCACATGGGAAGCTGTCAGAATATCCGTAACTTGTGGTGTTCCCATCGTGAGTGTACCTGTTTTGTCAAAAGCAACAACCTTGGTCCGCGCGATATTCTCCATATGTGCCCCTCCCTTGAACAAAATGCCGCGGCGTGCGCTGCTGGACATCGCTGACAGCATCACAGGCATAATAGATGACACAAGCGCACAAGGGGAAGCCACAACCAGAAAGACCATTGCTTTATAAAAAGCTTCACTCCACGTCCACCCCAAGAACAGCGGTGTCCCTGCAATAACAAGCAGTGTGACTCCTACCACAATCCGTGCATAGATGCCTTCAAACCGTTCCATAAATCGCTGCGAATCCGGCACCTCGGCCTGCGCTTCCTCCACCAGCTTGATAATTTTGCCGAACAATGATCCTTCAGCCGACTTGGTGACCTCGACATATAATGCCCCCTCGCCGTTCACCGTACCTGCATACACTTCGTCGCCTGTGATCTTATCTACGGGCATGGATTCCCCTGTAATCGAAGCTTGATTGATAGAAGAGCTTCCCCGATAAACAACACCATCCGCAGGAATCAGCTCGCCCGGCTTCACCAGCAGCAAATCTCCCGCTTTCAAATTCTCAATAGCAACCACATTCATCTGTCCATCCTCAATGCGCAGGGCCGTCTCCGGTTTGAGTGCCAGCAAGGATGAGATGTCTTTGTGACTGCGCTCGGTAGCGTAGCTTTCCAGTGCACCACTGAGGGCAAAGATAAAGATCAGCATCGCCCCTTCATTCCAGTACCCAATGGCTGCGGCTCCGAGCGAAGCGGCAATCATCAGCAGATTAACGTCCAGGTCACGGTCTTTAACCAGCGTTTCGATGCCTTCCTTGGCCTTGGTCCAGCCACCGATGGCATAAGCCGCGATGTAGAGTATGACAGATAATGTCGCAAAGTAAGGAGCAATCCCCCAGGCAATCAGCATCATAAGACCACTGCCTAACGCCGCCTGCATCTCCTTGTTCTTCAGCATGACACGGAAGTCAGGCTTCTTGCCCCGGTTAGGACCAGGCGTGTTGGCCGATTGCCGTTTCGCTTGCTGTTTTCCTTGTAAAGATTGATGTATCGCTTGCATATGAATCACGTTCCTTTCGCGTATGAGTTTTAGCGTAGTGACGCTGCTTTTTCGCTTTTTTCTTTTTCTTTTTTGCTGTTGCTGCTGTTGCTGCTGTTGTTCTTTTGTTCTTTTGCTTGAAATTCGCTGAATCCAACGTTTCAACTGCTGCCCATTTCCGCTTCCGATCTGATTCCCATCTGACTGTCTTTAACCCAAGTTGTATTGAGAATGAGATCCATTGTTATTGCCCTAAAAATGGCACATGCTGCTGCGGGAATCCCGCAGCAGCATGGTTTAGAGATGATTTTACATCCTCAACGAATCAAGATTCAGTGAGAATGATAATCATTTTTGTACTTATGCAATTATTTTCACTCAATACAACTTTTGTTTCATTATATGCCTGTGTTGTGAATTTGTAAATGGGTATTCCATATAAAATTCCAGGCATAACATCGAACATATTGCAAATGCATGATATATGAAGATGAATGAATTCCAGCAGATAGGAAACAAATTCAAAAAATCAAAAAGAGGCAGCCCTGCGACAAACACAAACACCAAAAAAGCCGCCAGCAGCGGCTTAAACAGGAACTCAAACACTTTAGACAGAAACACTTGGGCAGGGATCTACTTGTACTCGGATCTACTTGGACAGAGCCCTGAATAGTTTTGACACACACACTACACCCCACTCAAAACATATGCATCTTCCACCAAAAGCTTCTCATACGAAATTCATCCTCAGGAATGTTAATTCCCATCACCAGCGTCCGGACTAACGAATCCCAGAAGCCTTATTTCGCCGAAAACACCCCGTTTAGATTTCTAACGATTCGTGGAGACGCTATTCATCGCATTTAGCCCATTTCCCTCTTTCTCAGGCCGAAAATTTGACAAATAGGGTCGCTAGGATTCGTTAGATTTTCAAACTCAGCAAAAAGCGGAAAATAAGATCACTAGGAATCGTTAGCCTTCAGATAAAATGAAATAAATTAATATGAATTAAACTATATCCCTACTCACGAAGAAAAGACCAAAGCACGCTAACGCTGCTTTGGCCCTTGTTTAAAATTGATTATAACACGTTACAGCTCTTTACAACTCTTTACAGCTCTTTACGCGCCTACACTTGCACCCTGGCTCGCTTTAATCGCTTGCTCCAGATCGTAAATGATGTCCTGAATATTCTCTGTACCGATGGACAAACGAATCAACTCTGGATTTACGCCAGCTGCATTCTGCTCTTCATCCGTCAATTGAGCATGTGTAGTGCTTGCCGGATGAATGATCAGCGACTTGGAATCACCAACGTTTGCGAGGTGAGAGAACAATTTTACGTTTTCGATCAATTTACGGCCCGCTTCAACGCCGCCTTTGATACCAAAGGTCAAAATTGCACCTTGCCCTCTTGGCAGGTACTTCTGTGCAAGCTCATAGGATGGATGACTTGGCAAACCTGCGTAGCTTACCCACTGAACGTCTTCATGTTTCTCCAGGTATTCTGCTACAGCCAGTGCATTGGTGCTATGACGCTCTACGCGCAAATGCAATGTTTCCAAACCTTGCAGCAGTAGCCATGAATTGAATGGAGAGATCGATGCACCCAGGTCACGCAGCAGTTGTACCCGTGCTTTAATAATATAAGCAATCGGCCCAACCGCTTCCGTATAAACGACCCCGTGATAGCTTGGGTCCGGCTCAGTCAATCCAGGGAATTTCCCGCTGGCCTTCCAGTCGAATTTACCGCTGTCTACGATAACGCCGCCGATAGATGTACCGTGCCCACCGATGAACTTCGTTGCCGAGTGAACAACAATGTCTGCTCCATGCTCGATTGGACGTAACAGATACGGGCTTGGGAACGTGTTATCTACAATCAGAGGAATGCCATGCTCATGAGCAATCGCTGCCACAGCTTCAATATCAAGTACGTTACCTTGCGGGTTACCAATCGTTTCAGCGTACAACGCTTTTGTTTTGTCCGTAATTGCCGCCCGGAAGTTCTCAGGATTACTCGAATCCACGAATTTTACATCGATACCCAACTTGGGCAGTGTAGTAGAGAACAAATTATAAGTACCACCATACAAACTTGCCGCGGATACAATCTCATCACCAGCACCAGCAATGTTTAACAAAGAGAACGTAATCGCTGCCTGCCCCGAAGCTGTTGCGAGCGCTCCGGCTCCGCCCTCCAATGCCGCAATCCGCTGCTCAAACACATCGGTCGTTGGATTCATCAGACGTGTGTAGATGTTGCCAAACTCTTTCAAACCAAACAGATTAGCAGCGTGCTCCGTATCCCGGAATCCATACGATGTTGTCTGGTACAAAGGTACAGCTCTAGCATGAGTTGTTGGATCAATCTCTTGGCCTGCATGAATGGCTAACGTTTCAAATGAAAGCTCACGTTCGTTTGACATAAATCTGAATCCTCCCTTGATATCTGCATTATGATACATTTGATTCTCAATCATGGCTTCCTGATGTCTTCTCATGGCGGTTTATGTTTTACATATTCTCTCATAAGATGTCGGTTTTGAAAAGAGTTATTTCCGATTTTTCCGATGTGAAATGAAATAAAATACAAAACATCAACCCAAGTTGCTAAATAAGATCATCTTACCAATAACGATTAACATTAAAACCTTAGCCACGGACATGCCAAATTCAATTCACATAACTATTCCCATATCCCTAACCATTAACCTCTCCATAAACATACCTACAGGCTTAACCTTCCCTATAGCCTTAACCATACCATAGCCAAAGCCATCCCCCTTTACAACTAACACAACTATACCATCAACACTTTAAAACGTTAATACCAAAAAAGCCTTCGCTCGCGCAAAGGCTTATGAGACTGCTGCCTGAAATCATTAGACGATATACGCTGCAACCCAGCATCCGATGAAGGCCAGCATCCAAGGTAGGATGATGCCTCTCCTGCCGCAGCCGCAGCTCGGCTATGATTCCCAGCCAGCAATTTATATGACTGTTAAGGCTTTTCACCTAATTAAACCTCACCCGTTACACGCTCACCGAATTCCAAACCTCTCTCAGATGCTTCGCAGCAGGCACAGCCTCTTCTGCTGTTACACCCTCCAGCGAAATATCAATATACGGCTTGTAGGTCTTCAGCAGTTCGAAGAACAAAGGATAATCCAGAATGCCCGCACCAGGAACAGGATTGTATTTCTCCCCTTGTGCGTTGAAGGCTACATCCTTCGCATGAATCACAATGATCCGCTCATAGAGCTTTTCCATCACTTCACGCAAAAACGCGCCTTGATCCACCGTATGATGGTGCTTGATCAGATTGCACGGATCAAACAGCATGCCCAGATTGGATGAAGGAATCTCTTCAAACAAACGAGTCATGTGCTCATGCGTATGCAGCGTATGGGTCGCAACCGGTTCAATAGCGGCGTGTACGCCCCATTTTTCCGCTTCCTCTGTAATCTCCTCAAGCGTATCCTTCAGCACGCTCCAGGACTTCTCATCATAGGAATCCGGATGGGTATCACGATACGTTGTGCGCTCCCCTGTTTCAGTTGCCACCATGCTGCAGCCAAAATCCCGGGCATAACGCAGATGCTCCTTAAAGCGATTAATGTCTGCCCGGCGGCTCACAGGATCGGGATCAATCGGGTTAATATAACAGCCCAGCACGGCGATTTTCACCCCGCGGCTTGCGAATTGCTCCCCAACCTCATTAGCCAGACCCGGACTCAGTTTGCCGTTCGCAGAATCCACATCGGACAAGGCCTTCGCCAGAGCCAGCTGCACAGCATTGAATCCGTTGTCCGCAATCGTCTGCGCCAGTTCAGCCGTAGGTCTCTTGCCAAATGTGTGTGCAAGAACGCCTAGTTTCATCTCACTGCCTCCTTCTGCAAAATGGATTTTGGAATCGGATCATGGCCTAGCGCGCCATCCATCCGCCATCCACATTCAGTACGTGACCGTTCAAATAATCCGATGCGGACGAAGCCAGGAATACAACCGGGCCTTTCAAGTCCTCTGGTGTACCCCAACGGCCTGCTGGAATACGCGCCGTAATATCCCGGTAACGGTTCTCATCGGCACGAATTTGCGTTGTATTATCCGTTTCCATATAACCTGGTGCAATCGCGTTAATCTGAATGCCCTTGCCCGCCCATTCATTGGCGAGTGCCTTCGTTAATCCGGCGACACCGTGTTTACTCGCTGTATATCCTGGTACATTAATGCCTCCTTGATAAGAAAGCATCGACGCGATGTTAATGATTTTACCGCTTCCGCGCTCGATCATATGTCTGCCCGCCAGCTGGCTCAGGAAAAATACACTATTCAGATTCAAGGCGATGACGTCATGCCAGTCCTGATGTGCGTGATCTGCTGCCGGAGTACGGCGAATGATACCGGCATTGTTGACGAGAATATCAATTCTGCCCTGGAATGACAGTGCTTTTTCGAACACAGCTGACAGTTCCTCTTCCTTGCTCAGATCAGCTTCAATAATATACGCTTTGCGTCCCAGCGCTTCAATTGCACTTGCCGTTTCGGCAGGTTTGGAATAGGAAACCAGCACCACATCAGCGCCCGCTTCCGCGAGACCGACAGCCATTCCTTGACCGAGTCCTCCTGAAGTACCTGTAACCATTGCAACTTGTCCGCTTAAATCAAATGGGTTCATGAATGATTCCTCCGCATGTCTTTGATATGCAAACAACAACATCATTATTTATTTTTAATACCGTTAAAGATTCATGAAGTTAACTTTGGTAATCCACATGGACACCACTCTGCCTGTAAAGCGCCGCTGTCTCTTCATCCAGATGCCCGTCACTGATAATATAGTCCAGTTCAGCACACTGCGCGAAGGTACGAAGAGCAAATTGCCCGAACTTGTAATGATCCACCACACCAAATACTTGCTGTGCGGCGGCAATCATTGCTTTTTTCAACGGAACCAGATCCCCTGTATAGATGGACAGCCCGAATTCGGGGTGAAGTGCCGTCGTTGAGATAAAAGCTTTGTGAATGTTCAGACCGGAAATAAATGCCGCTGTATCGTCACCTACCAGCATATTGCGCACACGTGCGCCACCAGGCACGACCAGCCTGATCTGCTCCTTTTTGGTTAGCTCCGCAATGATGTACAGATCACTCGTGATGACCGTCAGCGGCTGGTTATCGAGCCGCTTTGCCATCTCCAGCGTGGTGCTTCCGCCATCGAGCGCTACAATATCACCAGGCTTGATGTACGCAAGAGCACGCTCGGCAATTTCCGTTTTCTCGGACTGATGTTTCTCCAGCGCTCCCCGACTGTTCAAAATCCCATACTGGTCGTTCTGAGCCAGCATCGCCCCGCCGTGCACACGCACAAGCAGCCCCATGCTCTCCAGCTTATCGAGATCCTCACGTACCGTCTTGCCTGTCACCTGCAGCAGCTCGCTCAGATCACTGACCGTGACCTCCTGGCGCTCCAGCAGAGCCTCCATTATTTTCTCATGTCGTTTCAATGGATTCATCTAATCAACTTCCTATACCTCCGAGTTACCCTGTCAAATTAACTCAGACATCTGTAATTTCTTATTTCAGGTCCTTCATTGCTACGCCGTCCATATCCTCGAACGTTTGGTTTTCTCCAGCCATCGCCCAGCAGAATGTATAGTTGCTTGTACCCACACCGCTGTGAATGGACCAGCTTGGAGAGATGATCGCCTGACGATCCCGCACAACGAGGTGACGCGTTTCATCCGGTTCACCCATCATGTGGAATACTACGCCATCTTCAGGCAGGTTCCAGTACAAGTATACTTCGGAACGACGGTTGTGCGTATGCGCTGGCATCGTGTTCCACATGTTGCCTTTGTTAAGCTCCGTGATCCCCATCACCAGCTGACAGCTCTTGATTCCGCCTTCGCCCTGGTGAATGTAACGATAAATGGTACGTTCGTTGGAGCTTTCGATGCTGCCGAGGTGGTTCGGCTGTGCTTGCTCCTGAGTTGCTTTTACCGTCGGATAGGTATGGTGAGCTGGTGTGGAGACAAAATAGAACTGAGCCGCTTGCTCTGTACCATTGCTCTTGAACACAACTTCCTTAACCCCTTTACCGATATAAAGGCACTCTTTTGCCCCGATCTCATACACTTCTCCATCCGCTGTCACTGTACCTTGTCCACCCACGTTAATGATACCGATTTCACGGCGCTCCAGAAAAAAGTCCGTTCCGATATCTTTCAGGTTTACTTCAAGGGTAATGTCCTTGCTTTGAGTTACAGCCGTTCCTACGATATAACGATCCACATGGGAGTATACAGTTACCAGTTCATCCTTCGCAAACAATTGCTCCATGAGGAATTCCTCACGCAAACGAGCTGTATCATATTTTTTGACTTCATTCGGGTGTGCTGCATAACGGTTTTCCATCTGTAATCCATTCCTTTCGTCTTGTGAAATGAGTTCATGTGCGCCTGACGTCTTCTGACCTTGATGATGTTCCATTGATGTTCATTAAAGTTTATATAAGTTCATTTTAGTTCATTTTATGCCATTTGTGTACCTTTATTTTATAAAATGTTTAAAATCATTGGATCGTATTTGCTATTTCCTTTAATGTCGCGTCATCATACAGCGGTTCAAGATTGTTATTTTTTCCCGAAACAAGAGCATAGGTTAATCCTTCATATCTCCAATAGATGGCACTTACGTTTTCGTTGCTCTGATCCCACGTTGGTGAACCATTCGCCAACGGCTGCCCCTTCTTGCCTTTTGGAGGTGTATCGGCTTTGGAATTAGTGATCAGGAGAATGAGATTTGTACCTTCTTCCTTATTCGCATAAGTGAGTTCAACCGCATCATATGTTCCATCGGTTTCCAGAATCCTTGTGGATTGCTCAGTTACTTCAAAAGGTACTACAGGCTGTCTGATTGGAAAAGGAACCTTGGCTTCCGCTTCCTGCAAGGAAACTTCCATTGCCGGAGGACTCGGCTCCGAATCGTCTGTAACAGGTTCACTCTCCGTTTTTTGCAAGCATGCAGATAATGAAGCCAAGACCATACACAACATGCCTAAATATAGCGCTTTCTTCAAAAGCCTCATAAGTAATCACCTCTAACTCTTCAATAATACTTTTCCTTTAATACCTGATTCAGCCTTAGCAATAGCTTGATAAACATCAGTTAACTCGAAGATTGCCCCAACGTCCGCCATGCATAACTTCCCCGTACTAACCAGTTCCATCACATCATGAAACATCTGTTCCCAGTCCTCCTGCGAACACTGTTCTACCCAATGTTTAAGCCAAAAAAGTTTAACATGCACCTGTGCCTCGCGGGCTATTTCATGCCATGGAGGTGTAACGCCTGACAGCAGTCCAATACTTATAATCATTCCATTGACTCTAAGAAAACCCGCTAACTGCTCTCCGTCAGTTCCTCCAATACAGTCCACAGCGGCGTCAGCACCATGGCCTTCTGTTAAAGCTGCGATCCTCTCTTGTAACAATCCCTCCGTGGAATTTAGAACTGAATCAGCCCCTAACCGATGTAAATCAGCAGTATAATGATCACTTCTTGTAAGCGCTATCATCCTAAAGCCTATAATCTTCGCAAGTTGTGCAAAGATACGTCCGATTGCTGATCCCCCCGCATTGACAAGTAAAGTGCTCCCACCTGTAAGGTTCAGAACCCGGGTACATATTAACCATGCGGTTATCGGATTAATGTACATCTGACTGGCGGAGAAATCACCAATTTCATCAGGTACGATGATGGCATGTCTGGCTGAGGTCTTCACGACCTCCTGCCAAGTATTCTCACCCCTTAACGGTAAAACACGACGACCCAGCATTTGATTGGATACTCCATGCCCCACTGCCTCAACTACCCCTACCCCCTCAAAACCTGGAACAGCAGGCAGCATAGTACGGTGTGGATATGCTCCTCGAACAGGAATAAGATCAGATGGATTGATAGGCCGAGCAGACATCCTTACCATCAACTCTCCTGGAGCAGGTTTTATTACTTGTTTTTCTTCAACCTGCAGCACACTGCCTGGTGCGCCAAAGCGATGATAACGTATAACTTTTGCTCTCACTAGTAATCGCCCCTATCACTTCATTACTATACATTACTTTAAATGGGTTATCCTCCCATTGATTATAAATATCCTAACACAAAATCACTTTTAACTTCCAAGCAAGCTTTTATGTAACCACTCTACAGTATAGCTATATAAGTTAAAATATTCTTTTACACATTAACGGAGAGGACAGAAAAAACCTGAAAAAGCGGAGCTAAAAGCTTTCTGAAAGAAAGCTACATCGAAAGCATAAGCTTCGCCTTTATCCCCAGGTTATTCTGTCAACGGAGTGGCTTGTGTAAATTCTTTAGTTCAATAGAAACAAAAAAAGAACCTCCCCACCTAACTTCAGACGGGAAGATTCTCGATTAGAACATATTAATGTGCAACTGCGTTGTTAAGCATGATCCAGATGGAACCAATGACGATGGTCATCATGATCAGCAGGCCGAAGATCAGGGCCATAACGTTCCAGCGTGGTTGCTCTGTCTCACGAATGTGCATGAAGAAGAAGAGCTGAACCACAAACTGCAAAGCTGCTGTACCAAGAATAACAATCAGTGTTCCAGTCTTGCCCATCATGTCGTTCAGTACTACAACCAAAGGAATGATGGTCAGAACGATAGACAGGATGAAGCCGATAACATATGACTTCAATGATCCATGCTGCTCGTGACCGTGCGTATCATGTGAGTTGTGTCCTGCCATCTTACATCACCCCCAGGAGATAGACGATCGACAGGAGGAAAATCCATACGACGTCCAAGAAGTGCCAGTACAAGCTGATTACGTTGATTTTACCGCGAGTTACATCGGTAATACCCCGTTTTTTCAGTTGGAACATCAATCCGATCATCCAGATCAGACCGAGCGATACGTGAAGTCCGTGAGTACCCACCAGGGTAAAGAACGCGCCGGACGCCGCACTGGTTGTGTAGCTGAATCCTTCGTGAACCATCTCAACAAACTCATATACCTCCAGTGCGATAAAGCTCGCACCGAGAACCGCTGTAACAATCAGCCAGTTAATCAATTGTTTCACTTTGCCCTGATTCATTGCCAGAACCGCAAGTCCGCTCGTAAATGAACTTGTGAGCAAGATAAATGTTTCAGCAATAACACCAGGCATTTTGATCAATTCAGACAAGATAGGTCCGCCCGCCGTATTGTCACGCAACACAATAAAGGTTGCGAACAATACGGAGAACAGGATCACGTCGGAAATCAGGAAGAACCAGAATCCGAGAATTTTCATTTCTTGTGGATCATGGTGGCCATGGTCATGACCGTGTGCATGATTCTCACCGTGCTTAGCGGCTGCTTGAGCCATCTATACCGACCCCCTTAACGACGCTTCGGTACGCTTGATTTCATCGACCGGAATGTAATAATCCGTATCGTAAGAGAAGGAACGAGCAATCATGCAGATACCCACGCCAGCGAGTCCGAGAATTGCCATCCACAACCATCCAAAGACGAAACCGAAACCGGCTACGAACCAGAAGACAGACATAATGAACGGAATGGAAGAATTCTTAGGCATATGAATTGGCTCATATACAGGCTCAGGCGGATAGATGCCTTTCGCGCGACGTTCTTTCTCTTCCCACCACTCATCCACATCATCTCCGCGCGGTGTAACGGCGAAGTTGTATTCTGGAGCTGGTGAAGGAATCGACCACTCAAGTGTACGACCATCCCATGGATCGCCAGAAGCTTTGAGTGTTTTGTATTTGCGAATACCGTCTGCAATTTGTGCAACCTGGAACAAGAAACCGACACCCATCAGGAATGCGCCGATTGTGGAAACAAAGTTCAGTTCCCACCAGCCGGTATCCCAGCCATAGGTGCTCAGACGACGTGTCATACCCATCAGACCGACAGCGTACTGCGGCATGAAGCAGACATAGAAACCGATATTCCAAGTCCAGAATGCCCATTTGCCCAGTTTCTCTTCCAGTTGGAAACCGAACATTTTAGGCCACCAGTAGTACAGACCTGCGAAGTATCCGAAGACAACGCCACCGATCAATACTTGGTGGAAGTGGGCAATCAGGAAGTAACTGTTGTGGAACTGGAAGTCAGCAGGTGCAACGGACAACAGGACACCTGTCATCCCCCCGACGATAAAGCACGGGATAAAGGCAATCGTCCACATCATCGGAGTTGCCATGCGAATCCTTCCTCGATACATCGTAAACAGCCAGTTAAATATTTTAACCCCTGTCGGAATTGCAATCAACATCGTTGTAACCGCGAAGAATGCGTTGACGTCTGCTCCAGAGCCCATCGTGAAGAAGTGATGCGCCCATGTGAAGAAGGACAGGAAGCTGATAATCAACATCGCGAATACCATTGATTTGTAACCGAACAATTTTTTGCGTGAGAACGTACTTACGATCTCGGAGAATACACCGAATGCCGGCAAGACAACAATGTATACCTCAGGGTGACCCCACATCCAGATCAAGTTGATGTACATCATCGGGTTGCCGCCCAGATCAAGTGTGAAGAAATGCGCCCCCGCAAACCTGTCGAGGAAGAGCAATGCCAGTGTCACAGTCAAGATCGGGAATGCAAACAGGATAATGATACAAGTGGAGAATACCGACCAGGTGAACATCGGCAGTTTCATCCATTTCATGCCTGGCGCACGCATTTTAATGATGGTAACCATAAAGTTGATACCGGTCGCCAGGGAACCGATACCCGATATCTGGATACCCCATATATAGAAGTTCTGTCCTACCCCCGGACTGTGTGACAGCTCCGATAGAGGCGGATAACTCAGCCATCCTGCGTCTGGTGAACCACCGATAACGAAGGACAGGTTGAACAGCATTGCGCCCAGGAAGAACAACCAGAAGCTCAGTGCGTTCAGGAACGGGAATGCAACGTCCCTTGCTCCGATCTGTAACGGCACAATGACGTTAAACAAACCGAACATAAACGGCATCGCCATGAACAGGATCATGATCGTACCGTGTGTTGTGAAGACCTGATTATAGTGTTCTGGATGTAAGAAATCCATATTAGGCATAGCCAGCTGCAGACGCATCATCAATGCATCCACACCACCACGGAACAACATGATAATGGAAGCAATGATATACATAATACCGATCTTCTTGTGATCGACAGTAGTTAACCAGTTACGCCAGAGCCAGCCCCATTTTTTGAAATAAGTCAGCACCGTTACGATCGCAATCATCGTAATCCCGATAGCCACGTCTGCTCCATAGATCAGCGGGTCGCCGGTAACGAAAAACTCCGATGCAAACTCTTTTAATCTCTCTAACATTGGGGGCCTCCTTTCCAATCTTTAGTTCGTACTTGTATTTACTTTCGGTACAGACAAGGATTTGTCTCCAGCAGCAGATTCGTTCGAGCTTGAACCTTCATGCTTGCTGTGAGCACTTTTACCGTCAACAACATATTTAGTCACGATTTTCTGGAATAAGCCCTCTGGGAACTCAGAGAAATAAGCAACGTTGCTTGTTCCCGGCTTAGCCAGAGCATCATACGTTTCTTGTGTCATTGGTTGAGATTGCTGTTTCACTTCCTTCACCCATGTGTCAAACTCTTCATCCGAAGTTGCATTTACATCAAAACGCATCTGTCCGAAGTGTTCACCAGTGAAGTTAGCGCCAGAACCCCAGTATTTACCTTCGTGGTCGGCTTGCAAATACAACGTCATCGCCATTCCTGACATCGTGTAAATCTGTCCACCCAATTGCGGAATCCAGAACGAGTTCATCGGTGAATCTGCAGTGAGCTCAAATTTCACAGGCCGATCTGCCGGAATATTCAGCGTATTAACTGTTGCAATGCCTTGCTCAGGATAGAGGAACAGCCATTTCCAATCCAGTGAAGATACCTGAATCGTAATTGGTGCTTTCTCTTCGTGAACCAACGGTTTCGAAGGTTCCAGATCGTACGTATAACGTACAGTAACGATGGCCAGAAGTCCGATGATAACGATTGGAATCGTCCACCACACCACTTCCGCTTTTGTGCTATGAGCCCAGTTCGGCTCATAAGCAGTTTTATTGTCCGGCTTGTCGCGGTAACGCCAAACGATTACAGCAGACAAAATCAACACAGGAACAATGACGATCGCACAAAGAATGGTTGAGATGATAATCAAGTCTTTTTGCGAAGCGCCGATAGGCCCCTTCGGATCCAGAACAACATACTGCCCGCCTGCCATCATTGGCCAGACAATCAATGCAATTGTAACCAACGTCAGGACAACCGGAATGATAATCCGAATCAGCGACCTAGGTTTCTTGTTCATTTTGATCCCCTCTCCTCAAATATTCGCTAATACTAAAAAATCAGTATACTACTCTCTTCCTACTAAAGATATCAGAAACGAGTGACTTTTTTATTCTTGTTAACAAATTTGTCGATTTTACACCCTAAATGTGTGAATTTTTTCTCACAAATCGCTGGATCGGTTGATATTTGCACATCGTAATCTTTACACTTCGAGTCACAAAATAAAACCCTTTGCAGTCCCGTTGAACGATGGTCAACGAATCCGCAAAGGGCTTTATTGACTGGATTTCAGGGAATACTCCAGTCTTATTATGGACGATCTTTCGCAAGATTATAATTAATCCGCTCCTTCATCTTCATGACGAGTATGAACCAAGCCAATGGCTTTGGCAATGACGTAGATGAAAACACTGCCGACGAGAAATCCGATTCCCACCATCAACCCCAGATTACGATCATTAAAATCATTTAAATTAATCAGGCACAGTACAACTCCGGTAATCAGTGCGACCCATGCCAGAACTGTCATTGTCAAAACTGCGCGCCGCATATTTTTATCTTTACGCTCTAATTGGCTGACCATTGCTGTTTTCGATGCCATAGTAAACACTTCCTTTTCCCTTTTTGTAAGTGCTTTCCTAATACCAATATACCACATTAGTATGAATTTTAGTCAACAAATGTTCAAATTTATTTCTTATTTTAGACACTTTATTTATCCAAATATTGTTGACAAAACTAAAAACACTTCACCTTTACTTCTTATAACCCAAAAACCCTCATTTCATAACAGAAATTATTGCTTGTTCCTTTTGAACGGTAAATAACTTTCTTGTTTACCTGTAACAACGCCCCTTCCTTTTACGACGGAACTACAACAAAAAGACGGCACATCGGATGATTCCGATAAAGCCGTCTAGGAGTCTGAAATATACCTATATATAATAGAAGAAACTTATTCTTGTACAAATAACCAATTAGTTCCGGATTTCAAGCCAATTGTTTTTAATCACATTCTGATACCAATAAAAACTTTCCTTCGGTGTGCGAACAAGCGAACGGTAATCGACATGCACGAGACCAAAGCGCATCCGGTATCCTTCAGCCCATTCGAAGTTATCCATCAAGGACCAGGCCATGTATCCTTTCAGGTTAATGCCATCATTGATAATACGATGGATCTGTGCCAAGTGCTGCTCATAATAGGAAATTCGGCGATCATCATTGATTTTACCGTTTTCGAGATCATCATTGATACATGCGCCATTTTCGGTAATATACACGTCCACGTTGCCGTACTTTTGCAAATAATGCATGAATTCATAAAGTCCGCGTGATTCCACTGGCCAGCCAATATCCGTTTTGATCAGCCCCATGTTCAATTCTTCCGACTGAAGCACACCCGCCTCTGGATTAAAACGGTTAATGCCCATCGTGTAATAATTAATACCTAGCAGGTCGATCGGCTCCGAGATAATCTCCATGTCCCCGTCCTGAATCGGAACCGTTGCTCCTGCTTCTGCAAACCAGTCAACCAAAAATTGTGGATAGGAGCCCTTGTAGATCGGATCAAGGAACCAGTCCGTGTTCAATGCAATGGAGCGGTCACAAGCAGCCTGATCCTCAGGAGACTTGCTATAAGGTTCGGCCCAGCACACGTTTGGAGCTATACCGATCTGCCCGGTAATGCCCATGCGGCGGAAGGACTGAACCGCTTTACCGTGTGCTACGAGCAGGCCGTGAGCCACATTGATTGCGGTTTGCAAGTCTT
Organism: Paenibacillus sp. JGP012; assembly: GCF_014203995.1. Taxonomy (NCBI): domain Bacteria; kingdom Bacillati; phylum Bacillota; class Bacilli; order Caryophanales; family Paenibacillaceae; genus Paenibacillus; species Paenibacillus sp. JGP012. The sequence goes on along the minus strand of NZ_JACHKG010000006.1, from coordinate 146,716 downwards.
TGTTACCAGGTGCGTGAATACCCAGCATGTTGGACAAGAAGGCAATACACCAAGGTTCATTAAAGGTAAGCCAGAAATTGATTTTGCCTGAAAATTCTTTGAATATTACCTCGGCATATTTGACAAAGGCATCTACCGTTCTACGGTTTCCCCAACCTCCATCATCCTCAAGTGTCTGCGGCAAGTCCCAGTGATACAGCGTGAGGAAAGGTTCAATTCCCGCCTCCAGCAAGGCATCGACAAAGCGAACATAGAAATCAAGTCCCTCACGGTTGATCTCTCCATCCCCATCCGGAATAATACGCGGCCATGCTATGGAGAAGCGGTATGTATTGATGCCGAGCTTTTTCATCAGCTCAATATCTTCCTCGTAACGGTGGTAGCTGTCGCAAGCTACATCCCCATTATCACCATTGAACACCTTGCCAGGTGTACGTGCAAAGGTATCCCAGATCGAAACACCACGTCCTCCCTCTTGCGCAGCACCTTCAATCTGATAGGATGCCGTAGCTGTGCCCCAGCGAAAATCTTTGGGGAATTGGAAAATAGTCATAATAAAATCCTCCGTCTCTGATGTGACTCGCAAGCTTTTCTAATTTTTGCGTTCACGTTATCATATTTTCGGTTTCTTCGAAGCCTACGAAACCAGTTTCCTAAAACGTTTTCGAAATAGGTTGAACAAAACATATTGCCTGTTTGATGCTACCACTATATTGGTTGCACAGCATTTGAAGGCTTTTCCATGCCTGAGAGTGCTTTCAATAAGAGGATTATATTCGATTCAAAAAAAGGCGTCAATGCCCTGCCTCACCATTATCAAAAAAAGACCCGTAAAGGGTCTTTTTTTGGTGAATATAATGCGCTCTTGATCACTACTAAACCAGTTAAGGTATTACATGTTACAGATCATTATTTTACATCTTTTCCTGTCCAGAGAGCTACACGATCCTTAATCCATTCCGTGTATTGTTTCTCCATTTCCACTGCACCTGCTTTATCCAGTTCAGCCAGGAACGCATCATACGTGGCATCGAAGTTCGCTGCTGTAGTCAGCACCGCTTCCGGAATACGTTTGCGCACGATATCCTGTGTTTTCTGGAACTTCACACTGTAATCGGTGCCTGAAGGTACAGGCATATTATAAGCAGCGCCCCACTCTTTCAGCTTCAGCTCATCTTCAGACGGGAAGAAATCCTTCCAGGTTGTGATGCCGTACGCTTTCAACGTTTCCTTCTCGGCCGCGGTATATCCAGCCTGAATCTGCTCAGGGAAATTCGTTGTGTAATAATTGCCCGTAGAATCTTTCACCCCATCACCGTATCGAGCACTGAAAGCATTGTACATTCCAATGCCCGTTTCTTTGGTGAAATTGGCATTATCATTCACTTTGCGATCCTGAATATCCTGCGGGATGACACGTTTGCCATCTTCAACTTTGTAGTGCTCGCCTTCAATGCCCCAGTTCCGCAGCACCTGGCCTTCATCCGATGCAAGCCAATCCAGGAATTTGATGATGCGTACCGGATCTTTTGCAGACGTTGTAATACCGATACCGTAACCGTCAAATCCGGTTGGCTGGAACGTATGATCCACAATGTCTTTGTTTAGCGAGACGGAAAAGTGAGCATATGTGCTGTCATCCTTGCCTGCTGACTTCAGTGCATTCTCCGCTTCACTATAGTTCCATTCCTGGTCAATCAGACCCAGCACACGGCCGCTGGCAATTTTGGACTTGTACTGGTCATCCTTTTGCACAAAGGTATCTTTGTCCAGCAGGCCCTCGTTGTACATTTTGTTCAGCCAGCGGAAATACTCCTTCTCCTCCGGACGTTTGTAATGCAGCTTCGCTTCATACGTCTCGGGATCAATATAATATTCACCATCGTCCGGTGCGCCCGTTGCCTGGAAAGCCGGATTTGTAACCGTAATCATAATCTTCCAGTCGTCTGCATTCAGCGTGAGCGGAATGGTGGGCTGACCGTCAATGGTCGGATGTTTTTCATAATAGGCTCGCAGCACGTTCTCATAATCTTCGAGTGTTTTCACTTCAGGATAACCGAGCTCTTTCAGCACTTTCTGCTGGATTTCGAATCCGCCTGTAGCGTCAAATACGACGTTGTCTATACCCGTAATGGTCGGAATCGTATAGATGGCCTGATCTTCCATGCTGTATTTCAGACGGTTTATCTGATCACCATAAATTTTTTTCAGATTTGGCGCATGTTCCTCAATCAGATCCGTCAGATCGAGCATGGCGCCCGCATCCACCAGCTTTGACAGATTTCCTTTGGGGAAAATCATATCAGGGTAGTCACCGCTTGCTGCCATTAACGCAATTTTCTGTTCACCGCCGTTATTCACATCGTATTCAGCTTCAATGGTAACACCGGTTTGCTTCGTAATTTCTTTGCCGACAGCATCCTGCATATTGTTCCAGGTCGAACTTGGGTCCGCACCGAAGAACGAGATCGTAATCGGGTCTGTTCCACTGGATTCAGTGTTTGTCTCCTTGCTGCCGGAGTTGCCGCATCCAGCGGTCACCAGCATTGCACTGGCAAGCATTAACATTGCAAACGTTTTGGGTGACTTACCTGTTATTCTGCCTTTCATTTTGCCTCTCATTGTCTATTTCCCCCTAAGTATGAAGGTTTTATCTGTATAACAGGCCGAAGCCTGAGGATACCACTTATCTTACGTCTTTCCCTGTCCACAGGGTTACACGATCCTTGATCCAGACGGTATATTGTTTTTCCATCTCCACCGCACCGGCTTTATCCAGTTCAGCCAGCAGTCCATCATACAGCTTGTCGAATTGATCCGGCTTCGCCAGAATTGCTTCAGGAATTCGTTTACGGATGATGTCCTGTGTTTTTTGGAAGGTGACATTGTACTCCGTATCAGAAGGTACAGGCATGTTATATGCTGCTCCCCAATCCTTCAGCTTCAGGTCTTTTTCAGAAGGGAAGAAGTCCTTCCAGGTTGTAATGCCATAGGCCTTCAACGTTTCCTTCTCAGCTGCTGTATATCCAGCCTGAATCTGCTCCGGGAAATTCGTTGTGTAATAATTGTCCGTAGAATCTTTCACCCCATCACCATATCTGGCACTGAAAATGCTATACATTCCGATACCTGACTCTTTGGTAAACGCGGAGTTATCATTGATTTTACGATCCTGAACATCCTCAGGTACGATGCGTTTTCCATTTTCCACCTTGTAGTGTTGGTTCTCTATACCCCAGTTTCTGAGCACTTGACCTTCGTCAGAAGCAAGCCAATCCATGAATTTAATAATGCGTACCGGGTCTTTTGCAGACGTTGTAATACCGATACCGTAACCGTCAAAGCCGGTTGGCTGGAACGTATGATCCACAATGTCTTTGTTCAAGGATACAGAGAAGTGCGCATAAGTGCTGTCATCCTTACCTGCTGATTTTAAAGCATTCTCGGCTTCGCCATAGTTCCATTCCTGGTCTATCAAACCCAGCACACGGCCGCTGGCAATTTTGGACTTGTACTGGTCATCCTTTTGCACAAAGGTATCTTTGTCCAGCATGCCCTCGTTGTACATTTTGTTCAGCCAGCGGAAATACTCCTTCTCCTCCGGACGTTTGTAATGCAGCTTCGCTTCATACGTCTCGGGATCAATATAATATTCACCATCGTCCGGTGCGCCCGTTGCCTGGAAAGCCGGATTTGTAACCGTAATCATAATCTTCCAGTCGTCTGCATTCAGCGTGAGCGGAATGGTGGGCTGACCGTCAATGGTCGGATGTTTCTCATAATAGGCTCGCAGCACGTTCTCATAATCTTCGAGTGTTTTCACTTCAGGGTAACCGAGCTCTTTCAGCACTTTCTGCTGGATTTCGAACCCGCCTGTAGCGTCAAATACGACGTTGTCTACGCCCACGTTCGTTGGAATCGTATAGATCGCCTGATCTTCGTTACTGTATTTCAGTCGGTTCATCTGGTCACCGTAGATTTTCTTCAGGTTGGGCGCATGCTCATTAATCAGATCGGTCAGATCAAGCATTGCACCTGCATCCACCAGCTTCGAAAGGTTTCCTTTAGGATAGATAATATCAGGGTAGTCACCACTGGCAGCCATAAGCGGAATCTTCTGCTCGCCACCATTATTTACGTCAAACTCAGCTTCAATTGTAACTCCTGTTGCCTTGGTAATCTCTTGCCCGACAGCGTCTTTCATGTTGTTCCAGTTCGGACTAGCGTCTGCGCCAAAGAATGTAAGTGTGATCGGAGTCGTTGTATCCCCCGTGTCCACCGGTTTCTCTGAAGCTGTTTTTTCTCCGCTGCTGCTGCATCCTGCTGTGATAGCAAGCGCGCTGGCTAATAGAAGCATTGCAAATGTTTTTGGTGTTCTGCCCTTCATGTATAATCCCCCTTTTGGATAAAATGAAGCTGTGTATTTGTACATCAGGCTGTGCCTGCTTATACCGTCATTCGGGTGAATCCTGTGATGTTCTCAGATTCAATAAAATTAAAAGCGCTTACTTGTTTCAAATGAAGAAGGGGTTACACTTTGACCTTAATGATTAACGATCTTCATAAATGTCCAGATTTGTCCATTATCTTTGTTTTGGGTAAATAAATATATATTTGTACAAGTTTTTGTAAGTGCTTTCATAATTGTATCATAATATCATAAAAATCCCTTGTCAATAGCTAAAATATAATTTCTAAAACGGTTTCACTAAAACGTTTTCTGTATAAAATAAACCCAATTTTCTGGGTTTTATTTTATTTTCAAAATGGACAAACGTATAGCTCTCTAGCTCGGTTTATCCTTCCATAAATGAACACGATTTCGTATCAGCTCTGTATATTGTTTTTCCATTTTTTCTGCTCCTGCCTGATTCAGCTCTGTAATCATGCCATCAAAAATTACATCAAATTGCTCGGGTGAGCTGAGCACCGCTTCGGGAATCCGTCTGCGAATAATGTCCTGTGTTTTCTGGAATATGACCATATACTCGGAGTCGCTTGGTGCGGGCATGTTGTATGCTGCTCCCCACGGTTTGACCGGGAATTGCTCTTCGCTCGGGAACAGATCCTTCCATGTCAATGCACCATAGGCTTGCAGCGTTTCCTTCTCTGCTTCGGTGTATCCCGCTTCAATCTGTTCAGGAAAGTTGGTCGTAAAATAATTGTCCGTGGAGTCCTTCACACCGTCTCCATACCGTCCGGACATATTTTTATATAATCCAATGCCAGACTCTTTCTGGAACTTGGACGCATGATTCGTTTTCTGATCCTGAACAGCCGCAGGAATTACTCGCTTGCCTTCCTTGATCTCATAATGCTTGCCCTCAATGCCCCAGTTCATCAGCACTTGCCCTTCCTCCGAAGCCAAATAATCAAAAAACTTGATCGTTCTCACAGGATCAGGGTTTGCTGTAGTAATGCCTACTCCCCAGCCCGATACAAAACCGGGATTCTGGAAGGAATGATCTCTCATCTCTTCGGACAGAGTAACCGGGAAATGGGAATAGGCTGATTCTGCTTTGCCCGCAGATTTCAGTTCATCCACTGCATCAGCGTATCCCCAATCCTGATCAATAACTCCCAGTACACGTCCACTGGCAATTTTGGATTTATACTGGTCCGATTTCTGGACAAAGCTCTCCTGGTCAAGCAAACCTTCGTTGTACATATGATTCAACCAGCGGAAGTACTCCTTTTCCTCCGGGCGTTTATAGTGCAGCATCGCTTCATAGGTTTTTGGATCGATACAGTATTCACCATCATCCGGTGCACCTGTTGCGAGAAATGCCGGGTTGGTGACAGTGATCATAATTCTCCAGCCCTCTGCATCCAGCGTTAACGGAATGGTGGGCTGACCGTCCGTTACAGGATGCTTCTCACTGTAAGCTCGCAATACATTTTCGTAATCCTGAAGGGTGCGGACTTGAGGGTAACCAAGCTCTTTCAGTACTCGATGCTGAATACCAAATCCCCCGCCTGCATCAAAATAGGTCTGGTCCACCGCATAATACGTCGGCAGCACATATATTGCCTGATCTTCATTACTGTATTTCAGCCGATTCATGTAATTACCATATAGCTTTTTCAGATTGGGAGCGTATTGTTCAATGAGGTCCGTCAGATCCACCATTGCCCCAGCATCCACCAGCTTGCTAAGCTCCCCTTTAGGTGAAACGATATCGGGGAAGTCTCTGCTGGCTGCCATCAGGGATATTCTGTCCTGTCCCCCGCTCACAGCAAACTCTCCGTTCAGGGTTACCCCTGTTTTGGCTGTAATAACTTTGCCAACGTCATCGTTCATGCCATTCCAGTTCGGACTTGGATCTACACTGAAGAAATCGAACGCAAGTGGAGACGGCGCTCCGCTAGTATTCGTAAGTGACGATTTACCGCCGACGCCTCCATCACAGGATGTAATCAAAAGTAAAGCCAGGAGCGGCCCCAGTGCGACCTTCATTTTCAAACTGGACATAATGGTAATCCTCCCTATTTCATACGTCTGTCTTATACGGAACTGTTCTGTTCCTCTCTTAGCTTCATGATTCCCCTGCTTTGCCGCCACAACTGAAAGTTTTAGCGTATGGCAGCAGCCGGGATACCCTGAGCTTCTCTATATAAGTACTCTATTATAGGTTTACAATCCATTATTAGGCCAGTCTTTACATCGGTATCAAGGTCTATGCTTTTACCGCCCCAAGTGTCATGCCACCCACAAAGTATTTTTGCAGGAATGGATACACGATCAGAATCGGAACCGTTACAACGATGGTAATCGCCATTTTGATGGATTCCGGTGAAATTTGTGCCATCTGCTGCGCCATATCATTGGCATTCCGTCCGGCTCCCGAGCCTTGCTGTGTACTTTGCAGCACCTTCATCAGCTCGTATTGCAACGTAGTCAGATGTGCCTTCGAGCCATTATACAGGTACGTATCGAACCAGGCATTCCACTGACTTACAGCCAGGAACAAAGCGATTGTGGCAAGTACCGGTTTGCACAAAGGAAGAATGATGCGGTAATAGATTGTAAAATCATTGGCACCGTCCAGCTTGGCTGATTCCTGCAAGGCATAAGGCAAACCGTCAATAAATGAACGGATGATAAATACGTTCCAGGCGCTGATCATACCCGGCAGTACGTATACCCAGAAGGTACCGATCAGATTCAGGTCACGCATCAGAATGTATACCGGGATCAGACCCCCGGAGAAGTACATTGTCAGCGCCAACGTGGTGGAAACAAATTTCCGAAGACCGAAATCAGGTCTGCTCAGTGTAAAAGCAATCATGGATGAGCTGATCAGACCGAGCAGTGTACCCACAAGAGTACGCATGATAGAGATTTTCAAACCTTGCAGCAAGCCGTCATATTGAAAAATGGTCTGGTAGTTCTGCAGCGTAAATTCGCGCGGCCACAAATAGATTCCGCCACGTACTGTATCGGCCGAGTTATTCAGCGAGATCGCCAGTACGTTAAGAAATGGATAGAGTGTTACAACCAGCACCATGGTCATCGCGAGGATATTGAATATATCGAACACTTTATCGCCCCGTGTGGCATTGAATGCTTTGTTCGCCATAATGTCTCCCCCTCCCTACATGATGCTTTCTTTGGTGAATTTTTTGAACAAGCCGTTTGCCGTAAACAGAAGGATGATGCTGACAACGGAGTTGAATATACCAATTGCTGTACCATACGAGAAACGCCCCATATTCAAACCGTAATTGAGCGCGTATAGATCAAGCACCTCTGAGTAATCGAGTACCAGGCTGTTCTGGAGCAGGAACTGCTTCTCGAAGCCGATGCTGATCAGATGTCCGATGGACATAATAAACAATACCGAGATAGTTGTCCGAATGCCTGGTAATGTAATATGCCACATCTGTCTGAAACGGTTCGCACCGTCCACACGGGAAGCCTCATACAGCTCCTGGTCAATCCCCGTTATGGCTGCCAGATAGATGATCGCATTCCAGCCGGTTTCCTTCCACATATCTGAAGCGGTGACAATGTACCAGAACAGATTCCCCTTTGCCATAAACTGTATCGGCTGATCAATAATATTCAGACCCATCAAAAGATCATTGACAATCCCGCCGTCCGTGGACAACATTTTGGTGATAATGCCCGCCACAACAACCCAGGATACAAAGTGAGGAAGGTAAGATACGGTTTGTACAGCCCGTTTGAAGAACATACCTCTCATTTCATTCAGCAGGATGGCAAAAACAATCGGCACGACAAAACCGACGATCAGTCCCATCAAGCTCATGGCAAGTGTATTACGAAGAACCAGATAGAATCGGTCATCACTGAACAATTCTGCAAAATGTTTAAACCCGACCCACTGCTGATCTCCGAAAGACCTGGCCGGTTTATAATTTTGAAAAGCCATCGTCCATCCCCACAGTGGCAGATAGTTGAATACGAAAACCCAAGCTACGAATGGCAATGACATCAAATAAAGATACTTCTGTTGTTTTATTCTGTCCCAAACTCCGTTTCGCCGCTGCTTCAATGGCGGTTTGGGGTCACTGCTTCTTCTCGCGGAAGCGGATTTCTTTGTTAGCGTTTCCATCTCCGTTCCCCCTCCTCTGTTTTTATAAAATAATCATAATCGATAGAGCGTTTCCAAAATACCATCTGGATTTTAGAGAAAATCATATAGAAATTAGATATTCCCCTTTAAAACAAGACATTAGACCGTTAAAATTAGTGATAATTTAAACTAACCAACGCAGACGAATACATATAAAGGAATATATGATTTTAATTACTATAATTCGAAAACGTTTTTTAGAAATCGTTTACCTTTGTTTCAGGGCACATCAAAAAGAGACCTTCTCAGGTCCCTTAACATGCTCCCTTTTTTATAAGGTAAATTGAATGGGTTGAAGCTTGAACATGCCTAGTAACTGGGCGGATGTGATCGATTGTTCCGGCTGGAACTGCTCTCCGCGCACATAAGTCAGCATTTCTTGAAACAGGAAAGCCGTTTCCGGTCGTTTCATCAAGGATGTGTCTGTAAAAGGAAAAGAGGATACCAGCAAGCGGCCCTTCCCTGCTCTGGCCTCGAATGCATACGCCAACCGTTTGGCCCGGTGAAAATGATCCACCACTTCAATCAGCGGTGTAACGTCCTGCATGGTGTCGAGGCATAGTGCAGGCGTTCCGTTCACCAGATGATACCAGTGCCAGTCCGAAGCCCCATCCTGCGGAAAAGCACCGAGCATCGGCGTTCCTTGCTCGATATACATCCCCATCGTAGCTCCAGGCTGCGTGGCAAACATGAGATAATTCCAGAACACCGGGAGGTATTTCGTTTCCACCGGATCATACAGATCCTCGGCAGCTGGCATAAGCCAAACCTTGCCGCCATTCAAGAGATAATCCAGCACATTAGGAGTTAAAGACTTCACAATCACCAGGTCATGCTGGCCTTGTTTTAATAAACGGTAACCATCCACATCGTCCACACGATCTGCATACGAGTCAACCAGCAGAGACTGCAGCTCCTTCACCGTGTTCCAGACCCGTCTCATCTCCCCATGACGTTCTCTATCCAGCATCATCATCGGAAACGACCAGCCATGCCAATCATTCCGAGCCACCAGAGTATGGGCATCCGAAACATTATCGCATCGCAGCTCCGCTTCTACTCGAAATCCAGCTGCACCCGTGCCCGGCGCGTTTGCGTGAATGCTTCCCAGAGACATGACCGAGCCGCATGAGATATCCCCGTACCTCCACATTCCTTCAGCATGTGTCACTTCATCTTCAGCTGCACCCGCATCTGTTAAAACCCTCCAATGGACAGCGGCGTTCTTTAACACCCTTTTGCCATAATGGGATATGCTCACATCGATTTCAATCGCTTCTCCGGCATAGTATGTCCGCTCCCTGGAACCTAGAAGTATCACTACATCGGCATTGAATTGTTTAACTTCATCCGGTGTGGTAATTCCTTTACTATCCCAGAAAACATCCAGAAAACCGGTTGTAGCATGGCCCTGCCCTGGAAAATCACGAATATCCAGCAGCTGAATGCCTGCAGCATCCGATGTTCTTCTTACTCGCTCCATGGCTTCTTTCAGCGATCGCATCAGATGTGTGCCCGTTGCCTGCTGATACTGCTCCAGCTTGCTCATCATGCCTTTGCGAGAGAGCGATTCTTCAACAGGCTCTAACCACGTAGGCCGAAGAACTCCTGTATACTTCCGCCTCTCCTGAGGACGAACATACATCGTAAACTGCGCATGCTCATGCCCGATAATCGGCTGTGAAGCAAGCCTTGTAACTGCATGATAATCCAGCGTAGTATCAGGCATAGCGGATAGCACGGATTCCAGCGGCGGGTGCCAGTTGAAGGATTGAATATAATAGTCGGCCTCCCGTCCCCGTGCTGGAAGCTGTCCAAAGCCTGTATTGTCTGTGTACAGTCGGGATGGGTCCTTCTGCCTTGCTCTGTCGAGCATTGCATTTAGTTCAGGATGTCCATCTGCTCCAATCAGCTCATTGCCAAGGGAGAACAGCACAAAGGAAGGGTGACGATGTAGTGTCTCAAGCAGCCGATCCAGCTCCTGGGTCAGATATGTCCGTATTTCAGGAGGAGCAGGAACATCTCGCTGCTCAAAAAAGCGCGACCAATGAGGAAGCTCGGCCTGTACCAGCATACCCACCTCATCGGCTGCCTCCCAGAACGGTTCAGGCGCACTCCACCCGTGTAATCGTACATGGTTGAACCCGTAAGACTTGGCTATACGAAACTGCCGGACATAGTCGGAAACCTCCCACACGGGATACCCAGTCAGCGGAAAGATGCAGCAGTCCACGTAGCCGCGCAGAAAAACGGGCGTTCCGTTCAGCACTAGCTGCTTCCCCTTCGCCGTAAACGAACGCATGCCGAACCGCTGCTCTACCCGATCAAGCTCCTGCTCTGCTGCTTGGCCCCGGTCTGTTCCCGGATTTGGTTGCGGTTCAGCTTCCTTCCCTTGTCCCGGTTCTTGTTCAGCCTCTTGCAGCCGAATAACGGCCCTGTACAAGGCAGGATGCTCATCGGTCCAATCTGTGATGGAATACTCGGCATCCAGTGCAACCTGTTGTGAAAATGGCAGCAACACCGTATCCGGCCCTGTATCGTTGTCACTCCCGTAATCACGCTGGACTGCACCGGATGTACGTTGTTCGTGCTTTAATGCCAGATGCTCACACTTGAGCCATGTGCCGTTCGGATGCTGTATATCCAACTGAAGCTTGAGGGATGCAGCTGCGGACGGATCAGGTACGCTTACTGCACCCTGCACCTCTATTGTGCCGCTATCCAGGTCAGGCTCAATTCGAACCGTATGCACCCGGCATAGTGGAAGCCTTTCCAAAAATGCTCCACCTGTAATACCACCCCAAGCCGTAGCCGTATGCAAAGAGTGAATATGACTGCCAGCCAGAGCAAGCTTCATCGTATTATCCACCCACATTTCGATCCGGTTGATCTCTCCCGGCTTGACCCAAGGCGTTACTTCCCACGTATGTTCCGTAAGCAGACTATCCCGTTCTCCAGCGTCAACGCCGTTGAACCACAGCCTGGAAGTCCATCGCACGCCACGAAGCCTGAATACATAGTAGCCAACGGTTTCATCAGCAGGGATATGAACATCCTGAGCGTACCAAGCCGAGCCCTCATATTCACGAATTTTGGTCCATGTGTCCATTCTTGCGTATTCCGGCTCTTCCCCGTACCCCTGCTCTTCCCATGAACCTGGAACCTGAATTGTATTCCATGCGGTATCCTGCCGGTTCGGGGGACTGTATTGCTGAGTGCCTCGCTTTTCCCCCGCTACTTCAGCCTGCTCAGCCAACTGGAACTGCCAGGTTCCGTTCAAGTTTATCGTGTAACGTGCAGCAGCTACATCCAGTCGATTCATATCCCGCAGCCATCCCTTCATCTGGACTCTTGTACACTGTACAATCAGTCTACGGTGTAAGATCCTGCCTAGACCATTGCTTATTGCGGGAAGTACATGGACTATATTATGAAGCCTTCGTATTATTCACCATGTGCTGCCCTTAACCCTTTAGGCCAAGTCAAGACTGCGATCTGGCCTGTTTATACGCTGAAGGGGATTCTCCTACATACTTCTTGAATTTACTGTGAAAATAGTCCACGTTCGCATATCCCACTCTTGCAGCGACCTGATGAACCTTTAACCCTTCGTCAAGCAGCGTCTTGGCTTTTTCGATGCGCACCTTGTCCAGAAAGGCGTTAAAATACTCGCCGGTATGGTTCTTGAACAATTTTCCCAAATAACTGCTGTTGTAATTAAACACCTCGGCCAGCACCTCCAGCTTCAGATTCTCACCGGGGTTACGCTGAATGAATTCAATCATCTGTTTCATCACCGTGTCCTTGCTGCCGCCGCCCATGCGCTGAATCAGACGGTTCAAATGTTCTGCCGACATCGCTATAAGATCAGCTATCGTCAACTGATGGTATACCTCGTTAATCAGCACCGAGTGTTCCTGCATAATGGACTGCATCTGCTGATTGGCAGCAGCAAGCTTGTTGAAGGCAAGTGAGAACACTTGTGAAAATGCCGTTTTGACTGCCTGCTCTGTCCAGTAATACGTAACCAGACGATCCTCCATCTCTCCCAGCACACGCATCACCGATTCGCTGCTGCGAATATCCAGCGCATAATACAGCTTGTCCGCCAGTTCTACCTCGTCAGGCTCCTGTAAACCATCTGCCTCCGCTGCCGAATGGTCTTCATGCTCACCCCGCGGAGAGATTCGGCCTTCTTCCCAGCGTTTGATCCGCTGCTCTGTGAACAGGAAACGTTCGGCAAGCAGGCTGCTCGCTTGTGTATAAGACCTCGCAATCTCCGTAGTAGACTGCACAGGCTTCCCGGCAGCCGCATACATCTTCACATCCCATTCGGCCAGCAAGGTCTGCAATTCATCGTAAAGGCTCTGTGATGTGGAATTCTGATCAACTACCTCCTGTGTTAACAGGCCCAGACCCGAATGGAAGGAAAACACGATGCCCCGCTGCTTCTGATCAAAGGCCTCCACCAGCTTGCGTTTCATTTCATTGCTCCGCTGCAGGTCCGGCGCTGCATGAATCTCCAGTAAAATGACTTGATACTCCGGCCAGTGCAGGCCAAGGCTATCCGTCTCAACGCTGCCTTCACCCTGAAGAGAGTCATACAGCAGCGCTTCAATCTGATGCTCCCTGTAGGCCGTATCTTCTCCCGCATAGCGAGCCAACGTCTCCCGTTCCTGGTCAAGCTGCACAGCAATACGCTCAAGCTCCGCAATGATCTCATCTTCATCCACCGGCTTCAGCAGATAACCGTCCACGCCAAAGCTGATTGCTTTTTTGGCATAGTCAAAGTCAGCGTAACCGCTCAGAATCAGAAAATGCGCATCCGGATGCTGCACACGGAGCTCCTCGATGACCTCCAGGCCCGTCATGCCTGGCATCCGTATATCAATAATGGTCAGGTCAGGCAACATCTCATTGAAACAGGCGATGGCCTCGCGCCCGCTTCCGGCAGTAGCCATGACCTGAAAGCTGTATTTTTCCCAATCGATAATCGTTGTCAGTCCCTCGCGAATGCTCGGTTCATCATCGACCAACAATACTTTATACATGCTGGTTCCCCCCTGCTGGCAAGGTGAAAGAAACCTCTGTTCCTTCCCCGTACACGCTGTTAATCTGTAACCCGGAGTTGTCCCCGTACGTCAAAGTCAAACGCTGATGCACATTGCGCATCCCGATCCGGCTTCTTTCCTCTTCCTCAGGGCCGCTGACAAACTGTATGACCTCTGCAAGCCGTTCCGGCGTGATCCCCGCTCCATCATCCTTCACTTTCACTCGAACCATACCGTCCTTCATACAGATGTGAATATGCACTTGTACCTGTCCTTCTTTGTTCTCCAGTCCATGCACAATGGCGTTCTCCACAATCGGCTGTATGATCAACGGCGGGATATACATCTTCTCCACCATAGGGTCCAGGTGAATCTCAAATGCCAGTCTGTCTCCATACCGGAATTTCTGAATCTCCAGATAGGAACGCACCATTTCCAGCTCCGCCCGGAACGTTGTTTTGCCGCTGCCAATCTCCAGACTCTTGCGCATCAGCTTGCCAAGCAGCCTGACGATATTCGCAATCTCCGCTTCTCCCTTGATATGAGCCTTCATCCGAATCGATTCCAGAGCATTAAATAAAAAATGGGGATTAATCTGGCTGGCCATCATTTTCAGTTTAATCTCTTTCTGCGCGATTTCCAATCGGTTGTTCTGCTCGGTCGTTTCGACCACCTGAGTCATCAGTTCGTTAATACTTTTCACCATATAATTAAACTGGCGCGACAATTGCCCGATCTCATCATTTCCGTCAATGCGAGAAGTAACGTTCAGATCCCCAAGGGCCAGCTTGTTCAGATGTTTACTGAGCCGAAGCAGTCGGTTCGAGGTCAGAAAAGAAATAATGTACACCAGCAGCAGCGCGATCACCAGCACAAGCGTAATAAAAATCATGCCGATCTGGCTGATCTGGTTTGCATCCTTGACGATGTTTTTGGTCGCAAATACCGAGATGACCTTCAGCTTGTTAAAGCTTGATCCCGGGCCCAGTTCATCAATCACAATATTCGAGGGTTCCCCCTGAAAATCAGCTTCAATGGTGCCCTTCGGTTGACTCTGAAGGTCTACGCCAAAATCAAGCTCGTCCAGCGTTTTACCGACCAGTTCGGTATTTTTGGCTGCCACAACGTATCCCTGATCATCCGTGATCAACGTCTCAAACTGCTCCTGACGCAGCAAACCGTTAAGCTCCTCCTGATTGATCACAATCATCAGCACACCTTCGGTTTTATACTCGGCAAAAGGAACCTTACGAACCAGACTAAGCCGGTGAACCGGATTGTCTTCGTTGCCAGGGATATAAAACCAGCCAATGCTCGTTGTTTTCAACGCCTCCTTGTACCAGTAACTCTCCTTGGTGCGCTCATTGACCGGGATAAATTCAAGATTGTTAATCAAGGTCGGATTCGTCGAGTAAAATCGAATGCCGGCAACTTCACGATACAACCGCCGATATTCCTGAAAATCCTTATAGGCGAGATATGCCGAGGTCAGCTCCACCACACTCTTGTACCGCCGATTCACGATCTCCTTGAGATCGGTATTAAACATAAGCATATTGGAGATATCAGTAGGCACACGCAGCATCGTGGCTGTCTGGCTTTTGATTTTGTCCACATTGATGATGGTCTGCCCAATCGCATTATCCAGTGCCTGCTGACGGAAGTAACTTGTGACCGCGAGACCGATAATGAGCACGGGTATCATGACAACAAGCACATAGGAAATAAGCAATTTATGCTTTAATTTGAGGTCGTTTGTAATTCGAATCAGCCGTTTTATCATATCTGCACCTTCCGTCATCTGTATAAGCGCTTACAACTCGGAATGATCAGCAGCAGGCCTGCCTGTGCGTACCTGCGCATCCATCATACCACATAACCGCCAACATTCGATCTGACATAAAAAAGGAGATACAGGATTGAGTTGTTAATGCAAAAAAGGCACTCCCGTGATTGGAAGTGCCTTTAAGCATTCTGTAATTGAACCGAACAGAACTATATGCGATTATACGTGTCTGTTAAGGACGAGGTGTGCTGACACCATTCAGAATCAGCTTCGGATGAATATCTGCGCTCAGAGATGCGGAAACGGCACAGTATTTCTCTTCAGCCATCTGAATGGCTTTCCAGATCCGGTAATCCGGGATGTCGCCGTCTACTTTAAAGATCAGATCAATGGATGTGAAGCCTTTGGGCATGTCTTCACTGCGAGTACCTTGCGCTTCGATTTCGATTGAGTCAATTTTGTCCAGAAAAGCATCCAGAATCATCGTAATATCAATCCCCATACAGCCGCTGAGTCCAGCCAGCAGCAGCTCCATCGGTGTTGCCCCCTGGCTATCTCCACCATAAGCTGCCGTAGCATCCATGCCTACAGCGTAGCCTGAAGGTCCTTCAGAGGTAAACGCGCGTTTGCCTTTCCATACCGTCGTTACATTCATGATGTTATCCTTCTTTCTCTATAGTGTTTACACACACACTCCGATGACAGAATTACCTTCCAATCACTGGGTGATTTTAAAATTCCGTAATCTGCCGCAGGAACTGGCGTGTGCGCTCTTGTGCGGGATGTTCGAAAAAGGTCTCCGGGCTCGCCGTCTCCACAATGGAGCCATCCGCCATAAAGACAATTTTGTTCGCCACATTGCGGGCAAATTTGAGCTCATGTGTCACGACCAGCATCGTCATACCATCCTGTGCCAGCTCTTTCATGACCGAGAGAACCTCTCCCACCAGCTCAGGGTCAAGGGCCGAGGTCGGCTCGTCAAACAGCATCACTTCCGGCTCCATTGCCAGTGCCCGTGCAATCGCTACACGCTGCTGCTGTCCGCCGGATAAACGGGAAGGATAAGCGTCCTGCTTATCCGACAGACCTACACGATCCAGCAGAAGCCGTCCACGTTCGGCGGCTTCGTCCCGTTTGATTTTTTTCACCGTCACAAGACCCTCCATCACATTGCCAAGCACCGTCTTGTGCGGATACAGGTTAAACTGCTGGAACACCATGCCGGTCTGGCGTCGTATCTCCAGTACCCGGGCACGCTGAACGCGCAGCGGATCTGCGCTGTTTACCACAATGCCGTTCACTTCAATCTGTCCGCCGGACAACTGTTCGAGTCCATTGAGACAGCGAAGCAGTGTGCTTTTGCCTGAGCCGCTCGGACCTAGCAGTACAACAATATCTTTGGCATCCACATGCATATCGATATTGGTCAGTACTTCATGATTTTGAAAACGTTTGGTCAGTCCTTTTGTTGTAATCATCGCTTCTCTCCCCCTCTAGTAAGCCCGGGCCAGCCGGCGCTCCACTTGCTCCAGAATGGCCGAGAAGCCGATGCTCATGATCCAGTAAATGACTCCGATCGCCAGATAAAATGGCATGTTCAGCGCATACTGGGATACCAGAAGCTGTGCGGAACGCAGCAGCTCCGTAACACCGATCGCCGCCACCAGCGATGTTTCCTTCAGCATGCCGATAAAGGTATTGCCCATCGGTGGAATGGCAATACGCACCGCCTGCGGGAAAATAATCCGTCTCATCGCCTGTGCTGGCGTCATGCCGGTTGCATATGCCGCTTCTGTCTGCCCTTTCGGCACAGCCTGAATCGCCCCGCGGAACGTCTCGGACAGAAACGCTCCGGCATTCAAACTAAGCCCCAGACAAGCGGCCGTAAGCGAACCGAGCGTTACACCATAGTCGACAAGCCCGTAATAAATAACGAATAATTGCACCAGCAGCGGGGTGCCCCGCATGATGGATACATAAAATCTGGCGATCAGCCTTAACCACATCGGCCCTTTGAGACGGGCAATGGCAATCAGCACCCCGATGATAAAGGCAAAAAACATGGAGATCACCGTAACATAAAGCGTATAATAAGCCCCCTTCAGAAAGAAGGGGATGTTCTCAAATACCAGTTCCATGGATCAAACTTCCCTTCGCCTTGCCGGTTCATTATTGCGCAGGCTCTTCACCAAACCATTTTTTGAAAATCGTATTGTACGTACCGTCATCCTTCATGCCTTTCAACGCATCGTTCAGTGCAGCTACAAGCTCAGGGTTGTCCTTACGCACTGCGATCCCTGCCTGGTCACTCTTGATGGCTTCGCCTACAGCTTTGATTTTGAATCCATTCGCATCAACGATAGGTTTCAAAGCATAAAGGTTGTTAATCGTTGCATCTATACGACCTGCATTCAGGTCTTTCAGGGATGAAATGACATCATCGTACGTTTTAATTGTAAAATCTCCGACTTTCGGCAGCACCTCATTGCGCAGGTATGTTTCATCGTTTGTGCCCAAGCCTACACCAATCGTTTTACCTTTGAAATCTTCGAGCTTTGTAATATCGTTGTTATCTTCTTTGACGATAATTTTGACCTGGTTCGTGATGTATGGATCACTGAAATCCAGCACTTTTTTACGATCATCGGTAATCGTCATTTGGCTGATAATGGCATCCAGCTTTTTCGCTTGCAGACTCGGTGTCAGACCCGAGAATTCCTGAGATACAAATTCCACCTTCACACCCAGACGTTTCGCCACTTCACGCGCGATATCGGCATCAAAGCCGTCCATTTCCTTCTTGTCATTCAGGAAGTTGTACGGACGATACGTGCCCATCATACCAACCTTGATCACACCTGCTGATTTAATCTGCTCCAGTTCGTTGCCGCCAGACTGGGCTGCATTGTTTGTATTGCCAGCATTCGTATTCCCATTATCCGCAGCCTTGCTGCCGCATGCGCTAAGTACAAGCACAACCATGAGCAGAATAGCGGTGAGGGACCACCCTTTGCGAATTTTCGATCCATATGTGTTATTCATGACGTTAACTTCCTCTCATTCATCTTATGTTCTCTTGGTGATTCCATTATTCCCTGTGACTGGCTTAATCATGTGAAGAAGTGTGATGTGTACCTTTTACCTGTTTGCGTGAAAAATAAAACCACTGACTTTGCTGACATCTATGTACCGAGCAGGCCGTAAAACTCAAAGCTTGCCGCCTCTGCCGCCAGAGCGGCAGCGTCCATCTCCGGGAATCGGCTGTGCAGCTCCGCCGAGCCGAATAACCAACGCGAGATCATACCTTCGATCATGCTTACAAGCAGTGCTGCTCGCAGCGGAACATTCATATCTGCCGGCAGCATGCCCAGTTCAATTGCACGCTCCATGTTGTGGCGAAACGCTGTTTCCACCGCATTGCGTGTTTCTTCAACCAGCTTCTTAACGGAGCTTTCGGTCACGATTCCCTTGAGCAGCAGCTCCATAAAGTACCGATTCTCCGCAGCAAAGGTGAACAGGTCAGTGAACAGCTTCTCCGACGCCTTCACCATATCCTCAACCGATCCGGCATCCTTGCGATACCCTTGTCCGATCGACTCAAGCAATTCCTCCTTGCCTGTTACCAATATCTCCGAGGCAATAGCTTCCTTGCTCTTGAAATGCCAGTAAAACGTTCCTTGAGCGACTCCGGCTTCACGAACGATATCGGAAATTTTCGTCTGATGATACCCTTGCGTTGCAAATCGCTCCATTGCTATGCGTATAATCTGGTCCCGACGCTCTTCTCCGGGCTCCAAACCGTTTATTTTCGTCATACCTGAATGCCTCCCGATTGATTAGTCAGTCAGTTAATGTATATCCTATGGGATAACTAGGCTTTTGTCAATATCGTTTTAAAAAGCGGGTTACACGCATAGAGTTGAAGTAGAGGACAAATCTGAGCATAATAGAGGATAGTCTTGTTCAAAAAGAACAGACATCGTCATAGCAGGACAGGCTTCAGGGGCTGTCACCTGCAATTCAAGGAGGAAGAACATTGGACTTTATATCATCCATTATTATGGGCATCATCGAAGGTTTGACTGAGTTTTTGCCCGTGTCCTCAACCGGACACATGATTCTGACAGCTCACCTGCTGGGTCTATCAGAGGACAACGAGTCAGTCAAAACGTTTGAGGTGGTTGTGCAGCTGGGTGCTGTGCTGGCTGTTGTTGTACTGTACTGGAACAAATTCATTGATATGTTTCGCTTCACAGGGGGCCAAAGGCCGTATTCCCGCCGCCTCAATCTGGGACATATCATTCTGGCGATGGTTCCTGCTGTCGTCATCGGACTTGTGCTGCGGGACTGGATCAAAGCGCACCTGTTTGGTCCGGAAACCGTACTGTACAGCCTTGTGATTGGTGGTATATTGATGATCGTCGCTGAACGCTGGAGCCGTAAAAGCTCACGCATCACAACCCATGATGTTGACGATATTACCTACAAGCAAGCATTTGCCGTAGGTGTGTTTCAAATTTTGGCGTTGTGGCCAGGCTTCTCCCGTTCCGGCTCCACGATCTCAGGCGGTCTGTTTGCCGGCATCAGCCGGGTAGCTGCGGCAGAGTTCACCTTCCTTGTGTCTGTGCCAATTATGATTGGTGCTACAGGATATGACCTGTACAAAAGCATCAATCATCTGAACAGCGATGATTTTGTCATCTTTGCCATCGGTTTTATTGCTGCGTTTATCGTGGCTATGCTGGCGATCAAGACGTTCCTCTCTATTTTGAAAAGATTGAGTCTGACGGTCTTCGCTATCTATCGCTTTGTACTGGCAGCGGTATTCTTTGTAATCCTGATGATGTAATTTGATATCAATCAGAACAGTGCTTTAACCAAAATGGCGGCCCTGCCTTCCTCACAGGAAGCAGGGCCGCCATTTTTATATGATGCCATATGTAGATTAAACTGATAGATCATGTCATGTTCAGGATGTTCGAGCCTTATTCCCATCGATCAGCCTGAACACTTCTTAGCTTTTTACGCTCCTTCAATCTGCCCATCCAGCGATATCTGTTCTGTTTCTGTTCGTGTAACAGTTGTTTGACACCAATCATTAGCAAACGGTATCTGCGTTCATCATTGTGGCTTAATTGATGCATTTCCTCCAAAATCTCTCTGCTCATGACGTTCTTGTTCACTCCAATATTCAGTTTGTTCTATAAGTATACAGAACGATACTGAACAAATTCTAAACAAGACGCTTATTCCGGTCGTGCAAACAATTGCAATGCCGTTTCCACAAACAAACGTGAAGCCGGGGAGGCCTCCGAAAAGGAAGGTACAGCAAGCTCAACGGGGCGATAGGCTTTGGGCTCCGTTGGCAGAGCTCTGACCCCGGGTGGAAGCCAGGATAACGAGATGGCAGGTAATATGGCTGTTCCCAGCCCCTGCTCAATCATGTTAAGACATGTATTGACGTTATGCACGATGAAGCCGATGCTCAGCTCCGCTTCTGCACGTGCAAACAGATCTACAATGGGCATTTCATAACCGCCGTTGCAGATAATCATTGACTGCCCGCTCAGCTTTTTCACATTCAGGATGTCCTGATCTGCAAACGTCTCATTCTCATGAAATACAGCAAGCATTTCTTCGTTATACAGCGGCATTGTTTCATAGTTTGGCTCTGCCGCCTCCTGCTCCGTTGCAATGATTAAAGCAACATCAATAACACGCGAACTCAGCCACTGCTGAATCTCCATAATGTTGCCTTCATGCAGCTCAAACTCGATCTGCGGGTAACGATCTCGAATCGATCGAATTATTTTGGGCAGCAGATGGGCCGAGGACATTGGAAAAGAACCAATGCGAATCGTTCCGATCTCCAGTCCCTTCTCAGCGGCAACAACCTGCTGCACCTTATCATACTGCTGTAAAATCCTGCGGAAAATGACCAGTATTCGCTGCCCCACGTCGGTCAGCACAATACCGTTACGCCGGTCCCGAATGATCAGCGATACGTCCAGCTCGTTCTCCAGAGCGGAGATAGCACGGCTGACCGCAGGCTGTGTCATATTCATCTCCTGGCCAGCTCGTGTGAAACTTCCCGTCTCGGCTATTTTAACAAACAACTGCAATTGTGAATTGTTCATAACAGTTTTGGTATGCTCCTTATAAATAACATGCATTTCAATTATTACGTTTGTTATTGTATCATGGAGAACACGGACGATCAACGACTGGCAGATACAGGGCCAAAGAAACATCCGAATCGGATAGATACAGGTTAAGAGCTGTGCCGCGCTTGTGGGGCAAACAGGCTTTTCCATATCACTTGAAGGAGAGATTATTTGTGACTTTATCACGTGCAAAAGCAGGGTGGATCTTGGCTTTTCTGGTTCTCATGTGGGGAATCAACTGGCCTCTGACCAAATATGCTTTAAACTATACACCGCCCCTCCTCTTTGCAGGCATGCGGCTGCTGATTGCCGGACTGGTCCTTGGCATTTATGCATTTCCGCGATACAACACACTTCAGTTTCGGAAAACATGGTACATTTATGCCATCTCTGCTGTTCTTAATATCATTTTTTTCTACGGCTTCCAGACGGTCGGTCTGACCGAAGTGCCAGCAGGACTGTTTTCTTCCATCGTATTTCTACAGCCTGTTCTGCTTGGCATTGGGGCGTGGCTGTGGCTGGGTGAGACAATGTATGCCATGAAAATCATCGGATTAGTGCTTGGCTTTACAGGTGTAGCAACGATCAGCATTGGTGGCATGACTGGCAAAGTATCCCCCGAAGGTGTCATGCTCGGTTTGTTCAGTGCCATCAGTTGGACTGCTGGCACCATCTATATGAAGAAAACTTCAGCCAAGGTGGACGGAATCTGGATGACAGCCATTCCGATTCTAATTGGCGGAGTGATTCTGACGTTAACGGGAACGGCAACAGAGAACTGGAACGCGATACAATGGGTATTGCCTTTTGTGCTGGATATGCTGTTCATCTCTGTATTTGTCATTGCTCTCGGGTGGCTTGCGTTCTTCAAACTTGTCAGTTCCGGGGAAGCCAGCAAGGTGGGCTCCTTCACCTTTCTGATTCCGTTAATTGCTCTGCTGTGCAGTGTGCTGTTTCTTGGAGAGTCGATCACCGTCAACCTGATTGCCGGACTGATCATGATTATTGCGAGTATTCTGCTTGTCAACCTCAAGTCCAAAGGAAGTAAAGTTGTTAAGCTATAACGGCAGTTAAGCAGTGTTAGTTTTACGGTGCCAGTTAAACATTTGAATTTTAAAACCCCTGCTCTGTCACAAGACAGGCAGGGGTTTTGGATATGCATAATGATTTTTTATACTTTGGACTCAAGTGTCTCCAGGTACTCTGAGATTTGAGCAGGCGTTTTGGCCCATTTGCTGTGCAGATGTGCCAGCTTTTTGCCGTTCTGGAACACGAGCAAACTTGGAATGCCGCGCACACCATTCTCGTCAGCAAACGGCTGGAATTGTTCCGCATCCAGTGCGTAGAAGGATTTATCCGTGTGTTGGTCAATCACATCACCGATAAAGCGGTCAAGGTTTTTGCAGTCCGGGCACCAGGTTGTATCAAATTTAATGACAGTCAAACCGTCGGAGTTGATCAGATCACGATATTGCTGTTCGCTTTGTATTCTTTCCATTAGGGTTCTCTCCTTAGGGTAAATTTTATTTGTTTATGCTCACTCAAGCTGCTTTCCGACTCTATTGTACCTCGATTAGTTACATTTGAAAATAGGTCTCCGTTCTTCAGCGGTGCTGCGTGTACCGATTGGCAGGGTGGTGCTCACGAATCATCTGGATCTCTGCTGCGGTAAGTGGCGCTGAAGACGACGACGCAATGTTGTGCAGCAGCTGCTCTCTGGAGCTGGCACCCGGAACAACAGCTGCCACAGCCGGATGCGAGAGCGCATAACGGATGGCTGTCTGTGCCATGCTTCGGTTATCTGTGACCAGTCCAACGAGCCCTTGGCGAATATGCTGCAGCTGCTCTGGCGTATAGTCCAGGTAACCCTTGTCCACCTTCGTCGCTCCCGAGTCAGCCAGTACACCACTGGCTACCGGGCCACGAGCGATGACACTGATTTGATTTTGCTCAAGTAAAGGTAATACTTCCTCTTCTGCTCTGCGATCCACCACGCTGTACTGATTCATCACACTCACAATCGATGATTTGCCTACATATTCACGAATAACATTCGGACGGATGGAAGAGATACCGTAATATCGGATAAGCCCCTCCTGCTTCAATTCCTCAAATGCTTCAATCGTCTCATCAATCTCATCGTCCAGCGTGCCTCCATGCAGCTGATACAGATCAATATAATCGGTTTGCAGTCGCTTTAGACTTTCGTGAACAGCCTGCTTGATATAAGCTTTGGATGGGTCCCATGACCAGCCTTCCTTGCCAGGAATACGGCGATTGCCTACCTTCGTAGCCAGAATCACCTGATCGCGCCGGCCTTTAATCGCTTGTCCCACAATTTCCTCATTGCGGCCTGCATCATATAAATCCGCTGTATCCAGCAGATTGACCCCACGATCCAGCGCTTCATGAATCAGCTCTACCGCCGGTTTCACTTCCGTTCCAAGCGACATACAGCCTAGCCCGATCTCACCCACCATCAAGTCAGATGTGCCCAAGCGATTTTGTTTCATGGATGTGCTCTCTTTTTCCATAAGCGTCTCTCCTCTCCATACGTTCTGCAAGTATTCATTGTATCATTCTTCCTGGCAAAAATCGCATATAAGCACAGTATGCCACAGCATATAAAGAAAAACCCGAAACAAGTTGTCCCGGGTTCTGCTTCTGTTTGCTCATTATTTTTTGTCCCTGCCTCACTCTCTCCACTCCCGGTGCTGGTTGTTAACCTCCACACGAGGTCTGGCACTGCGGGCCGAGGATGACCCATTCTTTTTCACCATATTGGATACGGTACTGATTACTTTATCCCGGGCCTGTTTATTTCTCATCAGATACGTTACGCCAGCTCCAATCGCCGTCATAAGCAATTTACGTTTTGACATGCTGCTCTCCTCCTTAACCATTCGGATTCATGTACATCGTGTCTTGTTTGAGTTTTACCCGCTCTGCAGCAAACGAAACGAAAAATCAGGCTGCCTTTGAAAATAAAATCTTCCCTTTTCTGAATAGCATCATGCTCAGGTGCATCTATATAAGTTGAACTAAAGATTTTACACAATCCACTCCGATGACAGAACAACCTTCCAATCGCTGTTATCCCCAGATTTTTTGGATTCCCTTTTCCAAAGGGAAAAATCCGGTGATAAAGGCGAAGCTTATGCTTCCGATGTAGCTTTCTTGCAGAAAGCTTTTAGCTCCGCTTTTTCAGGTTTTTTCTGTCCTCTCCGTTCACGTGTAAATAAACCCTTCAACTTATATAGAGTCAAAAAAGATGATTACCCAATAACTTCGGTAATCATCTTCTGGAAATGCGTTTTTTTATTATGTTCAAAAGTAACACGTTGTATTGCTTCATGAAGATCATGCCTTGAACGAGTCATAAGGATCGATGCTCTCCCTTAATCTGACGGCGTGGCTACATGCTTCATCTCATCATGCTGATAGGTGGAGCCATCGGCCGTCAGGTAAAAATGACCTGTCGGGTGCAGCTCTTCGTTCAACTCGTAGACCAGCGGAATGCCTGTCGGGATGTTGAGCGCCATCACGTCTGCTTCGGACAATTGGTCCAGATGCATGACAAGTGAACGGAGCGTATTGCCATGCGCGGAGATCAGCACCCTTTTTCCCGAAGATACCATCGGTTTGATCTCTGCATTCCAATATTCCAGCACTCGCTTGGACGTATCCATCAGGTTCTCTGTTCGCGGAATGGTGCAGCCCAGGCGCTTGTACTTGTCCAGATCCCGGACATATCGCTCGTCGCTTTCTTCCAAAGCCGGTGGTGATACGTGAATGGAACGTCTCCATTCGTGAACCTGCTCTTCCCCGTATTTCGTTGCTGTCTCCTGTTTGTTAAGCCCCTGCAGTGCTCCATAGTGACGCTCATTCAGCTTCCACGTCTTCGTAATCGGAATCCACATCAGGTCCATCTCATCCAGAGCAATATCCAGGGTCCGAATCGAACGTTTCAAAACCGAAGCGTAGGCGCAGTCAAAATCAAACCCCTGCTGCTTCAGAATTTTGCCCGCCTTGCGTGCTTCTCCATATCCATCCTCGGTCAGATCCACGTCCGTCCAACCGGTAAAGCGATTTTCCACGTTCCACATGCTCTGTCCATGACGAATCAACACGATTCTGTACATCACGTGAATCCCCTTTCCTGTGCAGCTCTTTCGAAACATAACTCATCACTTTAACTATTCATAACTTGAAATGAAATTAATAATACGGTGCCATCATCAGATATACAACAACACCTGTGGAGCTTACATACAGCCAGATCGGCATGGTCCAGCGTGCGATTTTGCGATGCTTCTGCAGTTGGTTGGTCCAGCCCCATACCAGCGTAAACAGCGCCAATGGTACGATCAGCGCAGCCAGAATGCTGTGTGTGATCAAAATGAAGAAGTAGATGCTGCGAACGATGCCTTCGCCGCCAAACTTGGACGTTTCCGGGGACAGATAGTGGAAGGTCAGATACGTCACCAGAAACAGCAGCGTAGTTGTAAAGGCTGCCAGAATAAAACGTTTGTGCAGCTTGACGTTACGCTTGATAATCGCGATCAGCGCAGCCAGCAAAAAGATAAAGGTGAAGCTGTTAAATACGGCATTAAAGCGCGGAAGCACGGTAATATCAAAGGTGAGCTCGCCTTTGTAACCGATGGATGGGGCGAAAAACAATAACAGGATAATAACGTTAGCAAGAATGGAGATGGTAATAATGATACCTGCAAAATTTTTATTACTGGTCGGGGCCGTCTGATTGGATGGCACGTTCAGATCCCCTCTTTCCTTTTTAGCCAATGCAAAATCCTCCTCATATCCTAACTTTCTGTGTTCTATATCATTATATCGCGGCGATTCGGGGCTGTTAAGTGACAACACTCTGAACAAAAAAAGGCTGTCTTTACGTAGAAATGCCCGTTTAAGGGGATTTTCATCCCCATTCGTCCAAGCACTATTTTACCCAAGGCTCCAAATGTGTTATAATTAATGCACTTAATCACATACGCATGGATACGGAGGAGCCTGTCACCAAGGGCCCCTCTTTGTCTTTTATAGGCATGGGACGGTAAAGGGTTATCGTTGTTCTGTGCCTTTTTGTTTTGTTAAAGGGCTGGATGGGGTTATTTTAACTTGGAAGGGTTATTCTAAGTATGCTGCGAGCAGAGAGGAGAAACCATCTGTGGAATTTATATTTGTTCTTGCCCTTATCCTGATCTTTACCAAACTTGCGGGTGATCTGTCGGTCCGACTAGGTCAGCCGTCGGTGCTGGGAAAACTTATTGTAGGTGTTGTGCTCGGACCCGCCCTGCTTGGCTGGGTTGATAAAACTGATTTTGTTCATTACATGGCCGAAATCGGGGTACTGCTGCTGATGTTTATCGCAGGTCTGGAAACCGATCTGGACCAATTGAAGAAAAACTGGAAGGCTGCTTTCGCTGTGGCGGTAGGCGGGGTTATTTTACCTTTTATCGGAGGATACGGATCAGCTATTGCTTTCGGCATGTCGCAGACTCATGCACTGTTCTTCGGGTTGTTGTTCTGTGCTACCTCAGTCAGTATCTCCGTGCAAACGTTGAAGGATATGGATCAGCTCGGCTCGCGTGAAGGCACGACCATTCTGGGGGCGGCGGTTGTCGATGATGTGCTCGTTGTTGTGCTGCTTGCGGTTATGATGAGTCTGCTCGGAACGGGCGGCGGCGATGTTTCCATCGGCCTGCTCATTGGCAAAAAGCTGTTATTCTTCGTGATCATCATTGCAGCCAGCTGGCTCGTTGTTCCGCGTATTATGAAATGGATGGCCCCGTTGCGGGTAACGGAAACGGTCATTACCGCGGGTTTGATTATCTGTTTTGGCTTCTCTTACTTCGCCGAGTGGATGGGTGTTGCAGGCATTATCGGTGCATTTGCAGCAGGCATTGCTATTTCTCAAACCGGATTTAAACATGAAGTCGAGCAAAAAGTAGAGCCGATTGCTTACAGTATTTTTGTTCCTGTATTCTTTGTCAGCATCGGACTTAACGTGACCTTCGAGGGTGTGGGCTCTCAAATTTGGCTGATCGTTGTTATTAGCATCGTGGCGATTATAACCAAGCTGCTTGGCGGTGGTGCCGGTGCGCGTTTGACCGGGTTTGACCGCACCTCTTCCCTAGCGATCGGGGCGGGCATGATCTCCAGGGGCGAAGTTGCCCTGATTATCGCCTCCACTGGCCTTGCATCAGGCTTGCTTGATGCTGAATATTTTACCAGCGTTGTAATCATGGTCATTATCACCACACTGGTCACCCCACCCCTGCTCAAAATCACGTTTGCCCGCAAAAAGGGAGAACAACGTATTGAACGTGGAATTGAAGAATCTCATCTGAACGGATGAGGCAGGCTTGATGTGTGGGTGCGTAGATGTGGTTGTGTGGATGTTTGTTAGCAGGCCCGGAAATACGGTTATCGTGAGCACGAGAGGATGAGGATCGTAATTACAGCTTTGGTGTGAATCGTTCACGCGTAATACGATGATTACAAAATAATTGATGTTGCCTCCTCTCGGTGTGCACTGGGAGTAGCATCTGCACATGGTGTAAGTTATAATCGTTATGAAGAGAACTGTGTAAAACTAGATAATGAAATAAGATTGTCGGTCGTGAAGCACACGCCGCTTTGTCCTTTCTTCTCTCCTTCCATTGTGAAGGCTTGGAAAATGGCAGAGCGGCTTTTTTGTTTTTTTACACTACTACACTATTGTGATTAAGGAGGAAACATGTCTTGAGTACAATGAGTCTTGATTTTAACGAAGCATACGAAGAGTGGATGAACGCACTACTGGAACAGGAAACCAATCCACGTGTGCGTTCCCGAATTGAACAAGGGCTTGAGCATGCGACAATGGAGTTTCTGCGTTCGATATGGTTTCCGGTGATGAAAAATTTCAATCATTTGCACCCGGAATGGGAGGTGCGGGATTTTCACAATGGTTACCGTTATTTGGACCTGGCGTATTTACCGGGCAACGGTGTAAAAGGTGGCATCGAAATCCAAGGTTACGGACCGCATGCCCGTGATCTGGATGTTAGACGTTTCAAGGACCTGTGCTGGCGCCATTGTCTGCTGACGCTGGATGACTGGATTTTCCTGCCCATTGCCTATCTCTCCATCAAAGATGAACCGAAACAATGTCAGCAGTTGGTGCTGGCTTTTATGGGCAAATTTATGGCCGCAGATGTGCCCGCATCCCTGAATTGGTTGGATGCAGAGGCTGTCCGATATGCAAGACGTATCGTCCGCCCTTTTGCACCTTCGGAGCTCGCAGCACATCTGCGAATCTCGGATACTCACGCCCGAAAGGTCCTTCGCAGTTTGCTGGACCAGCACATCATATATGTTGCAAGCGGCACCCAGCGATATCGGACGTATGCATTGCGAATGTGAGCTGGCAGATACGCTTGAGGTGACACTGTTGATGGTGGGATGAATCGGTCTCGTGGGACTAGGGATGATGGTTGTGAGTTATTAGAGACGTAGGGGGGAGTGCTTGCTGGTCTGGTGGTGGGCAGTTATGCAGTTACGTAGAGGTAGTGCGAATCCAAATTGGTAGAAAACAGTAAATATTGAGCAATCATAGGTATCAAATGGAGCTTTGCAGTAATTGTGATAATCACCTTACCTTTTAACGATTCCCAGAAACGCTATTTGGGGTAAATCACACCTTTGAAAATTCTAACGATTTCAGGAGACGCTATTTCATTCATTTGCTATGAAAATGGGCCATTTTCTTCGATTTTGATCGAAATAAGCTTTCTGTGATTCGTTAGAATTTCAAAAAGCTTAAAATCACCCAAATAAGGTCATCTGAGATCGTTAGAGATTTGGATAGGGCATTGCCACCCATTAGCTATCCCCCACTCGATTCTCGCTAAGCTTCCTCTTCCTCAGTCGCACTTTGACTTGCTCAGGTATGCTACTGTAGTGGTGTACGGGTGCTACTGATGTGCTCTATAATGTTAATGAAGTACTCCTTGGTGCTACCCAAAGCTCTACAATATTACTGATGTACTTAATAGTGTTACTGATGTGCTCTAAAATATTACTAATGTGCTCTATGGTGCTACCGAATGCTCTATGGTGCTACCAAATGCTCTACAGTGCTACTGACGTGCTTTATAATGTTATTGAAATGCACTACTAGTGCTACCTAAAGCTCTACAATGTTACTAATGTGCTCTATGGTGCTGCTCAAGTGCTGGTGCTGGTACTTGTATGCCTTATGTTTGCTGTTGTGCCAGCAATTTCGCTCATCAGCTGCTGATGATGACAATCGTCCATCCATAAACTCAATAAAAAAAGACCACCTTGCACACAAGAGGTCTTCATTCTAGTTCTAGGTTGTATTTGACTGCATACTGCTACCAAAGCGACCACACCCCACTCTTCACAGGCATATCACGTATACCATATATCGTTAGTTCACCAAGCGGCAAAGAGGTTGTCCAATCTAGGTTAATACGCCTACATAGAAGCCAATGGAGATAAACACCACACACCAGACAAAGGCGCCAATGCCGGATACAAGAACGTATCTGCTCATCGCCATACGGCTCATGCCGGAGAAGCAGCACATCAGATTACGGACTCCCGGGATAAAGTAACCGAGAATCACAGACCAGGACCCATATTTGAGAAACCACGTTTCCACCCTGTTGAACCGCTTGGCATTAACTCCGATCCATTTCCCATATTTGTGAAACAGAGGTCTGCCCGCTTTCCTGCCAATCGTATAACTAAGCAGCCCGCCTGTAAACGCTCCTCCAAAGCAGACAGCAATGGATACCGAATAATCCAGAACCGAGATGGAGGCGAGATAACCCACAAAGGTCATCAGCACCTCATCCGGAATCGGCATCCCAATGACGCCAAGAGCGAGTAAGCCATAAATTGCAAAATATCCGTACTGACCAATAATTTCTTTAGCAAATTCCATACGTTGACTCGCTCCTTATTTCGGTTCCACAATATCCTTCTCATGAGAGGGCAGTATTTGCTTCAAAGAAGGGAAACGGATTTGGCTAACCATGAGACCAGACAGCACAACAATAACAAGATACGCCACACCCGTTGTAAAATAAGGACTCCAGAGTGCGAAGAAGGACATCAGCCCCCCTGCAAAAGTAATCGGCATTCCTACAAAACCGCTAATCGGTGTTTTCTGGCAGTTGTAACGTGCAAGGCGAAGCGCACCGCATACCGGGAACAATGCCGTTAATGCCATGCCCAGCATACCTACTTCAGTCATTGAATTGAGATACAGAATGAGCACAGGTGCCGTTCCGAATGAAACGACGTCAGCCAGTGAATCCAGCGCTTTGCCAAACTCCCCTTCACAATGCAGCTTGCGTGCTGCATATCCATCGAACAGATCAAAGAACATCGCTACCCATATCATCGTCACAGCCAAGGCAAACTCGCCATGAATGGCCATAATAACCGCCAGCATTCCTGAACTTAAGTTCCCCAAGGTTAAAATGGATGGTAAAGACTTCATAAGATTTAACTTCCTTTCATATTAGGCTTTAGAAAATGTAATATAAAAACGTACGCCATCCGGTGTATTCTCCACACCATATCCGCATCCGTGCAGATCCAGAATCTGCTTCGAAATCGCCAGCCCCAGTCCGGTCCCCCCCATTTTACGGTTGCGCGATCGCTCTACACGGTAGAACCTCTCCCATATATATTGCCGTTCCTCTTCAGCAATGTGTTCACCTTTATTTTCAATCGTCACGTGTACGCATCCCTCATGCCTGCTAATCTCAATCATTATATCGGTCTGTGAAATCGCGTGACGTATAGCGTTCATTAAGATATTGTAAAATACTTGCTCCAGCTTGCTTCGATCGCCTTCAATACTCTGCTCTGTCGTGGACACCAGCACCACCTCGAGCCCTTTATCCTTCAGCTGAGGCCCGAGACGCCCCGCAATGTCTTCGATCATATCATCCAGAGCAATCGCTTCCGTGTTCAACTGAATCGCGGCCGATTCAAGCCTCACCAGATCAAGCATCTCTTCCACCATCTTTTCCATCTTGATGGCCTCATCAGCTATAATCTCGATATAACGCTCTCGTTTGCTCTCACTTACCCCGTCTTTCAGACCTTCCGAATAACCTTTAATGATACTGATCGGCGTCTTGAGCTCATGAGAGGCATCGGCAAAAAACTTACGTTGACGCTGTTCAATCTGCTGCTTCAGTTCCATATCGGTGCGCATCTGATTATTGGCCTGCTTCAGTTCCTCCAGCGTCTGACCAAGTGTACCTGATAAAGCGTTCAGACTGTCGGAAAGACTGCCAATCTCATCCTTACGCCGAATCGGTGATTTCACTGTGAAGTCCAGCGTGGACATCTTTTTGGCTACATGGTTCAAAGCTAAAAGCGGCTTCGTTATGAAGCGTGACAAAAGCAGTGCCAGCAATAAAATCAGGACAAATGCTCCGATACCGAAATATCCGTAAAATAACCGTGTCGCTTCATTCGCCTCACGCATCTCCTGCAGCGAAGTCAGGGAGAAAATCAGCTGCTGCTCTGCTCCTGCACGCTGTACCGGAGCAATGGTGATAACGTTGCGAACACCGCTCCAGCTGTCCATCCATTCTTCATTGAGCATCTTGCCACTGGACAACACCTTCTGATCATCTGGAGACAATGGAAATCGGCTCTCAAGCGCCTGCACGAGCAGGCCTTGTCTCTGACTCCAGGTGGCGAGATCCGGAAGTACAACCTCCGTTAATACCCCGGTCCACTCCTGTACAGGCAGTAGTGATTCCTGAAAGCTTTCGGTTCCCCATGCGGCAGAAGCCCCATCCTGAATTTTGAAAGGATATACCATAGGCTCGGGGTCATTCTGGTCACTGGAGGGTCCCTTCACAATCAGCTTTTGTCCGAATTTCAGATGGGATCTGATCCAGCCAGCATTCTCGCTATTAATAAACAGAGACAGCGATACCTTCACACGTTTGCCGTCTTCCTGCAGCAGTGTAATGTGAAAAGGGTCATTCACCAGCTTGCCTGTGCTTGTCAGAATGACAAGGTGAGACTGATTTTGACGCATGAATTTGCCCGTTTCTTTGGCGAGCTGCAGATCACTCCAGCGGCTGGCCGAATACTGCTGTTCAAACTTGAAAAGCTTTTTCTTCATACTGCTAATCTTCTGATGCTGGTAAAAATCAGGGAACCAGATCAATTGAGCAAGCACCGTTGTTCCATATAATAAAAGCAGAAATCCGGCCATGACCAGAAACAGCTTCATCGTTACACCGTTTTTCCTCATGCCTCTGCCTCAAAACGATACCCTGTACCAATGACGGTACGAATACACTTCGCTTCATCGCCCAGTTTGCTTCGCAGCTTTTTGATGTGAGTGTCCACGACACGGGAATCACCTTCAAAGTCAAATCCCCACACCCGGTTCAATATCGCTTCGCGGGATAGAACGATGCCGGCATTCCGGGCGAGATACAGAAGCAGATCATACTCTTTAGGTGCAAGCTCCACCTCAACCCCGCCGATCTCCAAACGTCTGGCCCAGGGATCAAGTGTAACCTCGCCAAAACGAATTACTCCCTGCTCTCTCCCAATGGCACCTTCGACTCGTTTCATCAGCGTTTCCGCCCGCGCAACCAGAACACGAGGACTGAACGGTTTGGTGACATAATCGTCAACACCTAACTGGAATCCATGGATTTTATCATCATCCTCTGATCTTGCGGTGAGCATGATAATAGGTACGGTGGAAGTGGCACGAATATGACCGCATAATGTCCATCCGTCCATTTCAGGCATCAACACATCCAGTATGACCAGGTCAACCTGATGCTGAGTCAGCTGTTCCAGCGCCTGCACCCCATCTTCAGCTTCAATGACATTCCATTTTTCTTTTATAAAATAATCGGCCACAATTTCTCGAATGCGGCTTTCGTCTTCTACCAGAAGCACGGTTCTGACCATGACCGACTCTCCTTCTCAATTTCTTACCTTAACATACCTGCTTCATGTGTCGTTCATGTGTCCAGAAGTGTCCATATCCATCCAGCTATACAGCGTTCAGCTTCACCATATATACGATTAATATATACCAAAAGTTACTATTTTTTATCAAAATGAGCATAAAAAAAGAAGCAGCCAACAGGCAATAAACTGTTTGTTGACCGCTCCTTAGATGAGATTTGAATTGGATTTATCGTAATCATGAACGTTCGCAGCAGGTCTCCCTTAAATAAAAGCCCCGCCTCTATGATTAACGTTGATGCTCCAGACGATGTGCAACATGCAGCGTAGGGCCAACGAAGCGGTTCAACGGGAATCCGCCAGCGATTGCTTTGGTTACAAAGGCTTTGCCTTCACGTACAGCCTCTTTTACAGATAAGCCACGGGCCAGCCCTGCCGTAATTGCAGCAGAGGTTGTGCAGCCTGCGCCGTGAGTATACCCGGAGCCAACAACATCCGCT
The DNA here is from genome assembly GCF_014203995.1 of Paenibacillus sp. JGP012. Classification (NCBI taxonomy): domain Bacteria; kingdom Bacillati; phylum Bacillota; class Bacilli; order Caryophanales; family Paenibacillaceae; genus Paenibacillus; species Paenibacillus sp. JGP012. The sequence continues at coordinate 112,618 of NZ_JACHKG010000006.1, read as the reverse complement.
TCAAACCACTCGTAGCTGGTCCCGTCATAAAGCAAGTCCATCGCCTTACCCGGGTTAATCACACCACGGTCTTTGATCAGAACATGCTTTGCACCATGTGCATGAATAGTTGCTGCAGCAGCCTCCATCTGCTCCTTGGAGCGAATAGGTCCACTCTTTGCCAGTTGAGAAGCTTCGAACAGATTTGGTGTAACAAGGTCCGCACCTGGCAGCAAAAATTCAATCATCGCTTCCGTGTTCTCCGGCTGCAGCACCTCATCTGTACCTTTGCAGACCATAACCGGATCAATAACGATCTGCGGCAGGCCACTGCGGCGAATATGCTTGGAGACAAGCTCAATAATATCAACTGAACCAAGCATGCCTGTCTTCATTGCATCAAAACCAATTCCGTCCAGAACGGTACGAAGCTGAGCCTCGACTACATTCAATTCTACCGGGAAAACCTGGTGGTCCCATGTTTCAGGCTCCATCGCAACAACTGTAGTTAACACGGTCATTCCGTATACTCCCAGCTCCTGGAAGGTTTTTAAATCCGCTTGAATACCTGCACCGCCGCTCGTATCTGAACCCGCGATGGTCAACGTTTTAGGAATAGTCATGGTCGTTCTAATCTCCTTCGTGTTTCAGTTGACACTATCCTATCCCTTGTACGAGCGTATGTCAATGGCATGCCAAGCCATACCACGCATGGTTTTCTGCGGAGAAGAACGAATACCCCGACCCGGGTCTCAGCTCATGTCTTTTGTCTCCAGCCGTATCATCGAAAGGGCAGCAATCCATAATCCAATGGCTCCCAGGGTTAAAGGAATAATGACAATGTTATTCAGCGAAAACGTAGGGCCGTTAGAGCCGCTAAAGCCCGAGCACACAACGAACACAAGTAAAATCGAGGCAACCATCGTAGAGGTCACTGAATGTTTGCGCATGCCGAAGAATAGAGGAATCAGAGCCATCGCAGAAGCAGAGACTGAGCTGATTGTGTATTTAACAACTATTTTCAACAATGCAGCTGTACTCAGCGGTTCGGTAATAAAGTCATAAAAGTGATTGGATGCCAGCAGAATCACACCCATCACCACATCAGTGAGCATAATCATCGCAAAAGTAAACAGAAAAACCAGCATCAGCTTCGCAGCGATGATTTTATGCCGTTTGATCGGATACGTAAACATCACATTCATCGTTTTGTCCCGATACTCGCTAATAATCAATTTGGATATCAGAGCTCCTGCAAATATGATAAAAACTGCGCGGGCAAACGTATCAATCAGAATAAACGAATCCTCATAACTGGCAAAAGCATAATCTTCAGCCCCCAGGTCGGTCACACCAATCATAATGAGAAATAGAAGAATGCTGAGCATTGCGATGCCTGCACCTGTCAAATTCCGGGCAAAGCGATGCTTGCGCCATTCCAGTCGAATCAGTTTAAGCAATGTGCTCATCCCCCTTCACCAGACTCATAAAGTGTTCTTCCAAGGAGTGCGAGCGTTTGGATATCGACTCTACGGCAACACCGTGCTGCATCAGTTTGCTGTTGAGATCGGATGGCATAATGCCAGGGTCATAAACACGCAGTGTCTGCTCATCTGAGAGCTTGTAATTGCTCATATGAAGCAAATGCTCCACAACGTAAGCGGCCTTGCGAATATCTGCAGCCTGAATCTCAATATAATCCGTATGACCGCCCCGGATGCTCTCCATGGACACTTCTTCAATTAGTCTGCCATTGCGAATAACTCCAATGGTGTCTGCAATCTGCTCCACCTCGCCAAGAATGTGGCTGGAGATTAACAGGGTCATTCGATATTCAGTGCTTAGTCGTTTGAACAGATCACGCATCTCCTTGATCCCCACGGGGTCAAGCCCGTTGATTGGTTCATCCAGAATTAACAGTTCAGGTGTTGTGATCAGCGCTCGGGCCAGCCCAAGGCGCTGCTTCATACCGAGAGAGAAGTCTTTTACAGGTTTTTTACCTGCATCCTTCAGACCGACCATCTCCATATGTTTACCAATCATCTGTTTGTTCGGGAACCCCATATACTCACAGTGCAGGTCGAGATTCTCCCAGGCAGACAACTTGTCATAGAAAAAGGGATATTCGATAATGCTGCCCATTCGTTTCAGCGGCTCGTACGAGTTCGGATTAAGCTTTTCCCCGAAAAGCTCGATCTCACCCGCTGTAGGTTTAACAAGATTAGTTAACATCTTCATCACTGTTGTTTTGCCAGCCCCGTTCGGGCCCAGGAATCCGTAAATCTCGCCTTGCCTGATATTCAAATTAACGCCGGATACCGCCTCTGTTCCTTCATAAACCTTGGTTAAATCTATGGTCCGTGCAATATAACTCATCTGGTCATTCTCCTTTACATCCCCTGCTGGGGTGCTTATATCTGTATTGTAAAGAAAAAAGTCTGCATTTTTATTAATCAAATCTTACAAAAACCTTAAGTTCGTTCTCTATATGTCTACAGCGCCTCCAAAGTAAAGGAAAATACGGTTCGCTCATAAGGCACGCTGTGTACATCAATACGCCCCCCCATACGTTCCACCAGACGCTTCGTTATGGTCAGCCCCAGGCCGCTGCCCTGATACATCCGGTTGCGCGAATCCTCCAGCGTATACATTCGTTCAAAGACACGGCTGTGCTCCTTCTCGGGAATGCCCTTCCCACGGTCCCATACCTGTATGGTCACGCACTCTCCTTCCCGGTTCAGTACAGATATTCCGAGCACTTTGCCGTCCGCTCCATATTTCATCGCATTGGTAATCAGGTTGTCCAGCACCCGATCCAGTGCTTCTTCATTGGCCCTGCCAAACACATCCTGCTCCTGGATATCCAGTTCCACATGCACCCCCAGCTTTGTAAGCAATTCGTAAAACGATAGCATTTTCACCCTGCATAATTCGCTGATGTTCACGCGAGTTAGTTCCAATTCGCGGTCCCCCGATTCAAGCTTGGCAAGATCAAAAAAGGAATGCATCAAACGCAGCACCTCCTGCGCCTTATCCTGTATCTTCTCTGTCATCACTCTCCGTTCTGCATCCGTCAGGGATGTGCTGTGCAGCAGCGTTTCACTGTACCCGAGTACAACGGTAAGCGGAGTTTTCAAATCATGCGAAATGTTGGAGAGCATATTACGGATCTCTTTCTCCTGGTTCGCGTAGTTGGCCTTGGCCAGATGGGCATGTTCAAGCAGCCGGTTCATGTCGTTTAACAGCCGGCTCATCTCTGCATCACTATCAAATACGATCAGACGTTCATACGTTCCTTGGTCCAGAATATCCAATACTTTGTCATGAATATATCTCAGATGTGCACTGCGTTTACGAAGTCTCAGTCCGAGCACAACAGCGGTAACTCCAAGCACCAACAGGGTAACGGAAAGCAGCCAGATCAGCATCATACCGGCTCTGCCTCCAGCTTGTATCCAATCCCCCATAACGTCTTGATATAACGAGGCGCAGAAGGGTCGACTTCCAGCTTCTCCCGCAGACGGCGCATATGTACATTAATAATATTTTCATCACCATAATAATGATCGTTCCAGACTGACGCGTAAATCTGAGCTTTGGTGAATACTTTGCCGGGATGAGTAACAAACAATTTTAAAATACCGAACTCTTTGGACGTTAACTTCACCGCTTCCCCCTCGCGCTGAACCTCATACGTGTCCATATCTACCACAAGTCCGCCGATCTTTATTCGGTGGTCTTCTACCGCTTCTTTTTCCACAGGCTGACTGATATAATTGGCACGGCGAATCGCTGCTTTGATACGGGCGGTCAGCTCGATCAGCGAGAACGGTTTGCTCAGATAATCATCAGCGCCAAAGCCGAGTCCGAGCGCCTTATCTACATCCCCGTCCTTGGCAGACAGAATGAGCACTGGCACGAGACTGCTCGCCCGAATGGTCTGCAGCACATCCATTCCGCTGCGATGCGGCAGCATCAGATCAAGTATAATCAGATCAAACCCGGGCCCAGTCTCGGTGAACAGACGCTCTGCCTCCAGACCGTCATACGCATATGTGAGGTCGAAGCCCTCTTTTTCCAAATATGGTCCAACCATCTCACTGATCGAACGATCATCCTCTACAAGCAGCAGGCGTTGACGTGACATGAACCTTCCCTCCCGGTAGTTAACATTTCCTTCATTACCTCACAATTTGATGAAAATCGCAATCCAATGACCAAAAAACCTGACCAGGCAGGTACTTGAAGGAACGTTCAAGTATGCCCGATCAGGCTGTCTTATCTACCCTTGAATCCGTCTAAGCCTGGGCTTTATCACTGCGAATCCAGCACAATCCGATGGTGCCGGCCCCGGCATGAATGCTCACCACGGGAATAAACGGCATGATCTCCGTCTTCAAGCGGGGAAGTAGCTCCGTAATCTGCTGTTTGATGGTGTGAGCTTCCTCATGATTGTTTGCATGCATAATGCACACATGTTTGACCTTTTCCATGTCCTTCTTCAGCATATCGAGCATACGCTCTTTCGTGCGTTTAAACGTGCGGATTTTCTCGTTCACAACCACTTTGCCCTCTTCAAACCGAAGCAGCAGATGAATTTTGAGCAACTGGCTTATGATCAGCTGTGTCCCGGTCACACGCCCGCTGCGGTGAAGATTTTGAAGACTTGCAGGGATCAGATAAAAAGCCATGTTATCAATCATCTGTTCAATACGGGATTTGATCTCGCCAGCTGAACAGCCCTGTTTCTGCCATTCCAGCCCTTGCATAATCATCTCGCGGAGAGGATAGGCTCCTGCTCTTGAATCAATTGCGGTCACCTTCACGTCTGCCATCTCTGCAGCCTGCATCGAGGTATGGAGTGTTCCGCTAAGTGCAGTGGAGCAATGAATCGTAATGATCTCATCGTATCGGCCTTTAAGCGACTCATACAGTTCAATAAACTCGCCAATGGGTGGCTGCGAGCTGCTCGCGCGCGAAGAAACCTCCAGTTTCTCATAGAATGTATCCGACGAGATCTCTTCGGTTTCCCGGTAACATTCCTCGCCAAATACGATGCGCAGCGGCACGATGTAGATATGATTTTGCTCCGCAAACGCGGAATCCAGTGTACTGGTGCTGTCGGTGACCCATGCAATTTTCTTCATGACATCCTTCTCTCTTGCCGGATTGTTCGTTCTGTATCCTACTCGTCAGGCACATGCCCGGCGGTTATTTTAAATTTGAATAAACTCAATTGTAAACGCTTGCGACTATACCTCTTCATTATAAAGCCAACCCTTCCGGCCTGTCTTGTGGCGCATTCATGAACACTCCCTTTGATTCCAATATTCGCTAAAAAAATGTCTTGCATGTGAAGGAATAAATTGGTATGCTGTTGTCCTTCTCTCTTTTTCGCCTTGACTGAAGTGAACGGGTCCACCGTTCAATCCACTTATCGGAGGTGTTATATGCTTTATTTTACGTTGGCTTCCAAAGCCTACGCCCGAAACCTGCAATATCGCGGGGCACACATGGTACATAACCTGGCAAGCGCCATGTTTGGGTACATGTACGCTTGTCTCTGGATCGGCATCGGGGCCGATCACCAGCTCGGAGAATACGGGGTACAGGGAATGATCAGCTATATTGCGTTCACGCAATCGTCACTCTGGATCTCAGGCTTTCTGACCAACGGACTAGGCATTCCGCTCAGTGTCAGGACGGGGCAGATTGCACTGGACCTCATGCGTCCGGTACATCTGTTCAGCCATTTAATGGCACGAGAATGGGGGCAAATCGCCTACCAGTTCGTGTACAAAAGCCTTCCCATCTACCTTCTCTACTCCATCGTTTTTTCCCTGAAATGGCCTTCGGAGGCCTGGACATTCGCTTATGCCGCACTTGCCCTTGCCGGCGCAGCATACTTGTCCATCTGTATGAATTACATTATCGGTGTCACATCCATGTGGACGACGGAGTCATCCTGGTTACACTGGGCTAATCATGCCCTGATGAACCTGATGGCCGGTTTCTTCATTCCGCTGGAATGGCTGCCGAAGTGGCTAGAGCAATTGGCCTGGCTGTCTCCTTATCCGTTTCTGCTCTACGTTCCTACGCGAATTTACCTAGGCTTTGAAAATGGCTCCTTGCTCTGGGGAACCCTGCTTTGGTGTGTATTCATGACACTGCTCTGCCTGGGCATCACCCAAGTGTTACGACGTAAAGTGGAGGTGCAGGGCGGATGAAGCCAATATCCTGGTTCCATTTATATAAAATACTCATTCGCACAAGCATCCGCAGCCGGATGCAGTACAAATTCAATTTTGTGCTGGGAGCTATCCTCGCCGCACTTATTCAAATTTCCGAGTTTCTGATGGTCGCGCTAGTGCTGCACAAATTTGGTGCGATCAAGGGCTGGTCGTTATATGAGATCGGTTATCTCTTCGCCATTATGACGTTATCCAAAACGCTGTACCGAACATTCGGCAACGAGGTGCATCATCTGGAAAAATATCTGGTGGGCGGGGAACTCGATCAATTGCTGACACGGCCCATGCCAGTGCTGCTCGCACTACTGCCACAAAATTTCCGCCTGATGGTTGGTGAAGTGCTTCAGGGCGGATTTATTCTCTGCTGGTCGCTGGCAGGAATGATGAACAGCGGGCAGATCGGCTGGACGGTCATTCCACTTTCTCTGCTGGTCATCGTGACCGGGGCGATCATTCTTTTTTCCATCGGACTCGCTACGGCAACTCTCGGTTTCTGGACAACACGCATCGAGGAACTGCAGGTCATTACCGAGGATGCCGCCCGTACAGCGGCTCAGTACCCCCTCACACTTTATCCCAAATGGATGTCCAGCCTGCTGCTGACCGTTATTCCTGTGGGATTCGTGAACTATATTCCGGCCCTTTACCTGCTGCGCGGTGAAGGTGGCGGGTGGGTACTGGCACTTATTGCTGCAATAGCCTTATTATGTTTGGCCGCAAGTTTACGGTTCTGGGCCTTCGGCATGACCAGATATCAAAGTACAGGCAGTTAGAGAAGTTAATAAAGGAGGCGAAATACACATGAATATGATTACGGCACGCCAGCTGCAAAAGCAATTTAAAACCCCTGTCGTGCGGGAAGGACGCTTCTCAGGGGTGCGCACCTTGTTTTCACGCCAGTATGTGACCAAAGAAGCGGTACGCGATATCAGCTTTGATATTCGGCAAGGTGAATTTGTCGGTTACATCGGTCCGAATGGGGCTGGTAAATCAACCACGATCAAAATGCTGACAGGCATTCTTCATCCCACTGCGGGTGAGGTGCGGCTGGGCGGCATGAATCCACATGAGGAACGGCGCAGAACGGTGCGAAAGCTCGGGGTCGTTTTTGGACAACGCAGCCAGCTCTGGTGGGACTTACCCGTGAAGGATTCGTATGATATTTTGGCAGAGATGTACGGCGTAAGTGCTGAGGTCAAAAGAAAACGGCTGTCCCAGTTCGCTGAACTGCTGGACCTCGAATCGTTCTGGGCTACCCCCGTTCGCAAGCTCTCCCTCGGGCAGCGCATGCGAGCGGATCTAGCAGCGTCCATGCTGCATGATCCGGAGCTGCTTTTCCTTGACGAGCCCACGATTGGGCTGGACGTGAACGCCAAGCGGAACATTCGCCAGTTTCTACGCACATTAAATGAAGAGTTTGGCAAAACCATTCTGCTCACCACCCACGATATGGATGATATCGAACAGTTATGCAGCCGCGTTATGGTCATCAACCATGGGCAGCTGACCTATGACGGTACGATCTCCTCCCTGCGGGATACAATCGGCCTGCCTACCATGATTCGTGTTGCCTTCCGTGGACAGGTTCAGCTGCCCAACACGCTGCCTTCTGCCATTCAGGTTACAAGCATGGACGATCAGGTGCTGACTGCACTGGTGAATCGGAAGGAGTGGCGTACGATGGACATTCTGAAGGAGCTGGAGCAGTGGGGAGAGATTGACGATATCGAAATGAAGGAACCAGACTTTGAGGATGTGATTCACAACGTATATTGAATAGTCCAGGGGTTGGCCTATTTTGTAGTGAAACGGGATACAGGCCTGTTCGAACGCCGTTACAGGAAAGCGGGACATGACGTACTGTAGTAACGGAGGTGAGGGTCATGCTTGTAAGTAGACATGTTCTAGCTGCGTCAAGCGTCTATGCTGCGCCCTATTACATCGTTCGTGGAATAAATCCTGGACCTGTCATGATGATTACTTCCGGGGTTCATGGCAATGAAACGGCGAGCATGGCCGCTGCGCAGAAGCTTGCTGATGATTGTGCAGCAGGGCGCTATGTGATTCATCGCGGAACTTTAATTATTGTACCCAGAGTCAACCAGCAGGCGTATGCGAAAAAAATAAGAGGCAAGCCCGACCTGAATCGTACGTTCCCCCGCCGTAAATCCGGTAAAGCCAAGCATCCACTGGCAGCCGCTGTGTTCCAGCTTGCGCGTGCGCAACAACCCGACTGGTGGCTTGATCTGCATGAAGCCAACGGCCTCTCACAGCTCAGTCCACGCGTGCTTGGGCAAACGCTGATCACCAATCCGGGCAGCTCCAGTGTGCCGATTTGCCGTAGGGTGATTGAACGTATGAACCGATCCATCCCGGTTCACAAGCATCATTTTAATCTGAAGCGGCATGAGCTGCCGGGTTCTGCTCGTACTGCTGCTTCAAGGCTGCTGAAAGCGAAGTCTGTTACCGTTGAAACGTGCTGGAGCCTGAAACGCGCTGTACGCATCAAGTATCAGACGCAGATTGTTCATCATTTTCTGCGTGAAACGGGTATGTCTTGAGTGAAAAACCACCTTCACAAGAGAACATCCGAGAATTGACATCGGGGTTCACTTGCAAGGTGGTTTTATTATTGCATCATGGATTCCAGTATGCTCTCACCTACAGGCTCCAGAAACGTGAGTGGATATAGATCTTTTTTCGTAAAAAACTTGTAAATCGCATCGAGGTACTCATCCACACGAGCGGCTGATCCAAAACAGTAATTGGATAATAATACAACACCCACGCCCTGCTCCTTGTTTATAGCTAAATAGCTGGTAAAACCAAAAGTACCGCCGTTATGCCACAGAATAGCCTGATCTAACGCCGTATCCTCTTGCCACCCAAGATAGATGTCTGAATCTCCGATTCGAACAGGCACGTGACTTTGCTGCATTGTAGAGGCTAGCAGGTGATCTTCATTGAGATTGGCTTGTACAAATAAACTCATATCGTGAAGAGATGACCTGATTGCTCCCGCTCCATCGTGCACGCCATTCATATCCCAGTGAGGCATTACTTTCCCCGTTGACGTATAACCATCCACCAATCGGCTGTTCTGTTCTGTATTCAGCACAGCTGCAGTCTCCATCATCTTTAATGGATTTGTGATATATTTTTTCAGCAGAGCGTCATATGTACTGTTTGTCACTTTGCATAGAATGTAGCCCAGTAAGCCCATGCCTGTATTGGAATACTCAAAGGAACCGATATGATCTGTGTAGTCCGCATCAGCTAAAAAGGCAAGCAAATCTTGCTCTGTATAGTTTACATACGGATTGTATCTATTTTTTTTCGATGACAGGTTTGGCGCTAATCTGGGTAATCCAGAGGTGTGCGTAGCCAGATGTTTGAGCGTAATTTTCTTTAAATAATCATTCTTGCCCTGGTGTATGTACTTGCTGACTGTGTCATCGATGGAAAGACGTTGTTGATGCTGCAATTCTAGTAGAAGCATACTTGTGAATAATTTGGTCAGAGAGCCAATCTCAAACAATCTGTGTTCAGGGGAAGCCTTACGCTGCTTGGGCGGATTGCCAAATGAATGATATTCGATATCTCCTTTGGTAACCATGCCAATCTCAAGATGAAGATGTTTTTTACCTTTAATATAATCCGAAACAAAACCTTGTATATCCCTCATGAACTATAGTGCTCCTCTCCGGTGTACATCGATTACTCCATATTAAGTTCACACTAACCAACCTATGATGGAAAAATGAAACGCTATGTTCGTTATATTCGTTTCTCCTCCACCATTTCCTGCTCGTTACATATGACCTGTCTGCTCTTAGAATTGAAAAAAGAGCCGTTATCACGGCTCTTTCCTGTTTACTCTGAACGATTGAATGTAACTGTCGATTTCCTCCTCAGGCGTATGCAGCAATGTGGCCAGATGCTGCTGCATCTCCTTCAGGTGGCCGATATGCTTCTCAATGTCAGCAATTCGTTCACGAACGAGTGCCTTTAGTGTTTCTTTTTCCATATCCTCATTGCTTAACAGCTCCAAGGTTTCCTGTATCTCTTTCAGTGAGTAGCCGAGCGTCTGTGCACCCTTGATAAATTTCACTTTAACCAGATAATCATCGGTGTACACCCGATAACCGTTAGCGGATCGATGCGGAGCGGGCAGTATGCCGCTGTCCTCATAATAGCGGAGCGTTGCCATGCTTACCCCTGTTCTTTTGGCTAATTGGCCTCTTGTCATCGTGTCCACACCGATCTCCACCTTCCCGCAGACTTCATCTGCTTATTTGTTACGTATTTTCGTATACTCTTGATCATAAGCTGCTTCGGGAAATTTCTCTGAGCTTCCTTGCAGCAGTGGTTGTGCTTCCCCTTTCAGGTAACGGTCAAAAAAGGCGAGCGCGTAACTCCGCGTAATATCAATATTATGCTCCGCAGGCATGTTCTTGGCAAACAAACGTGGTGAGATCAAGGCAATATCGGTGAAGCTCTGATGGAAAAATCCGTCCACCGTCAGATAATAGGTATCATTCAGACTACTTGTCATAACATGTTTCAGATCGGGCTCGAATTCGGGATAAAACACTTTATCTTTGGATGCAGCATTCGGATCGAAGCTTTTGGCCGTTTCACCAGACATAATATACATAAAAGGCTGTTTCAACGCCGTCTTGGAGACGGTGCCCCAGAATCCGCCTTCCAGACTGAGTCCGGCTTGCAAACGTTCATCCTGTGCCAGCGCTTCAGCTGTTGTAGCCCCGCCATAGGAATGGCCCATAATGCCTGTATGGTTCAGATCCAGCCTGCCCTCCAGCACATGATTAGGATCATTCACATTCCACTGCTCCAAAGTATCAAGCACAAAGCGTGCATCCGCAGCACGAATACCTACGCCTTCCACGTTATACTGGTACAGTTCCTCCGATGTGGCAAACTCGGGTCCGGCTTCATAAGAAACAGCATGCCCGTCCGGGAAGGTTACACGAGCGGAAGTATAAGGGTGATCCATGCCCACAACGATATAACCGTGGCTCACCAGCTCTTCAACCGCAGTCATGCTCTGGAAGCGGGCCGAACGCACGCCGGGAGAGAATAAAACAACAGGATAAGAGCTTTGTGCATTGGACATCGCTGCCCCTTTCACCACATGTGTCGGAATCGTATCCAGGTAACTGAACACCTTGGGCGGGATGCCAAAAACGAGACTGATCGCTTCCCCCAGTTCAGCGGGGTACGATTCGGGCTTTATGCCTTTTGCAGCTTCGGGATCGACCGGATACCATACGTTAATCATCAGCTCGCGCTTGTCCCCATTCTCAGGCGAGAGCGTCTCTTCACGAGATTCATCCACAAGCTGCTGTGAAAAGGTACCGATGGCGAATTGGCCTGTTGGCGCTGGCATTGTAAAAGCAGGGAAATACATCGTAAGCAGTCCTGAACCTGCACCCGAGAAGGCAGCAAGCATAAGGATTAACGCGCCGCGAAGCCACGTGCCCGCTCTTGATTTCTTCTTGTATGGTGCTGTCCTTACGCTGCCGCGAACTGATTTCATCAGCTGAATGATTAACAGGATGAAAAGAATGACCGCAACAATATAGGACGGCAGCAGCATCACCCGTAACGAATCACGGACAGCATGCAGCAAAAAAGCGATAATCAAAACGGAAAGCATACCTGTCGCCAGCTTCCGCCGCTTCGGATAGAACGGCAAACCAAGAGCTGCGACTATCGTTACAAGCACGAAAATCCATTCGAATAATTTCATTATTTTTCCTCCAAACGTTGTTGATACAACAAGAATAAACCTTGAAGTATACTTCAAGGTCAAGGATTGAATTTAATCATTATAAATATTATTCAACGGTTACTTTCGCACGCGGCATGGTATGCATTGCACCTGAGGTTACATGTGCCTGGACAACGTATTCCCCCGGCTCCTGAAACGTATATTTCACTTCATACACACCATCACCTATAGCACTCGCCTTCACTGCTCCGCGAGCTTCAAGCTCATCGGCATTCATCATACCTTGCTCAGCAGCAGGTGCTGCAGGCTCATTCTGTTCGTTCCATATTTGGAACTGTACCTGATCGGCATCATCTACAGGTTTCTCTCCCTGAGTCAGCTTGATCTGTAAAGCAACTTCTTCATTTACCTTCACCTGATCCGGCATCAGGAGCTTTACTCGAATCATTTCCGGCATCTCTCCCGAAGCAGACTGCTCCGTGTAGGAGCACCCGGCCATGATAAACATTAGCATGAGTATGAGTAAAGGCGTAAACCAGCGAGCTTGTCCCTTTATCACCACAGTTCAGTTCCTTTCCGCGTATCCAGATTTAAGAAGAAGGTTTCAACAGAAATTTTAAGCAGAACGTTTAGATGTTTTGCCAATTCCCCACAGCATTACAATAATGATAATAAATGCGATCAGAGCCAGCAGTGGAATTGTAATAAAACCAAACCAGTTCAAATAATCGGTGTAACAAGGTACCTTGCCGCAGGCCACCGCGTTGCCAGTAGCCGAGAAAATACGCTGGATCGTTACGTGATACAAGGATATACCCCCTCCGATAAAGCTGAGCGGAAGCACGTATTTGGCAATGCCCACGTCATCCTTGAAATACGCAATACCGAGCAGGATCGTTAACGGATACATAAATATGCGCTGGAACCAGCACAAATCACATGGAAGAAAGCCTTTGATTTCACTTAAATAAAGACTTCCCAAGGTTGCAATCACAGACACAGCCCAGGCGATAAATAACCGGGTTTCTGCCCCTTTGGCGGGCTGCTCTGAATGGGATGCTGCACTCATGCCTCTGTCCTCCTCTTTCTTCATTCATATTGGATTATCATACGTTATTCTGTGCATTCCACCTATGTATGCCCTCTATAAGAGTCACTACACAGCAATTATATCAAATATTTGGAATTTAAGGATCACCCTTGATCACATTGGATACGTTTATCCCGTGGATTTCCATTCATCTCGGCGTACCTGTTGCCCCAATCACACATCGTTTTTAATACGGGCACAAAGGACTGGCCCAGTTCTGTCAAGCTGTATTCGACTTTGGGAGGAATTTCGTTGAACACCTCTCTGGAAACCAATCCATCCTTCTCCAATTGCTTCAATTGCTCTGTCAGGGCCTTCTGGGTAATGCCAGGTATTAATTCATAGAACTCTTTCGTTCTTACCGCGTTATTTCACCAACTTGCTTCTCCTCCTAATAGATACTTTCAGGTTGCTAGGCCACTTTAATGTGCGTTATTTTCTTCTCTTCTGCTGTCTACTATAATCCAAACAGACTCTAAATAACAACGATGGAGATGATCCCATGCATGTACAGGCCCTATTGGAAAAAAGACGTTCCGTTCGACATTTCGATCCAGATTACGCTTTGAACGAGGAGACGCTGAGTACACTTATCGCTTTGGCAAGTAAATCACCGAATGGAAATAATATTCAAGCCACTCGTTACCTTGTGATTGATGATCCCGAATTAAGGAATGCCCTGCTGCCTATCGCCTTTAATCAGCAGCAGGTTCTGGAGGCTTCTGCCTTAATCCTGATGCTGGGAGACTACGAGGCGTTTGCTAAAAACAACATTACCTCTATTCTTGAAGAGGGCTTCGAGGCCGGCTTCTATGACGAATCAACCCGGGATTTTCTGGCCGATGCCGCCATCCAGTATTATGCCTCCAAAACAGAGCAGGAGCTTGCGATTGAACTTACCCGTGATGTAAGTCTCGCCGCGATGTCATTCGTGCTGCTCGCGCAGGAGGCCGGATTACAAACCATTACGATGTCTGGATATCATTCTGCAGAACTCAAATCAGCGTTGAATATTTCGGACAGATATCTGGATGTCATGTTGATTGCGGTTGGCAAAGGCATCAAAGAGGGACATCAAACCGTACGTCATCCTGTTGAGAAGATCATGTATCACAATCATATCTCTGCCTGACTAACCTTGAAAAGAGCTGCCCCATGCGGGGCAGCTCTTTCATATAAGGCTATTATTAAAAATAAATATCGTTAATAACGAGGTTCTTGCTCCGCTTACATGGCTTTGGTCAGCGTAATGGAACCATCCTTTTGAGACCATTTTACATTCCAGTCAAGCAGTTCAGCAATGAAACGCAGCGGAACCTGAGTACGTCCATCTTTGTTGACAAACACGGTGGAGCCTACGTTTTTCTTCATACCATTAACTTCCATGACGGTGTTGTTCACCCAGAATACGAGGGTATCGTCACCAGCCATAACGGTAACCTGCTGTGCTTTTTTATCCCATTTCACCGTTGCACCAATGCCTTCGCTCAAGAAACGCAGCGGAATGAACGTTGTATTTTTCCACAGCACAGGTGTCGTGTCCATGTTTGTTGTTTTATCATTAATTTTCAGCATTTTGCTGTTGAGCTTCATCCAAACGGTTGTCATGTCTGGCGTTGGTGCTGGTGCAGGCGTTGTCGGTGCTGCCTCTTGGAACTTGTCATTGAACTGAGTTACAATCGCGTTGCCCAGTGCTTGACCCACACCAAACATCACTTTGAAGCCTTCACGATTTGTGATGTAAGAAGCATCGTAGTTACCTGCTGCGTATTGATCCAGCACTTTTTGCACCTGGTTTTCATGCGTCGTCAGCGCTTGTTGTGCTGCCGTTTTAGGCAGGTTGCCTGCTGTTGCGGAATCCAGGAATGTAGCAAACTCCGTTGTGAAGCTATCGATCCGTTTTTGCACAGCTGCACGCGCGGTTGCGTCGTTATCTTTTACAGCTTTCACATAGTCGCTTTGAGCATTAACGTGGTTGGTCACCCAGATTTTCTCGAATGCATTGGCTCCTTCATTGCCGTAAATGGAAGCGATGGCTGCTTTGAAATCCGCTGTATTTCCAGCTTCTGCGGTAACAAGGGCATTCGATGCTGCTGTGCGTCCATCATACTGCTCCTGCATCTGCAACGCCGAAAGGGCAAAGTGTTCCGAAGCCAAGTGATTGAGTGCAGATCTCAGATCAGCTGCTTTCGTATCTGCTTTGGTGTTGTTAAATTTCTCAGGCATTTGTGTTGTGATTGCCGTGGAGAGAGCTTTACTTACGTCAAACATCTCCTTGAAGCCTTCACGATATGCCTTGTATGCATCGGTATAATCCCCGGCTACATATTCGTCAAATACTTTTTGTACGAGGTCTTCATGCACTTTCAGCGCTTGTTTTGCTGCGTTTTTAGGTAATTTCCCCTCTGTAGCTGTGCTCAGGAATGTGGAGAATTCATCCACGAATCCGTTGATGTTATCCTGGGCCTGCTTGATGCCAGCCTGGTTGCCCATCTTGGTTGCTTTCACCAGATCATCGGTGTATTTGTTATGTGCACGAAAAATGCGTTCGAATTCTTTGGCACCTGCTTCACCATAGAGGGAAGCGATGGCTGGCTGCATATCCAGGGCATTTTGGTCGAGTGCTTTGTAAGCTGCATCTGCATCCTTGGCACCGTCATAAGCCTTTGCCATCGCAGTTACCGCAAGAGCAAAGTGCTCGGACAGCAAATGATCCAGGTTTGCCCTCAAGTCAGCAGCAGGTGTGTTAACCGATGCTTTCATCATCGTCATGGAAGTGGAGGTCTGCGGTGCGGCAGCAGCTCCCGCGATTCCCGGCATCAACAGGGACAAGCTAAGTACAGGTGCAATGAATGTTTTCATTTTCATCTTCATTGTGTTATTCACTCCTTGGGTTGGTTTTAAGTATTTTTTCTTTCCTTGTTGTTGTCTTCATGAGGTGTAACGCAGGGTTCGCGAATCTGGATCACTACGCAGGCAAAAAAAATTGCAGCTTCCGATAACGAAAGCCGCAAACGCTTGATATATCTATGTTTTTAATCGCGCAAAAAATTAAAATTGCAATGATCCTTCGTCTATTGGATACAGTAGTTTCGGTGTAAACCTTTTAATTCAAGCAATATAATTTCCTATATTTCTCAATAATAGCTTACATTGCGAGTAAACCTGGGATACAATAGAAGCAAACTCATTCCATGGACTGGAAAAGGAGGTCAACTCATGACTTGGCTGCCTTATGCACTGGTTATCGGTATCGCCTTATTTGGCGGAATTGCTACACTTATCATCGGGAATTCGAAAGCCAATCGCATCAGTAACCCCGAATATGATCGCCGCACACGGCAAAATCTCAGTAAACTTACATATGTATACGTCGGCGCCATCGTACTGGGCATAGGCGGATTTGTAATGTATTTGTACAATTGATCGTGATTCACTGAATACTAAAGTAATATCTCTTTGAATACGGCAACTCTTTGCATGCCTTGCTCAATGTACTGCACCATCGGGGAGGTGACTCCCCTCTCCCTGATCCACGCCAGCCAACCGCGCAGCATCCACAGATGAATTTGTTCATACAACCGATCTCTTGTAAGCAGCCCTTCAGCCTGAGCATACCCTTTCATCACATCTTCCAATATCGAGAAACATTCATTTTCTGTTGCCGTTGCAGGGATCATTGAGGTAAGCGCGGCAGCCACATCAACATGCGGATCACCTCTTCTCACCTCTCCAAAATCGATCAAAAGTGTCTTTTGCTTCGTAAATAACATATTCCACACACCCAGATCACCATGAATCACGCTCTCCTTTCTCACGGCGTACTCTATACATTGCTGTACTTGCCCCTCAAGTGAACAGATCATTGACGAAGATCCCCTGACTTCATCACAGACTTGTGACCATAATAGAGGTAAAGCAAAGCGATCCGGCTGATCAACGATTTCAAGCTTGTGAGCAGCATGGTGAAAGCGAGCAAGCATTTTTCCAAATTCAACAAAATGGATCGTTGCCTGATCGTATGGTACCGTTTCTTCCACGTAGTACTGCAAGTTATATATTTCATCATTTAAATGAACATAGGACAACCCGTTCCGCGCAATCACTAGTGCTGGAGAGATGTTTTGCAATGACATAACGTGATGAAGTCTCTCTTCGTTTACAGCCTGCTGCTCATTTCTAAGTTTACGCAACACAAATCTACCTGCTGAAGACTCAACGCATTTTGCATCAGAGCTTGTCCCCTGTTTCATCACTACCAAGCGCTGTATTCGTCCGATATCATAAAACTCTTCAATAATGCGATAATCCATCTTATTTCCCTCCTTTTATTATGAGAATCAAACAAGATACTTCTCCTGTAGCCTTTACATAACAACTTCCCATCATCATACAAAGATTGTTACACATGTTTACAAGTTGGAGATAATTCAGAATTATTCTGGATAAGTTCAGGGGGTAATATAAAGCCATAAGGAACAGCAAGACAATAAATAACCCCCAACTTAAAGGAGAGATATAGAATGAAAAAAAACATGAAAAAATCCGTAGCTACGATGATGGTACTCGGTATGACCCTAACCGGAGCAGCCGGTGTATATGCCGGAACACAGCTGGAGAAAATTTCGGCTTACCTCAATCACGGGATCAGCTTTAATGTAGACGGTGCAGCATACGCACCGACTGACGGGAATGGTAAAAAACTTGCTCCAATCACGTATAACAACTCGACATATCTCCCAGTTCGCGCACTTGCTGATGCACTGCATGTGCCTGTAACCTACGATGGCGCAACCAAACAAGTGATCATTGGTGGTCAAAATAACAACAATCCATCAGCTTTGACAAACGTCACGTATACCTCTGCTCAGAAGGAAGCCATTCTCAAAGCGTTTGCTCAATTCGATGGCTTCGAGACAGCATATGCTCCGCAGCAGATGATCGCAGGTGACATGTTCAAAAGCGCAGCCGCTGGCGGAGATGGCGTGAACTTTGTATTCAATCGCATGAATGTTACGGTATCTCCTAGAGACTACTCGTTCAGCTATGATGGCAAAACGGTAAAACTGCCTAACGGCGTACCGGGCAAATGGTACACACCGGACAAAACCGACATGCTTACCTTCAAGCTGGATGATCGTTATGTGACACTCAGCTCGCCAAATAACCAATTGACACATACCCAACTGGAGCAGATGGCTGCAGGCGTACAAAAACTGAAGTAATTGTGATCTCTTCTGCATAAACTCATAAGCATCATCAGATCATAAATACCATAAGATCATAAATAGTAATAACAAACACATACAATTTCGGCTCTTCCGTTCTCCAGACTTGGAAGCTGATCTGGTGTGTGTTTTGTCTTGTTTATAGGCCGTTTATGGTGCTTGCAAAACGCGGCTTTAGTCCAGCTTCATTTTGATTCAGAAGGGGTTATAATAAATGCAGTTATCCCGATCTTGCAAACTCGAACAGGAAGGAATGAGTATACTATGAATCAGCGTATCGATCTGTCGCCGGAGGAACTGCAGCAGCTTGCCGTTCAATTCAACAAAGCTTCGCAGAATGGGCAGGGCATCATTAACCAGCTCAAAACGATGATTGATCAGTCCGAAGGTCAATGGGAGGGCAATCGGCAGCGTGATTTCCTGGAGCGTATGAACAACAGTATGACCACTGTGAGCAGTTACCTGCGAGGTTTATCGGAGACAGGCACGCAGCTGCAGCAGACTGCAGCACGTTTCCGTGAAACGGATCAGTCACGTTAACACTGATCCGTTTCATCAAGAACGCCTTATAGCAAAGGCTGTACTTTAGCAGAACTCTCCCTTTATAGAAGAAAACACTCTTCATGTGACATCAGATTTGACGTAATCGATTGTCACGCCTGCTCAAGTTCTGCTGCGAAAGCCTCTTCCTCTTCATCACAATATCCCTTGAAAATAACTTCCTCAATGTCTTCGTGGTTAAACACATAAGTGTAATCCGGATTAATGTATCCCTCCGGGTATGGACAGCCAATATAATCAAATTGCCGCGGAGGTTCTGTCATTAACATTTGCTTGCGTCCGTAGATCACGAGCTTTTTGGTGCCCTCTTTTAAACGGATTACCGACCCGTTGGGCAGAAGTGCAGTTGTATTCTTTTGCAAACTGATCATCCTCCTTATATGTGGTGACCTGGTGATAAAGTCTGATTATACTGTATTAAACTGACTCCGATTTGTTCATGGCTCGGCGAAGCCAGTAATATCGATGCAAATCCATAACAAAATGAAATACAACAAAAGCCAGCAGGATGTATACACATATCAGAACTACAGCCACGGTCTGCTGTGTAACAAAGGCCAGTGAAATGTTGGCCAACAGGTAGGCCCCTCCTGTAATCGCGGTTAAGGCAGCAACAGGCATACCGTTACTTTTGTCCCCTTTTTTAATCTGAGGCGGCTGCTTTAATTTTTGTAAACGAAACCTTACATATTGAGATAGGGCCAAGACATACACTGCAAAAGATCCAATCGCATACCATGGCGTGCTCAGCTCCAGTGTCTCATAGGCGAACTTCTGTATAACCACCATAAAGGAAGCCGAGCACACAAGCCCGAATACGCCTCTAAACAACACATAATTGAGCTGCAGCCTGCGCGGGGCTGCAATCAGAGCAATGGCCCATAGATTCATAACTGCCAGCGGCGGCAGCAGCAGATACGCATACAGAGCTTGAAACGGAACACTGAATATAGGAATCAGCAGAAATACATTGAGAAAAAATAGAACCAGCGTTCCGGCACTGAGTCGAATGCCATCAGCCGCATAAATCACCAGGTAATTTTCGAACGTTTCCCTGGGATACGCCGTCCCTTCATACATTACTGGACCAGAAGCCGTATTTCCCTTGTGCGCTGATGGTTTGGATCGCTGTTTATTCGCCATCTATTTAAACCACCCCGCCACGGTAGACCAGGCTTTCTTCGCACCATGTTTGACAACATCCTTCACCGAATCATCCTTTCCATCACCGTCCAGATCCATATCCAGCTTTATGCCTTCAGCAAGATATGTCAAGCCAACCGATACTCCAAAACCAACTGCACCGACAGCCAGCACAGGTGCTGCTGCCGGCATGAGAGCTGCGGTCAGAAGTGTCGCCCCTACAGTCGTTGCTCCGCCCACCACAACGTTTCCGATAATATCACCAGCAATCTTGTCGGTGCCTGCATTTTCACTGATATTTTCCTTCGTATCTGTAAACACATCAATACCCACACTGGCCCATCCCAGCTTGTCCTTCAACGCTGATTTGACTCCATAACCAGGCTTGAGCATGGCGGCAATTTCCTTCATCTGCGGAGTAGCTGTTCCGTTGGCAATTTTGGCCTCAATGTCACGTAAATAATGGATTTTATAGTCTCTTGGCCGGCCGTTCGGAGCCTTATTACCTTTGACTGCATCATGACTCTCACGAACCAGAACCCGAGGTGTGTTTCGATCCAGTTGAGCTTTGACCATATAACCGTTCTTCACTCGATATCCCAAACGAGCAACCGCCATAGCTGCGGTTAATGTACCTACTGTGCTGCCCAGCCCATCAAACGGAGCAAGGAAATTAATGCCCGTCACCCCGAATTGACCACCAGTGTTATCCTCCTGCTCCATCGTCTGCCGGGTTGTTTTCACATAAGCTGCCAGCTGCTGCATACTTTGCCCTGCACTTTGAAAACGCTGCTGATGCTCCTGATATAGTCCAATGATCGTCTGCCTGTTACCCGATTGCCATGCGGCTCCTTGAAGCGCATGCTGCAGCATGCCATCAACCTGCTGCAGCTGTGCAGTGACTTGTTCAATCTGCTGGGCAAGTGAGTTCAGGTACTCTGCTTTCATAACAATCTTTGTCATATTCAATCCCCTTACCTTTTCGGACGTATATATTTCTACCATTCAGCGCACACGGGACAGAACGGATATGGAACGTGTAGTCAGCAGAAAGAGACTCTGAACCAGTTCTTCTTCTGTTACGATGAATGGGGTAAACAAGTTCTCTGTTTCCCCTTCAAGAAAGAGCCAGTTTCCACTCGCACTGCCGATAAAATAAATCACTTGTGATCTCTCACCTGTGCCCCGGGTATACACTTCAAATCTGCCGCGCCGTTCTAAAGCTGCTAAACTGCAGGACAAAGGCTGAACCCAGGTCTGATCCAAATGTTTATCTTCTTGAAGTATGAATTGCATTTTTTCGGTTTTATCGGTCATTTCGTTTTTTTCAGTTACTCCGGCTGGTTCATTGCCAGTTTCCTCTGGGCTTATCTCCAATTCAAACAGACGGCGCAAGGTGTCGGCCCCGATGGACGTACGTGATCCCTCTTGTCCCGGATCAAGAACAGCTTCTTGAGGAGAATCGTTAATATCCAATCGGTTACCGAGAACTTGAAACATTTCCTGTAATGAAGGATAAGAAGTGAATACGGACTGATGATGCACAGGCTCCCAGATCCATTCGACCAACTGATCACTTGATAAAAAACCATACGTTACGGATCTGCCCTGCTTCGTGTCGATTAACTCCAGACGCATTACTGCACTGCCCAGCTTGCATCCCATAAGAAGCCTATGTACCTGAGGTTCTATTGTAAATTCTTGATCGCTGACATCTACCACATGATCTTGAACAAGACCCTTGAGAAGCTGCGCGTACGAAGGTGCAGGCTCTCCATCCCGACCTGCAGCATCATGCAGTTCTGCCCGAAGTTGTCCTGCCTCTGGTATATTCAAAATTTCAAATAGAAACAGCGTCTCCATACCGTTACACTGAAAGGATGTATATACTGACACGTGTATTCCCCTTTTCGAAAAATGAAAGCCGATAGAAAGCACTCATTCTTTATTGTAAAAGGAACGAGGATGCTGCTCAATGTGTCCCCATTCCTGAAGTTAAGCCGTCAGGCCTGATTATATTTACCCAATTATAAATATAAAAGGCACAGCAAATATGCTGTCCCCTATTTTTTTGCTTTAATCCACCTTCACATCCGTCAAACGGATGACCCGGCGATAATACAGGGCGTCCATCAGTTCCTCCCAGTCCAGCTCATCAACATTCTCGTCGCGAAAAAATACGGAAGCTGCTGGCAGGAAGCCAAGCAAAGGACCTGTTCCACCGCAAACCAGCATGCCACCATCCCCGCCTTTTGGCATCACTTCACCATCTGCATCCAGCGTAAGCTCATACTTGTAGGGATCCCCCTTAAACTGAATACCAAAAAAGTTAGGCAGCTCCAAGTCATATGAATTCGCTGCAGCAGGTTGTTCGTTGAGTTTGCCGAAATACCTCAATCTCATCGTATAATCAAAGCTGTCCCCCCAAGGGAATAACGTACGACAACCGCCTCCGTAGATATATTCCCATTCGTCTTCGGTCAGCAAACCAAACCCGGCCGCTGTTTCTTCCTTCACAACGTCCTCCAGCTCAATCCCTTCATTAAACCAAAAAATTTGGATATCTCCTTCACGATGCCGGACCAGTCGAAATTGCAAATGCAGTTCATATTCATTCAACCCGGACTGCTTGAATTGTGCCAGCGCTTCGGGGAAGTCATCATGCTCCTGAGCAAAAGCTTCTTCCTCGGTTACCTCAATCCAGCCTAGCGAGATCGTCTCACATTCTACAAGCATCGGCCCTATGGTGACTTCTCGCACGGGTGACATCTGGCTGGCCAGAAAGGCTTGCACGTCCTCTATACCTTGGGTGTCGGCCGTTTCTTGAAAATCATCAGATGTTGCTTCATCCATTCCGTCCTGCCACTGTGTCCAGCCAAGGGTTACCTGATCACCCGGAACAAATACAAACCGCTCCTCCTCATGTGTAAACACCCCCGTCTCCGTCCGCTGTCCGAATCGTTCGAACGTCTCCAGTCCCTCATACTGCATCCCTTCAGGAAGCATAAGCTCAATGCGTTTCATCCAATCCTGCTTTTCTTGCCCGGACAGTCCTTGCCAGACGTTCCTCATTAATGCTTCCATTCCAGCCCCACCTCTCCTTGTGACTACATCTGAGTCCGTAAAAGTTGCTCTAATTCACTTGAACGCTCACTTGCCCGCGGCCTGTGCCAACGACAGCAGCAAATTCTTCCGTCTTCCTTCCGTCTTGCGCGCCAATGTGACCAGCTTCTCCAGCTTGCCAAAGATCGGATAAAGCACACGCTGTACTTCAAACGATTCCAGCTTCTGCACCTGTTCAAGCAGCAATGCCAGCTTCTCTTCGTGCTCGAACTCCGGCAGCACCTTCAGCTTCAAGCCATCGGTTGAACGGCGCAGACTATTGACCAGAACGGGCATGGAATGTGCGGTTACTCCGTATTTTTCAACAAACGCAGCGATAAACTTGTCCTGAATCATCTGATGCTCGTCATCCACCTGATCCATATAGTCATTAATTAAAGAAAAATATTGCTCGCTCGAAAGCCCAAGTCCAAAGGCAGCATAACTGCCAGGCATGCCGTTTTTCTCCCCTTCCGTGTCTGCATAGAACTCAAACTGCTGCATCGCTGCTCGTGTGTATGTTTCCAGAAGAGGATGCAGTTCAGGGTAGGTTAGAGCATTCGCGAAGAAACGATGTGTATCGGATTTCGCAAGGCCTTTGACTGGAAGATACTGTTTCTCCTTCGATTTCAGCTTGATATGATAGTTTTTGGGGAAACCCTGCTCCAGCAAACGGATAATAAAAACCAGTGCCTGCCGATATGCCTCCGGGCTCTCTTCACGAATCTGGATGGTGATCCGGGCAAAGACATCATTGGCCTGGCCTTCCACCTGCTTCGTCTGAACATAGGTATCTTCCGGTTGATATGCACCACTGCCCTCTGTCAACATACGCTCTGCTCGTTCACTTCCCAGCTGCTTCGCCAGCTCCAGAAACTTGAGTCCCCTCGGCTTGCTGTAGCTGGGTTCAAAACGAAGAATCAGCACTGCGGCATATAACAGCAGTTCGATGGAATTCCGAGCTTCATCCTGAGCTGTATTCAGTCCGTGCAGCTGCTCTGCTCGCTTCAAAGTATATTCATTCTCGCGGTATGCTGAAGTCTGTACGTCGAAATACTTCGGCAGAAACTGCCGCTCTGCCCATAATGTCAAAGCATAAATGATCGTATGGCGGTGTTCTGCGAGCGCTTCCTTTCGTTCACGGTTTAAGGTTTGAATCCGTTCATACTGTCTGATGATCCATGCCGCATCCAAAGCAGGATACAGCACTGGATCAAGCAGATGACTTGCCAAAAAGTGTGTTTCCAGAGGTTTGGTTGGATGAACGCCATTTTCCAGCTTTTGCTCTGTATACGTACGAATCCGATCCAGCAGCAGCTGTCTTTTCTCTTGATTGACATATTCCAGCAGCGTCAGCTTCAGCATGCCATCACTCGCAGGGAACTTGCCGCGAAAGATAAAGCGATAATCAATCAGCGGAGTATCCACCCATTCGGCCATTCTTTCCTGAACCACCTCAACCAGCCGCGGTTGAATTTCATTGCGAACCATTTCCTCTGTAAAACGAATGTTCTGCGTCAAAAAGGAGCCTTCGTCCCATCCCATATCCAGACTGTCCACAACGGTTCTTCCGGGCTTATATAAAAGAAAGATGTCATCGAATATGCCCATCTGCAGTGTCGTTCGTTTCAAGGTCTGCTGTAAATCTGTACGTTTTGCCTGTTCATCGAACCATTCATGAACCGCCTCAATCATCTCTTCCAGCGCTTGCTCCACCTTTGTCGTCATCTGTTCTCCTGCCTTCCCGTATGATGTGCTGTATGTATTTTGTGCCGAGACACTACGATCGTTCTTCCTATATTCAAGCAAGTCTACATCTGACTATGATCGGATAGAAAATATGCAGTAATGTTGCATATCAATTCTTATTTTACATGCTTAAATACACCCGCAACAATAAGTCTTACGCACGGTTGTTCCCTGTCTTATTCTGGATTCGTATCTGTTCTTCTGGCGTAAAACCTCGGATGAATACAAAAAAACACCAAATTTGGCCGCTTGCAGTCCCGTTTCGGTGTAAATATGAAATTCATATTGAACTTGTCCGACTTTCGTATGATTACATTCATACCAGAGAGCCTTCGCTCTGAAAAAAATTCATTCATATTATAAATTATTCAGCATATTCAATATACAACTCTTTCCAGTTGTTTTCTTTCAATATATACTAGGGATAAATGTAACATCGCAAGTAAAGGAGGATCCAATGATGAAGTTGACAGAACAAGGTGTGTTAGTGCTTGAAGAAAAGGATATTGGCTATATGTACTGCTACCGGGATCGAGACGGATTTAGGTTTGATGACTCATTTTTCATTGAATTAGAGTCACAAAAAATAACATTCTCTGAAGGCGATGTCCGAACGATTCACTTTCAGTTTGACAAAGAAGAAATGCCGCTCTACGAAGAACGCGAACGACTTATTTCGGAGGTTCAGTCAGCCGTTCGTACACTTGACCCTAAATATGATGGTTCGTTTGTGAAATGAAGCGTTTGGCATCGTTATATTCATTAATTAATTCATCCAGCACCATCGACTGACGAATGACTTCTGGATGCTGCAGATTCGTATATTGGTTTGCCATCTGGTAAAGTCTCTGCCTTGCGTTTTCGATACATTTCTGAAGGGTTTCCGGGTTCCGTACCATCGTTCTGCCCCCATTCATTCCTTGAAATTCAACATCCAAATAAGACCATCTATTATAATATTCGGAATGAATCAGGATTCAGATTACCTTTATTTCAAATTTTATATATTATTTTTATAAAAGCAGCGTATCACCATGTTGTGTTCGAAACATGGTGATACGCAAAAAGACACCAGATTGGCTTATCGCCTTTCTGGTGTTTAACATGTCTGGCTTGTACAGCTCATTTGATGTAAAAGTGTCGTAGTGTTATCTGAGCCCAATATCCGAGAAGCGATTGTTGATCGTTTCGGGAAAAGCATGTTTAATCGCATCAACCGCAGCTTGTTCCGTATCCCCTGCGTTTCGAATGAGTTCACTAACTCGCTGTACACTTTCCGGTTCCCTTGCATCCCATGCCGCGGAATCATCCAGTACTCCAACTATAGATGCATAGAGATCCGCAAGCTGTGTGTATTGTACAATTACTTGGTCCATATGCTGCGATAAATGCTCAAGCGCTCTGACATATGAGGCGATCTCCCCTCTTGTATAAGCATAATAGCGAAGCACCGCTGCCGCCTGATTGCTCTCATAGTTTCCAGACTGCAGCACATCCGCAACCGCGGTGTATGCGGCAGAACCGCAAGCGTAATCCTGCGCTGGCAGCATATAGTCGTGCGTTTCCCATTTGTATACAGCCTGTATTAACGACTCCTTGCATACTTCCCACATATCGATGGATTGGTGTGCTTCCAACACTTGATAATACCAGTATGGAGAGCTGTTTCGGCCTACTAACGTATAGGGTAAGCGGAGCACTTCAGGAGCATCTCCTGTACAAATAAGCAGTACTTCCTCGTCATCGTCGTATCCGACAACCACCACAAATTGATCGTGCCATAGCACCGCCCCAGTTCCCCGGTCAATCGAAGCTTTAATATCATGTAATGCCTGCTTCTGATAGAGCGGAAACGTCGGTTCAAAGGAAAACCCGGCAGCCTGACTCGCTGCCACTCCGATGAAATCAGCAGCAACAAAATTTTCTGCCATCCAGTTATACGCCGAGATGGATTCTGTCGTCAAACGACGGTCTACCACGAAACGAAAAAGACTTGCTGTCATGCCTGCAATCATATAATGAGGAAGATGTGTCCACTTTTTGTGTAACAAAATAGGATATAACGCATCTGCATAAGCACCTGTTCTGTATCGCCATGTATCTGTACTCGGGTTACCCGAATTTGTCTGAGGTAGTCGTTGAATTAAATCAGCTAAATCATTCAATAACCTCATTCTTTTCATTCTTTGAGCCCCATTCCTGCATCCATTCTGACTTCCTTTTCTTCCTTTTCTTCATCGTACATCTCCATCCCCAGTTCTACCGTGCGGAGTGTGTGCCCCAACGGGGTACCGTAGATCGTTTACGATCCGCATACTGCGCCGATATGTTACGAAAAGAATCGACCGCCTGTTCTTCGAGCGGCTTGGCAAGTCGAAGCAGATATGCAAGTTGCTTACTGGCATCCTCCCGCAGCACAAGCCTATTCTCTTCCCGTACCAAAAGTTCTCTCATCTGCTGGATCAGTCCAGCAAGCTGGTTATAACCAATCCATGCCTGCTCCAGTTCAGTCCATAAGCCGCGAACATCATGTAAGTACTTTCGAATCTCGGTACGCGATTGACAGTAGGAATCCAGAAGGTACGCCGCTCCTGAAGCATCGTAATCTCCAGAGCGCAGTGCTTCAATCCACACCTCGTATGCCAGCCGCCCGGAAGCTACATCTCGATCAGGCAGCAAGCGGTACGGTATATCCCAGTCCTCAATTGCCAGCCGCAAAGATTCAAGCACCATCTCCTGTTGAGTAGACTGCACCTGATCACCAAAAATCTGACAGTACCAAAAACCTGTGAAATTCAGACCAAAATTGTCATACAGTACAATGTGCGGCTCTTTGCTCCAGCCATCCTGCACATAAAAGACCCGATCTGCATCATCATATCCATAGATCACACCAAATTCGGGCATCCAGTAGATGACGCCTTTGCCTTCATCCAGGCTGCGCCTGACCCAATTCACCGCATCTTGTTGATAATATGCAAATGTCGGATGGCGACTGCGTCCCCCATCATGTATTGTAAATAAACCAAGATTGTCGATACCGCCTTGATGAGCAACTCCCCACTGTCCGTAAGCCGTTACGGACATCGGAAGTAATCTCTTATGAACTGATAATTTAAAGGCCATGCCGGTATACCCTGCAAGCATGTATTTTTCTTCTTGAAATTGACCTGTGTGCGTTAAAATGGCATGTAAGCTATCCACAAATGACTTTGATTCCCGTTTCATCACCAGATGCTCCAGCATGTTCTCAGCCATCCTGTTCTCCCCCGTTCTGTCCCCTGCTCAGCCGCTCTGTGATTTCTTCTGCCCGCTTTAGAAGCTTGCGTCTAAGCCATCCTGGGGAGAGTAGCTCCTCCCACTCCGCAGCGTACAGATGCTGCAAGAATACATCTGCATCGTAAAATTCAATCAAGCAGACCTGTCCCTTTTGCTCCCGAATCCGGTACCCTTGCCACAGCTCCGATTGCTGCATTTCATGGAAACGAATCTCTGCCACAAACGGTTTTCGCACAGGCATGGGATCCTCCCAGCCGCTGATCCATGTATCCTGATTGCATTCAAAGTGTTCATCCAGCAGCGTCAGCTGCACGATGCTTTCCAGCCGAATTGGTGTCTGCTGCAGCGGGTCTTTCTCATAACCAACCACATAGTCTGCATTAAACTGAGCGGTCAGCTTCACTGGACAGAAGGTCATCCGATGCTCCCCATCGTGATCCTTGTAGTAGATATGCACTTTTCGTGCATCCGCTATAGCATGGGTCAACAATTCAAACCATTGAAGCTGCCTAGGCTGTGCTGTGAACACGGGGAATTGCTGTTTTTCAGGCAGATGCTCCTCCATCGTAAAACGTTCCAGTAAATGCGCTACCCGTTTCACCGCATCCGATTGATCATATTCATAATGTTGATACCGATGAGCCAGATATTTCAATACACGCTGTTCTTCATCCGTCATATATAAATGCGGCAAACGAAAGGTCTGATCTTCGTAACAATACCCTCGATACTTGGCTACATACATCAACGGTGCTCGAAGAGTATTCAACATATATTCAATATCACGCTGCGCCTGACGCCGAGAGATCTCGAATTGTCGTGCCAAACCACCACTGTTCGGGAAACGCCCGCTGCGAATCTGTTCATCAAACCAATGAATCCGATGCATACTACTCAAGCGATTCCACCCCCTGAACATTCCAACGTTTATTCCTGTATTATAACAAAAGGCTATAGCCTGTTCCGAAGAACAGGCTGGACAAGGTTATCCGTATAACATCTACTTACTCGTTTGTCTGCTTTCAACGCTAAACATTTGTTTCTGCCAGATCCACTCTGGACTGCACCGCTTTGGAGCATTTTTTGCAAACCTTCAGACTCCTACCATCTGTTTTCGTTTGCGTATACAACAATTTGATCCGGGTACTCCTGCATATTGGACATGTTCCCCGTCCTCTGGACGGAAGACTCCACAGAACGCGACCTCTTTTCGTTTTAGCCAATGATTGTGAACCTCTTTTCAATAGGGTTTATGTGTTTTTGTTCACCATCATTATAGAGGCGTTGGGACGACACAGAATGTCGCATCAGGAGCAATCTTTTTATCGAGTTCAAAAAAATAAAAAATGCCCCTTCTTCATATCGAAGAAAGGACATTCATTCAGCTGCTTCTGCACTTGTCTGTGCCGCGGCTTGGAGAAGAGGTTGCAGCAGCCCTGGAAATCGTTCTTCCAGATCCTCAGACCGCAGTGTAATAAAATGCTGTGTTCCCTGTACTCGGACTCGAATGACACCCGCCTCACGTAAGGTACGAATATGGTGCGACATCGTTGATTTCACAACACGGGCATGAAAATGACTACATGGCTGCTCCCCGCTTCTAGCGGCTTCGGCCACTATCCCCAGCCGGGTTGGGTCACTGAGCGCATAGAGCACAGAAGAAAGCTCAATATCCGCTACTTGTGGATGATGTAAAATTTTCATAAGGCAGTCTCCTTTTTTCAGACTATGCATTGTATTCTAACATACATCCATGATATATTTCTAATGTTCGATACCAATCGAACTTATAAATTTCGCAAGCATCCCTTGTTGTGAAACACAGGGGCTGACATTATACACCATTTTGCAAATGTTACACACCGTTTCTGAAATGTTGCGAAATACACATCATGATAGGAGGTTTTTATGAACAACACGGCTACTACTGCAACTCCGATGGAACGGACTAGCATACAAGAAGGATTGATTGTGGCATTACTTGGTTTCACCGTTGTGCTCGTCGTGATGAACACGATGATGTTTAATCTGGCTCTGCCCAGAATTGCGGCTGACTTCAAGCTGACCTCTGTTGCTTCTTCCTGGATTGTTACGGGTTATTCCATCGTATTTGCGATTTCCTCGATTACGTTCTCCCGTTTATCCGATTTTGTGCCGATACGCACCCTGTTTACCACCGGGCTTACACTGCTTGGAACCGCATCTGTCCTGGGTTTCTTCAGTAACCACTTCATTGTTCTGCTCATTGCCCGTCTGGTTCAAGCCGCAGGCGCAGCTTCCGTTCCGGGACTTGCGATTGTGCTGATTACCCGCTACATTCCGAATGACCGCCGGGGTAAATCGATGGCTGTTATCATGTCCGCCAGTTCGCTGGGTCTGGGACTCGGCCCGGTACTTGGCGGTAGCATTACTCAGTTCCTGGGATGGCATGATCTGTTTATCGTCACAGGTTTGGCGTTATTTTTGATTCCTGTTTTTTACAAACTGTTACCGCGAGAGACGCCGCAAAAAGGGTCCTTCGACCTGATTGGCGCAATTTTGCTGGCCATCGGTACAACCGGGATTCTGTTATTCCTGACTTCGCGTCAGGTCATTACACTCATCATCGGGGTAAGCGCACTGCTGCTGTTCTGGTTCCGCATTCGCCGTGCAACCGATCCATTTGTGCAACCCGCATTGTTCAAAGACAAAAAATATATGATCCTCAGCTCGCTGGGTATTGTATCTTACATTAACAACTTCGCCACGTTGTTCCTGCTGCCGCAGGTTTTGGCTCATCTTTACGGACTGACACCCGCACAATCGGGACTTGTGATCTTCCCGGGTGCGCTCGTGTCGATGCTGCTGTCTAACCGCATCGGGCGCATGATTGACCGTCATGGCAATACGCTGCTGCTGAAATTTGCCCCTTGGCTGCTCCTGGCCGCTGCCGGACTATTCGCTCTGTTTGCAGACCAAAGCATCTATGCCATCATGGTTGTATATATGCTGCTGAGCGTTGGTTTCTCTTCCTTGACGACCAGCGTATCCAACGAATTGTCAGGCAATCTGTCCATGGATCAGGTGGGCGCAGGCATGGGACTGTTCCAGCTTAGTCAATTTTTCAGCGGTGCATTCAGCGTAGCTGTAACCGGAGTTGCCTTGACCGCGATGCAGAACATGCAGCTATCCTCGGCTTATAGCTTTATTTTCTGGGGCATGACCGTGGTTGGCCTCGCATCAGTTATCTTTTCGCAAATTTATCTGAGAATGCAGGCACGGAAACAACAAGTAGCCCGGTAAAAGTTAAGGTGTGCAGCTCCAAGCGCGCGTTGCTTTGCTACATGACGTTAAGGTTCGATGACCTTCTCTTGCCTCGTTCGAACCAGAAGCTCTGTCTTCAGACAGAATTTCTGGTTTTTTCTTTTTTACATTCTGATAGACCGATGATGTGTTCTTACATAACAAAACGGCCGTTCCATCATTCATGAAATGGCAGGGACCAGTCCCGTTCTCCAAATTGCAACGCAAAAAGAAAGCGTGCCTTGGTAACGCTGCACATAGACTGCCCCTTAAACAGCTTATGTAAAGGAAAAATTGGATGTATAACCTGCTTTTGCGTACCCCTTGCACCAAATCGGGCGGAGAATGGTGGCGAATGCGATGTCGGTGTAATGCCTGACATGGTGCTAGAGATGATGTGGGACGAGGGCGGTGAACGTAGGTCATTGCCCGGAATGCGGCGGTGGACGTAGCGACATACGTGATGTTAATCGTGGTGCGTGGCGTAGCACCAAATGTGGCGCTGAACACAACAGTGGACGTAGCGTCGGAGGTGTTGTTAAACGTGGGGTTGAACGTAGGGTCAGATGCAGCGTCAGATTTCGCAGTGGATGCGGCAGACACACTTTAACTTCGGCGCTAACGATCAGGAGAAGCCTTATTAGACCCATTTTCAGTGAATTCCAACTCTAACGATTCCCAGAAGCGCTATTTCGTCACAAACAGGCCGCTGATGGGCAAAATTGGCGTTATTTCGCGAAATAACGTCTCCTGGAATCGTTAGATTTCAGTACAACTCAAAAAGTGGGAAATAAGGCTCCCTGAAATCGTTAGAATTTTGCAGCTGTAGAGCGCGCGATGTTATTCAGCTATTCAAATAAATCAAGACGAAGGCGCTTCAGGCTGGTATGCTGGATGCACCATTGCCCGTCAATTTTGACAAACGTCTCATGATAATGTCCAAATCCATGAAAGGATTTATTCTCATTGCCTTCCGGAAACGTCACCCAGTCCTCCATCGGAGAGATGACCTTCGCTTCAGTCGCGGATACAAACTCCACCTCTGCACTATGCACATGATGCACCGTTACCGCCGGGTCTACGAGATCACGGAACACCTGCACAATCGTATCACGACCAGTCAAAACGGGAATGGGATTACCTTCGGTACTGAAATCGGCAACGGCATCCGGTGCAAAAACCTGGCCAAGTTCATCCCAGGCTTTCGTATCAATATAGCGGCAGTATCGCGCCTTGGTATTTCTGATATTTTCAAGTGCGAGCAGCTGCTCCAGTTCCGTCATCGTTGTCGTTTGGCTCATGTGTTTTCCCTCCAGAGATGTAAAATGTGATTAAGTATGTATAGATCGGATATTCCTTATTGTAGCATTGCCCTTCTCTCAGGTAAAACGTTGGGCCAACAAGAAATCTAAAGACATTACCCAATCTTAAAGGAGAAGAAACATACTAGAATCACACTGGAGCTACAGCGCCTATAGCCACAGCATTTACAGCGAATGAGCTTCTCTCATCCGGGATGCCAGCTCGGACATCTTTTTATGATGCAGGAAACTTTCCATCTCTTCCTCCGCCTGAACCATCACCTGCTGAATCAAACATTCGGCATTATGGTTTTGCGAGCATTCAAACAGAGAGGCCCGGCCTTCGATCGCATGAATAATTTCCAGAAAAGACGGATCAGGGTTCCTGCGGCTGAGACGATAACCTCCATTGGCACCAGAAGTGGATTCAATCATCCCCGCCTTCACCAGCTTGGTAAGAATTTTGGATAGGTACGTTGGAGACACTTTCTGAAAATCAGCCAGCTGATGCACGCTGACCAGCTGCTCAGGCGCTGTGCTGACGAGATACAGCATCGTATGCAGCGCATAATTTGTCGCTTTGGAATATTTCATGAGAGTACACCTCATTATATACGGATTTAATTTATCCATAATAGACCTGATTGGACGCCCTGTCAAACAAACGTCCAAGCAATACACAGACTATTTAAGTTGAACTAAAGATCTCATACAAACCACTCCGATGACAGAGCAACCTGGAGAGTAGCGATTATCCCCAGATTTTTGGATTCCCTTTTCCAAAGGGAAAAATCCGGTGATAAGCGTATGCTTCCGATGCGGCTTTCTTGCAGAAAGCTCTCATGCGCTAGTGGTGATACAGTCCCCGATAATCGGTGGGCGTCATGCCCTCATGCGCCATAAACTGGCGGTTAAAATAGCTGGCATTCGGGTACCCCGCTTCCTCCGCAATCTGCCCGATGTTGTCCGAGGGACGTTCAAGCAGCCACTGCTTCGCCATCTGCAGCCGGGAGCGCGTGATGAACTCCAGTGGAGTCATCTCCACGGCATTTTTAAATATTTTGCAAAAATAATACGTACTCACCCCTGCTCGATCTGCCCAGTCCTGTAACAAAAAAGGCTCGCACGCCTCCTGCTGCATCTGCGGCAATAACGCCAGCACCCGGCTTTCCGTTTTGCTTGTTGCCCGTGTATTTTTGAGCGGAACGGCATGCTGCACAAATTCTGCAAGTAAAGCATACGTCAGTGTCGACAGCTGCGCTGGACGAAGCATCTTGTTCTGCTCGGCCTCGTCAAGCAGCGCCAGATGAGCCTCCTCCCAGGACGTACGCTGCCTTAGCGTCCATAACAGATTGCGATGCAGCCCGCGCTCCAGCATATAATCATGCAGACGTTCTCCGTAAAAATGCACCCATCGCACGTCCCAAGGCTCGTCTTTACTACTATAATAATGCTGTCGCTGATGCGGAAAATAGAGTACCGCCTGACCTGCCCTAAGCTCATGCACGACACCATCTGCTTCCACATACCCTTTGCCTGCTGCAACATAATGAATATTGAAATTGTTCAGCACACCTGCCTCTCGCAATACGGCATGCTGTTCATGATCGGTATAATGTCCGACAGACTCAGGGTAACAGAAGTAGGGAATATCCTGCAGGGTCAGCAGCACCGTCTGTCTCATCATAGTGATTCACTCCATTAAACAATATTGTGTTAATTAACTTCAATATATTATCATTTTAATTCATTCATCTATTCATTATAATCACAATATACATTCAATTACAGGAGGAAACAAGTTATGAATTCTGTTCAAAAGTTACGCTGGGGTATTCTTGGCAGCGCCAACATTGCGATAGGTTCTGTCATTCCTGGCTTACAGCAATCGGAGTTGAACGAGGTTACCGCCATCGCCAGCCGGGACCTTGATAAAGCACAGCAAACCGCTGATAAACTTGGTATTGAAAAGGCTTACGGGAGTTATGAGGCTATTTTGGAGGATGACTCTATTGATGCCGTTTACATTCCGCTGCCGAATCATCTGCACCGGGAATGGACGATCCGCGCAGCACAGGCTGGCAAACATATTTTATGTGAAAAACCACTGGCTCTGACCGAAAAGGAAGCTCTCGAAATGGTTGAAGCTTGTGCGGATGCAGGCGTGCATCTGGCTGAAGCGTTTATGTACCGCCATCACCCGCGTTATGACCAGATTCGTGAAATTATTGCCAGCGGCGAGATCGGTGAGATCCGCGGTATTCACAGTACGTTTTCATTTAACAATTCCGGTTCATCCGGCAACGTGCGTTTCCGTAAAGAATGGGGTGGCGGCGCGCTGTATGATATCGGTTGTTACTCCATAAGTGCGGCCCGGCTTCTGTTAGGGCAGGAACCCAAGGCAGTAACGGTCATCGGCATGTTCTCGCCGGAGCATGATCAGGTCGATATGATGGCGTCCGGTCTGCTTGAATTCGATAACCATGTCGGCGTTACCTTTGACAGCAGCATGTGGGCGGCCTTCCGCAATACGCTGGAGGTGCTTGGCTCCGACGGGATTATTGAAGTGCCTTCTGCTTATATTGCTCGCCAGGACAGCAGCTCCAACTTCTTTGTTACCTCAGGTGGGGAGCGTCGCGAGGTTGAAGTGCAGCAGGTCAATCACTACGCTTTACAGGGGGATGATATGGCACGTGCTGTGCTGCAAGGGAAAGAGCTTCGTTTCTCCCCTTCCGATGCGGCAGCCAATATGAAAGTGCTGGAAGCTTGTCTTCGCTCAGCGGAGGAACGTACACGAATCACCCTGTGAGGCAGCAGCCTAAGGATGAATTAACCCTTTAAGACTAATTGTCTTTGATCAGAGAGGATGGATGAATCAATGGAATTTATTGAAATCGCTGGTGCAGGCAAACCTGTCTCCCGATTAATCAAAGGAACAGACTATTTCGTGCATGATGCCTATGAGAAAGCAGCGACAAACCTGGATGCATTCCTGGCGATCGGTGGCAACACGGTAGATACGGCACATATCTATTGCGGTGGACAGAGCGAAGAGGTTCTCGGACGTTATATGAAGGAACGCGGCAATCGCGACCAGATGGTGATTCTGACTAAAGGAGCACATCACAATCAGCACGGCCCTCGTGTGAACGCGGATGCCATTCGCAGTGACCTGACGGATAGCCTGGAGCGGCTGCAAACGGATCATGTCGAGCTGTATGCGCTCCATCGGGACGATCCCAACATTCCTGTCGCTGTAATCCTGGAAGCACTGAACGAACATATCGAATCTGGCAAAATCGGCGCCATCGGCGCCTCCAACTGGACCTGGCAGCGGCTGGAGGAAGCTAACGCTTATGCCGCATCCCATGGTCTCAAAGGCTTCACGTTCAGCAGCCCGAACCTCAGTCTCGCCAAGGCGAACGAGCCATTCTGGGCAGGCTGTGTATCCGCAGATGCTGAGACGCTCGCATGGCATGAGCAGACACAATTGCCGCTCCTGTCCTGGTCTTCTCAGGCACGCGGTTTCTTCACTGGCCGATTTACGCCTGAAGTACGAGATAATGCTGACCTGGTGCGTGTATTCTACAGCGATGGCAACTGGGAACGACTGCGCCGTGCCGGGGAATTGGCTGAATCGAAGAACACAACAGCTATTCAGATTGCTCTGGCATACGTATTGAATCAGTCCTTCCCGACCTGCGCATTGATCGGCGCACAGAATCAGGCAGAGCTGCTCTCCTGCGACGAAGGCTCACGCATTACGCTCACCTCAGAAGAGATTGCCTGGATTGATCTGGCGAGTGAGGTCAAACCGGCAGGCCTGTAAGTTACCGCCTGAAGTTTTAAACTCGCTAAACGTAAAAACACAAGACGTTAAATAAGCTGATGCGACCAAACAATAAGGGATCAAGGCAAAGAACTTTTCGCCTTGATCCCTTTATTTGGATAGCTCGATAATATGTGCTGTCTGTGGAGTAATTTTCACGCACACGTCGCAAAGTATACTTTTATATCGCTCCACCGTAAATCCCTCATTAAACCTATCTGGAACCATCGGCTGTAGTCAACAAGCTGCGCTGGAACGCTAACGATTCCAGATGACACTATTTACCTCATTTTGGCACACCCTCACATGTAACGATTCGTAGAAACGCTATTTCCACATTTCACGCTCAAATCTGCTCATTTTGAGCTATTTCGGAGGAAATAGCTTCTCTGGAGATCGTTACATTTCTCAGACTGCCAAAATCATGCAAATAAGCTCATCTGAGATCGTTAGCGCAACCTAACGTTTCGCGCACCTTCGCTCATTTGCTTCTCCTCTGCTCACTCACATAAAAAAAAGACATCCACCAGCATACTGCTCACTGGAGAATGTCCTTTAGTTGAATTCATATTTTCATTCTACACCATAGGCACGCAGGGAATCATCGCTTCATTCGCTTACGGTGGCACACCTACGGATTACGAACCAAAAGCGGATTCTATCCTATTCGGCCTACTACAGCTTGATGATTTGACCTGTTTTCTGGGATTCAAATGCAGCCAGGATCACTTGCAGAGAACGCAGGCCCTCTTCACCAGAGATGGTTGGTGGCGTCTTGGTCACGATGGACTCAACAAATGCATCGATCACACCGCTTGGTACTTGCTTTTCGTTTGTCGCCATAGCGCCCACTTTGTACGTTTCAACCGTACCATTGGTCAGCTCAACGATAACCTCGTCGCCATCCACAGTACCGATTTTCATTACGCCGTTCTCACACCATAGCACGGTGCTGTTGTCTCCGCCTCTGTATTGTGTCCAGCTGGCTACGAGTGTGCCAATTGCACCGCTCTTCATGCGAAGCAGACATGTAGCGTTGTCATCCACATCCGTGCCTTCTTTGTGCAGCGTGCTGATAAAACCAGCCACTTCGGATACTTCGTCATTCAGCAAATAACGGATAAAGTCGGATTTGTGCACGCCCAGGTCGCCCATTGCGCCCATGATTGCTTCTTCTTTGCGGAAGAACCAGCTGCCTGCTCCATCTAAACTCCAGCCTTCCGGACCCGGGTGACCAAAAGCAGTACGGAAGGTCAGCACTTTGCCCAATCGGCCGGAATCCAGAATTTCTTTTGCTTTCACGTGCGGCGGCATCAGACGTTGGTTGTGACCTACCATCAGATATACGCCATTTTTCTTAGCCGCCTCAATCATTTGCTCGCCTTCTTCAGTAGAAACCGCCATCGGCTTCTCAACCAGCACATGCTTGCCCGCATTGGCAGCAGCAATCGACATAGGTGCATGCAGATAGTTCGGTGTACATACGCTCACTGCATCTACTGTTGTTTCATTGGCAAGCAATTCCTCATAACTGGAATACGCTTTACCGCCGTACATTTCAGCCATTTCCTGCGCACGCTCCACGACCGGATCAGCAAATGCAACAAGTTCTACGTTCTCATTGGCAGCGTACTCTGGAATATGTCTGCGCTGGGCAATCGCTCCGCAGCCGAATACAGCAACTTTAATTTTACTCATGTACAAAATTCTCCTTTGACAATTAGATTCATGTTTGACACGGTCAGATGTTAAATCTTAAACGAAATTAGGTTAACGCTCTTCAAATTTGGAACCGCTTAAAACTGGTTCAAATAGTTTTGCTTCAGCCAGTTGTGGCTGTTCTCTACGCTCTCGAGCGGCGGGTTCTGGCATACGTCCTGCTCCACGATAAGCCACTCTACACCTGCATTTGTTGCGCTTTCAATTACAGCCGACAGATTTACTTCGCCTTGTCCAAGCTCCAATGTTTTCATCTGACCCTGCTCGTCTTTGCTGAAATCTTTCAAGTGAAGCAGCGGCAAACGGCCCGCATATTTATTAATATACTCGATCGGATTTTGTCCGGCAAACTGCACCCAGCATACGTCCATTTCCACCTGTACCGCTTCCGGTGTCGTTTGAGCGAACATGGCATCAAAAGCATTGGCATCTCCAACCTGACCATGGAATTCAAAGTCATGATTGTGGTAACCAAAGATCAGGCCTTGCTTCGCCGCTTCGGCTCCATACTGCTGTAATTCTTCAAACAGCTTAGTCCAGCCCTCCGCATTGTCCGGGCGATCCTCCGGCATCAGATAAGGGCAGATCATATATTGTGCACCGATCGTTTTCAGGTAATCGATTTGTTTTTGCAAATCCTCGCGCATGGCATGCAGTGATACGTGACTGCTGAATCCTTTCAGACCGAGCTCGTCTAGTAGCGCTTTCATTTCCTCTGCTGGAATGTCGCCATATCCGGCAAATTCGACCCCTTCATAACCAAGGGCGGCTACTTTGCGCAGTGTACCACGAAAGTCTGCTGCAGTTTCATCACGAAGTGTAAAAAGTTGCAAACCAATGTTAAGTTTTTTCATGACAGATACTCCTCTGCTCTCGAAATTTGCTTGCATTGCTCTATCTGGTATCATCCTAACGCAAAACAGGCTAGAATGAACATATACAATATAGTCAGAACATGAACTATCTGCTCAAATTTTATTTTCATCCTGAAGTAGTCCAATCCTTTGGCTATATAACTTCACTCGACCATCACCAGACTCACGGACACAGCTGGATCGAATCAGGGGGAGGCGTACATCTTGGACACATTGCACACATCGGACACATCCACATCCGTACTGATCTGTGACTACTCCTATCATTACAAGGCATTCAGTCATAATATGAAAGGCGAGCTATCCACCTATCTATTCCGTTTGCAGACGGAAGGCTCGTGTAAAGTATACGTGCAGGAGCAGGAATTTCGCATGACAAGCGGTGATTTGCTTTTACTCAAACCGGGAGATGATTACCGCCTTGTGGTGGATGAACCGCATAAGGAAGGGCGTTTGTCCAGCGGCGACTACTACCTGTTCTGTGAAGGCAGCTGGATTGAGAAGTGGTGGAAACGCCAGTCACGTCCTACCGTAAGCCGCATCGGCCTGGATGACAAGCTGATCAGTCTGTGGCGCAACATGCTGCTGGAGAAACGGCGAGGGCCGCTGGAGGAAAATGCAGAGCTCAAGGATGCATTGCTGCGAGGACTATGCCTGTACATTGACCGGGCAATTACGGAAAATATTCAGACAGATCGGGCCGTTTCCTCGGCTCTCAAGCTCAAGCGTTTTATTGAAGAACATGCTACCGTGACGTTCAAGCTGGATGAAGCTGCACGTTACGCCGGACTCAGCCTTTCTCGCGCCGTTCGTTTATTCAAGGAACATTACAACCAGACCATGATTCAGTATGCCATCGAAATCCGTCTGAATGCTGCTCTGGAGCGCATGAAATACAGTGAAATGACATTAGAGCACATTGCCGAATCCTGCGGTTTTGCAAGCTATTCCTATTTCCACCGGGTATTCCGTGCACATTTTGGCGTATCTCCGGCAGAGTACCTTAAATCCAGGCAGCATGAACCGACGGATGATCTGGAACATGTGTAACACTGCTGCTCATAGCAAAATGAAAAACGCTTCGGGCTTCACACATACAATTGTATGTCTCTCCCAAAGCGTTTTATATATGAACATTAGAGTCAACCTCGTATGTTCGCATGTTAATTCAAATCAGATTGAATGCGTTCAGTATATAATTTCATGTCAGGCAAGGCATCAGAATGAAATCTTCCAACCGTACAGCTTCAATCGCGCCCTATGCCCGATGCTCACCTTTGTTGCGGAAATAATTATGCAAAAACTCTTTGGCACGTTCCGATTTCGGGTGGTTAAACACTTCATCGGGTGTACCTTCTTCAACAATTTTACCTTTATCCAGAAACAACACCTTGGTTGCCACTTCATAAACAAAGCTCATTTCGTGCGAAACGAGAAGCATCGTTTGTCCCGAAGCAGCTGTCTTTTTGATCGTCTGCAGCACTTCACCCACGAGCTCCGGGTCAAGCGCAGAAGTTGGCTCGTCCAGCAGCAGCAGCTTGGGTTTCATCGCAAGTGCACGTGCAATACCCACACGCTGCTGCTGGCCCCCAGACAGATGTTTCGGATAATAATGTGCACGTTCGGACAAGCCGACCTGCTCCAGCTGCAATTTAGCCAGTTCAGTCGCTTCTTTATCATTCATTTTTTTGACAACCTTCAAGCCTTCTTTTACATTATCCAGAGCCGTACGGTGCTGGAACAGGTTGAAGTGCTGGAATACCATAGCCGTCTGCTTGCGCAGTTCAAGCCGCTGCTTGTTTGTAATTGTACTGAAATCAACTTTGAAGCCTTCCAGATCCAGCTGACCCTGATCGGCTGCTTCCAGACAGTTTAATGCGCGTAGAAAAGTAGATTTCCCTGCACCCGAAGAGCCAATTAGCGCCACAACATCTCCCTTCTGAATATCGACCGAAAGATCATTCAGAATCAGATTGTTATGGAAGGATTTTGACAGATGACTTACCTTGATCATTAAATGCCCCTCCTTCCCCATGAAAACCAGCCGCGATTCATCGTTTGCTGCACTGGATCAGGAATAGAGAAGCGTTTCTCCAGAAAACGAAGAATCTGTTCGATAATAATGGTCATCACCCAATAGATGAGGGCTAGAGCCAGATATACTTCGAAAAAGCGGAAGTTGCTGCCCGAAATAATTTTACCTTGTGCAGTCATCTCAATAACCCCTGCAACAAACGCGAGTGATGTGCCTTTTAACAGACCTATAAGGGCATTGCCAAGAGGTGGAATCGCTACAACGAGTGCTTGGGGAACAATAACTCTCTTCAGCACTTGAAGATAGGTCATGCCAAGGGATTCCGCTGCTTCAATCTGCCCTTTGTTTACGGATTGCAGGGCTGCACGAATCGTCTCGGAATTGTAAGCTGCCTCATTAAATGCAAATGTCACAAGTACAAAAAGCATTGCGGGTACCGCATTAATGTTGTAATCGGTGCCGTACTGCTGGTTGATAAACTTTAATAACAGCGGTATCCCGTTATACGTCAGATAGAGCTGTACGATGATCGGTGTCCCCCGGATGAACGAAATAAACAGCGTGACAAGCTGGCTGAGTACTGGTACTTTTTTCATGCGTATCACCGCAAACAGCAAAGCAAAGACCAGACCTACAACCATTGAAATCGCCGTAATCTGCAGACTCACAGGAAGAACCTCTAACAGACGAGGGATGGCTGAAAATACCGCGTTGATATCAAAAATTTCTCCCATGGTTTACATCCTTCCACCTTCATTTTCAAAAAAAAGCAAGAGCGGAATTACTTCCACTCTTTCACAGTTAAACGTTCGCCCTCGCGTATAATTTCAGTGTTGTAGCGCTCTTTGCTCACATTATTAAGCCTTTCAACTAAAGAAGCCGTAGCCTCCTCCGAAGCTAGCACAGGCAAACCTCGTTTGGTCACGCGGGCATGAGTTAATCTGAGATCAATCGGAATCAACTCATAATCAAACTTCTGCTGATCTGCATTCAGGTCAAACGAAATCAGGAAGTTCTCCGAAAATTTCCGGTGACTATAGAAGCCCTGCCAGTTTCCATCGCTATCTTTGGTTCTGTTCTTGTGAAGCGTGGAGGGAGATTCATTTTCTGCATAACCGTAAGCAGTGAACATCTCAGGAGATATAATGGATTCCCCCGCCTCAAATTCCATGATCAAGCTGCCAATGTTATAGAAAATCGGCTGACCCTGATACAGCTCCACACCTCTTGTAAAATGCGCACCATGTCCGAATACACAATGAGCTCCTGCATCCACAGCACTTCTTGCGAAATTCTCGATAAATTCCGCCGGATAATCCGAATACCAGTCCTCATTCTCTCCCTCGTGCGTATGCAGATTAACGAAAACAAAATCACTGCGTTCTTTGGCATCACGGATCGTTTCCAGAATCTCCTGCTGATCCTGGGCATGCGCTGTTGTTTTAACGCGAGAGTTGTCGCCCTTTTCAAAGGTCAGATAACCCTCAAACAATGATCCAAACTCATAGTGATTTTCGGATTTGCTCTTGAATGTCTCAATCCGTT
Organism: Paenibacillus sp. JGP012; assembly: GCF_014203995.1. NCBI lineage: Bacteria > Bacillati > Bacillota > Bacilli > Caryophanales > Paenibacillaceae > Paenibacillus > Paenibacillus sp. JGP012. The sequence continues at coordinate 69,895 of NZ_JACHKG010000006.1, read as the reverse complement.
TACCTGTTTCCATACTTGCAGCAATGCCAATCCGTTCGCTAATGCCCTTCAATGCCTCAAAATCCTGCTCATTAACCACATACGTACGTGACCAGCGAAGCGGATTCAGACCTGGACGGGCGGGAACACCGTTCCCCGGATTGGAGGCAGCAAATACTTCGCTGCGTGTTACACCAATCGTAATGATGGCAATTCGTCCATCAGCCGTATCGATAAATACCGGCTTACGAGCTTCGTGCAGACTCATTCCAACTCCCAGAGGAATCAGACCGCGCTGTTCCGCTTCAGCAAGCGTATCCGTAAGTCCTTCGATGCCGTAATCACCCGTGTGGTTGTTGGCAAAGCCGACGTAGCGAATATTCAAACGTGCAAACTCGTCCAGCGTTTTGGGACGTACACTGGTCTGGTATCCCCGGCCTGCGGCCGGTACTGTATTTTTACGCGGGGTAACAAATTCAGCATTGGTGAAAACCTCATCAGCTTCCTTTAAAAGAGCCAGCAGGTTCGGGTCCATGGTTTTATCTACATGACTGCTGGAAAACAACGCATCTCCTGTAACGATAAATTTCATGTGATCCCCTTCCCTACTCCATCAATTCTTTCTTCGGCAGATAGTCGCCGCCGAGCTGCTCTTCACTGATCTTGAGCAATGTTCCATCATTGTACATTTCTTTAATTCTTTTGTTCACCGCATCCAGCAATGCACTGTCCGCCGACTTGGAGAACAGGATGTAGGAACCCGGGTCACTATTTTCTGTAGAGAATGGAACCACTTTCAGGTTAGTGAAGCCATGCTCCTTGATTGCTTTTTCCGCAGAAACACGAGAAATAATGCGAACGTCGTATTTTCCTGCTTCAATGCCTTCAAATTGTTTAACAAAGTTTTCTTCGGTGTACATAATATCTGCTTTGGCATCCGGATGCTCTGTATTATAGTTCTCCAGCAGCGTTGCACCTGAGTTGCCTACTTCGGTTACTGCCTTGTATCCTTTCAAATCTTCAATCGATTTAAGGGTGTTATCATCCTTGCGTACCACAAAAACGTTAGCATTTTCGATAATAGGCAAAGAGAAATTATATTTGCTGCGTCGTTCTGGATTGGAACTGAAGTTGTTGGCTCCTAATTGAAAACGTCCATTATCCAGACCTGTCAGAATGCCTTCAAACTCAATCGCTTGTACTTCAAGTTTATACTCAGGGAGCTTCTCGAAAATGGCTTTCATGACTTCGACATCATAACCGGTAAGTGTACCGTCTTTATCGTAGCTGAACGGGTTACTCACGCCGCTTGTTGCCGCAATAATCGTCTTCTGACCGGATTCCGCACCCGCACCTGAACTCGCTTCGTTTTTGTTGCCACAACCGGCAATCATCAACCCGAGCACTAATAAAAGAATTCCCGGCACAAATTTCTTCTTCATTGTTATATCCCCCTTGTTGTGTTATCTCTCTGTTATTCTAACCATGAATTATAATTCATAGTAAATTAGTATGAAATGTATTATGTCACGGTGTATATACTCTGTCAAGGTAATTCGACAAAGACAACTACATATTACGACACCTTTCTACATTCTCCGAACGACACTTTTCTACATCCTCCGAATTAAACTTTCCTGTGACTCTTCTCCGGCAAAAATGTACAATATTAGAAACAGCTTCTTAAAAATCCAAGCATCATCTATTCAATCTCAACTATATTAAACTGGAGCGATCCCATGAACCCTAAACGTAAGGTCTGCTGTTCATCCTTGTAACATTCATCTTTGTCTTCATTACATGCTGCATTAGCCTGCAGTTATTGGCTGCTGGCTGGCTTCCAGAGAAATTCGTCAAATGTCACCTCGCATGCTCGTGATTGAATAAACAACAAATAGCCCTTACCTGTTCACTCGATAGGTAAGGGCTATTTAGCATTTTTCCGTTAATTTCGCCACTTCTTCGCCAGCTCGCTAATCTGATGCGGTGTTGTACGGCAGCAGCCTCCAATAATCTGGGCACCCGCAGCAACCCATTGCTCCGATGCGTCCTTCATACTGCCACAGGAACCTTGGCCGCTCCATGTTTTGGTTTCCGCATCGTAAGTCTCGCCTGAATTGGGATATACGATAACCGGTTTATCACTGGCACGGCGCAAGATACCAATCGCTTCCGTAACGACTTCCATTGGAGCGCAGTTCAGACCAATCGCCGCAAGCTGCCGCTCGGAACCAAATGTCTGTGCACATACCTGAAGCGGTGTGCCTTCGCTGATGCTTGTCCCGTCTTTTAACGAGAACGAAAGCCAGGCACATGTCTCCGGGAACTCCTTGAGCAATTCAACCAACACCCGAGCCTCCTGCAATGAAGGGATCGTCTCGAGCGCCAGCACATCTGCTCCCGCTTCAACCAGCGCTGCCATACGCGGACGATGGAATGCTGCCAATGTCTCATCCGATACGCCATAATGCCCCACGTACTCTGAACCATCCGCCAGATAAGCACCGTATGGCCCAACGGAGCCAGCGACTATAGGGCGCGGACGACCCAGCTTCTCACCACCCGTATGCTCACCTGTACGATTTTCACTCTGCTCGTTTCCCACGTTCTCGGCACGTCCCGAAGACACTTCTGCAAGTGGTCTCGTTGAACTGCCGCCTTCTACTGTGACACCCTGCACTTCTGCCCACACGTCATCTCTCGCCTTTGCAGCAAGCTCTACCGTCTTGCGAATCAACTCCAGCGCAGCCTTCTCTCCAATGCCACGCTTGCGGAAACCTTCGACAGTGGCCTGATAGCTTGAAGTAATTGCACAATCCGCTCCTGCACGAAAATAATCCGCGTGTACCTGCACAATGACATCCGGGTTCTCCAGCAGCACACGTGCAGACCAGAGCGGATCATCCAGATCACAGCCATGCTGCTCAAGCTCCGTAGCCAGTGCACCATCCAGAATCATGAGTGGATAGTCGTTCAGAATACGTTGAATTACATTGATATCATTCGTTTGCTCCATTTTAGTCATGGGGTCAACCCTCTTTTCTTCTTCGTACGATCTGTCAGGTAATATACGATGTAACACAGAATAATGAATGGAATACCGCAGTATAAAGCAATTCGCTGTGTCGGATCAAAAGCAATGCCGATGCAGGAGGCCAGGCACAGCAAAAATGAAACGATAGGTACGATTGGATATAGCGGTGTCCGGTAAACCAGATCCTGCACTTTGTTTCCTTCTCGCAGATACTGTCTGCGGAACATATACTGAGACACGCTGATGCTCATCCATACCGCCACTACAGCAAGACCCGAGATAGAGACAAGTGTAATATACACGGTTCCAGGTGCAATGATGCTGGACAGCAATGCCAGCGCACCACCAGCCATGCTGAGCACCAGCGCGTTGAACGGCACACCACGCTTGGTCAAGCGCGCAAACGATGGAGAGATGGTCTTTTTATCTGCCAGTGACCATAACATTCGTGAGGAAGCATATAATCCCGAGTTAGCTGCGGAAAGAATCGCCGTTAGAATAACAAAATTCATAATGTCTGCCGCATACGGAACACCAATCCGTTCCATCACGGCTACAAATGGACTTTCCAGCACGCTTGCGTCCGACATCGGCAGCAGCGCAGACAAAATAACAATTGTACCGATAAAGAAAATAATCAGACGCCATAATGTCGTATGAATGGCTTTTGGAATGTTTTTTTCCGGGTTTTCCGTCTCTCCGGCAGCAATGCCAATCAGCTCTGTACCCGAAAAGGCAAAGTTCACGGCCAGCATCGTCATTAATATGGCTGTGGCTCCATGCGGAAACCAACCTGATGCTGTAATGTTGGTAAAGAGTGGCGCCGGAGACGCATCTGCCATCGGAATAATCCCAAACATGGCAGCCCCGCCAATAATAATAAAGAGCACAATCGTCATCACCTTCACCAAGGAGAACCAAAATTCGGATTCGGCAAACAGTTTAACCGTGAACGCATTAAACAGAAAAATCATCAGAGCAAACAGTGCACTCCATATCCAGACATTTACGGACGGGAACCAGCGCTGCATCAGCAGCCCGGCTGCCGTAAATTCTGAGCCCAGTGCGACTGTCCAGGTCAGCCAGTACAGCCAGGCAACCGTATAACCTGTAGCTGGGCCGATATATTTGGCTGCGTAGCTGTGGAATGCACCCGTCTCTGGCATATATACTGATAATTCGCCCAGACAGAGCATAACCAGATACACGACGAGTGCCCCGATGAGATAGGATAAAATGGTACCGAGCGGTCCCGCCTGCTGAATCGTGTACCCCGAACTAAGGAATAATCCCGTTCCAATGACGCCGCCAAGCGAAAGCATGACCACATGTCTCGTTTGCATCTTACGCTGAAAATGACCTTTATCGCTGTTATTCTCCATATGACATACTCCCTGCTTCTTCATCCAGAGCAAACAAAAAAGACCCACTCTTCCCGAAGAGTGCGCCTCTACTGACAAATAAAAACAACTGCTCCTATCTATCAGGCTTTCACCCGCTGGAATTAGCACAGTATCCTTCAGATCTGTTGCTGAGGTTTCTAAGGGCCAGTCCCTCCACCTCTCTGGATAAGAAAATGATTTTTTATAACTATATCGACTGCCACCTGATGTGTCAACATTTAAATAGAATTACGCCTGCATCCTGTTCCAATAGCCTGCTCCCTCTACAAAATTCCAACGAGCTACTCTGTAGAAGACCCCGGATTCACAATTCTGGTCTTGACCTCATATGTGATGGGCACCTTCGCAAACACCTCATCCCAGTGATCCTTCACCTTCTTCCATGTCTTCGGATATTTGATTCGAATTGTGTCCCGAAAATCGGCAACATCCACCTGATACGTATGCTGGAGTTTATACAACATATCCTTAATCTGCTGTTCAACCAATTTTGCAAAATCCTTTTCCAAATCATCCCGATAAGCTCCCTTCTCCTCCTTTTCCGGAGCTCGCCAATCCTCCATCATCCAACCATCAGATTCGGCTTTAATGTGGAATGAAATGTCATCACCAACTACTTTCGGAATAATCTTGGTTCTTTTCTTTTTGATCTCATAGATTACCGTAAATCCTTCCTTGCTGTAGGTCTTGATGACTCCACCCTTTTGATTTGGTCTGAGCCAGGACAGAGCCTCCAGATCCGTTTGGTCAAGCTCACCGATAAACTTCTTGGTTTTGGCATCGAAGATGCTGCCGCCCGAGAACTTGTCCTCCCCGTTATAGTTCAGTACATTCTGCAATAGAAAACTCGACTCGGATTGCATCTGGGCATCAAGCTTCGCGAGCGATACAGGCTCCAGAATTTTGTTGGAAATATAATAATTATTCGTAATCCCCGTAAGATAAAATGCCGGAATGCGTGACGGGTCATTAGATGTAAGCACATCTACCGCACGATGATGACTGATCAGCACCAGACAGTTCGGGCGAATGTCGTTATCGCGCAGTATAAAATCCAGCAGCTGATCCAGCCCGTATTTTTTGGCAATATCCTTGGAAATCACAATGACCTTAAGGTGATGTCCAATGAGAGGGCGATCACGGCGCAAGGCAAACTGACGGAAAATCTGCAGCAAGGAATCACCAGAAAGCCGTTCATTGGAATAAGACGTTTTACCGGATGCAGGTGATCCTGACTGCTCACTTTTTTGGCTGCTGGAATATCCTGGCGCAATCTGAACGGTAGCTGTTACATTGTCCAGCTTGGGATAACGTCCTCCCTGCTCCGCAATTTTTTTCTCAAACTCGGTTTCTTGACCCACATCAATACCGAGAGCAACGTACAAGCTCAAGTCCTCAATTTCTCTGCTGCTCCAGCAGCCTGAGAGTAAACTCAGGATGGTCACAACGCAAGTGATCCGTCCCAGCAGGCGAAAGAAAATCATGCGTGCTTGCCTCCTTTTTTACGTATCATGCTTATGACCAACAGGATCAAGGGCAAGATGGCGAACAGCAAAACCGAAGCGTTACCCAGCATATCGCCAAGTGCAAAGGTTTCATCTACATTTTTGGGCATCATCGCCGCTATATATATAATAGGCAGCAGAACATACATGATCTTGCCCATTTTTTTGGTCTTGAATAAGTCACGAATGCCTACTGAAGCACAGTAATGGGTAATTGCAAACGTGGAGAAGATCTGCATAATCCAGATAACCAGCAGGAGCGATTCAAAGCGCTCAAAGATCAAGCCTTGTATTTCGAAGCTTCGTACCAATTCCAGCGTCGGCCAAGTCCTCGTTTTGATTCCGTCAAGTGAAAGGCTTCCTACAACCATGACCACCGTAATGAGGTAGACAGCAGTGGAAACAGCAATGCCCCATGTTATCGCTTTATTGCTTTTTTTCGGATTCTGCATATATGCCGTAATGACCAGCATGACCTCGTAACCTGTATAAGACAACAGCGATGGCTTCAAGCCCTTAATGATTGGCATGATCCCTTCACCCAAAACAGGCCTTAAATTGCTGATCTCGAACAATTGATTGCTAAGCAGAATTTCCATAACAAAGATGACCAGTGTAATGGGCAGAATGATCTCAAATACACGCAGGATCACCGATAACCCGCCAGAGATGAGATAGACGCCAATCCACATAAATACCATCACAATGGCCCATGTCGGTGTACGCTCAAGCAGATACATACCCGTTACATCAGCCATCACTCTGATCTCAAAGGCAGCAATAATCATGAAATACAAGATCATCGAACATCCCAGAATGTACGCGATCCAGCGTCCGGTAATTTCCCTTGTGAATTGAAATACTGTTTTTTCGGGAAATCGGCGGCACAGGGTCACAAGAATGATACCCACTCCTGTGATGATTAGCCCGGACAAAATAATGGAGATCCAGACGTCAGGTGTTCCCACCGCTTTGCTCATCGTTCGTGGCAGCGTTAATATCCCTGCACCCAGCATATAATTGACGATGATCACAACCGCCTGTGTAGTACTTATTTTCCCCTGAGCGTCATTCACTTCACTACACCTCCACGCCTACAATTGATACAAGCGAATGCCTGCCTACTTCTTCCGATCCTCATCCACCGTATTCATCATCTCGGGGCGTCTTCTCATCATGGAAAGAGGTGCACGGATAATAAAATCTTTCCAGTCACTCATACGATATGGAACAGCTGGTGCCACATATGGAACACCAAAGCTTGTTAACCTCGCGAGATGTGTGCATATCAGCAGAAAGAACATGACTACGCCATACAATCCGAGCACTGCAGCACTGAACATGGCAGCAAATCGCAAAATCCGCAATGTTAATCCTGCGCTGTATACTGGAATGGTGAAAGAAGAGATTGCCGTCACGGCCACCACGATGACCAGGAACTGACTGATAATTCCCGCTTGTACCGCAGCCTGGCCAATAATGAGACCCCCGACGATTCCCATCGCAGGTCCAATTGGCTTAGGGAGACGAATTCCTGCTTCCCTCAGAATTTCGATAGACAGCTCCATAATCAATACTTCAATAAGGGCGGGGAAAGGTACTCCTGTCCTCGTTTCAATGATGGTCAATGCTAGCTTGGTGGGAATCAGACCTGGATGAAATGAGATAAACGAGATATACAGGGCGGGCGCAAGCAAAGCCAGCATGGCAGATAGAAAGCGCAGCATACGTAGAAAACTACCAGGAATCCAGCGCTCATAATAATCCTCGGGAGATTGCAGCAGCATGCTGAAGGTCACGGGTACAACGAGTACAAATGGCGTCCCGTCCAGTAAAATCGCCACTCGTCCTTCCAGCAGGGCACCGATCACCCGGTCAGGCCTCTCTGTATTTAATATTTGCTGGAACGGACTCAGTGTATTGTCTTCAATCAATTGCTCGACATAACCTGATTCAAGGAAATTGTCCATATCCATCTCACGAATGCGCTTCTCGACTTCTGCCACCAGCTTCGGGTCAGCAATGTCCTGAATGTAAGCGATGGCGAGGTCTTTTTTAATGCGCGAGCCTACCTCAATCTTTTCAATGAACAAGCTCTGATCGCTGCCATACCGACGCAAAATGCCTGTATTGTCACTCAGCTGCTCCGTAAATCCAATTCGCGGCCCCCGCAGTAATGCTTCGGATAACGGCTCATCAATGCTTCGTGTCTTGCCCTTCGACGTGCCGATCAGCATACCGCCTGGCATACCATCCACCAGCAATCCATTCTTCCCAACCAGTACACCGAGTGCAAACTCCTGCAGCGAACCTGTCTCCTGAATCTGGCTGACAGGCAGCAATTGGTTCCGGATATAGCTGGACAGCGCCTGACGATTCTCCGGATGCACAAACCCCTCCTGTTTCAGTTCAGGCACACCATCCGTCATTAGCGGTGTAATCAAATGCTCATCAACTAATTCCTGATCCACCAATCCTTCGGTATACATCACAGCAGCCCTTGTGCTTGTACCTCTGATCGTAAACTCGCGAATATGTACATCTGCATTTTTGGCAAAAGTTTCTTTCACACTTGTCATATCTGTTGCATATTCGCCTGTTAATTTGATGTTTGCATAATGTCCTGTCTCTGTACCCGGTCCTATGCGTGCTTCTGCGGGCGAAATGTCTCTGGAAGAGATGGAAGGCTTGGTTGAACGAGAAAAGCTGCCTCTCTGTACAGCTGTATTCAACCATCTCCAGATCAGCGTAATAATCACGGGTACAATGAATACCAGCATAGCCTGAACCCATATCGGCCATTCAGGAATATACGATATAATCTTAGACCACATGTCCTCCGCCTCCCTCTCTGCAAAAATCAAGCTACAGGTATTCCCGAATTATTGTGTCCTGTTTACCCGCAAAAATTCCGTGTTTTTGGCAGCATATCCAATAGAACGCTTTCTTCTATTTTCTTGAACAACAAAAAACGACCCTGCAAGGAGCAGAATCGTTCTGATATTCAACTTATACTATCCGAGTCACATGCTGTGCCTTGTCATCAAGCAGGCGAGCTGCGTCTGCGATTGTTTTGAAATCCTGTAATGCAATCTCAATTCTCTCATTGCTATGCTGCACGTACTGCTCCACCTTTTTGGTGCCGTTGGTGATATTCGTAATTTCCTTGGTTATACCCGTGACACTATCCCGAATCTCATTAATGGATTTCTCCACCATCGCAGACAGCTTGCGCACTTCCTTCGCTACAATATCGAAGCCTCTTCCAAACTCTCCTGCATGTGCAGCTTCAATAGCCGCGTTCAGTGCCAGCAGCTGTGTCTGGGATGATATTTCCCGAATCGTGCGTACCACACCTTGAATGGAGCCAGCCTGTTCCTGAAGATGAGTCAGTGTAGACTGGTTTGTTGCCGACACCTCCGAGATATAAGCAACGCTAGACAACAGCTCATGGCTTCGACCGATGCCCGCACCGGCCTGCTCGTTTAATTCCTGAGAGAGTGCCTTCAGCTCCTGTACAACGGTTGTTATATTATTCTGACGATTCGTAATATTGGTTGCCATCTTGCAGACTCCAACAATTTTTTGATTAGACTCATCATATACCCTCATGTACGTGGCTTCGAGCCATACAGACTGCCCTCCGGCATCCATCCGCTCCACCTTGTCCTGAAAACTTTTTCCGTTCAAAATACTTCTCCAAAACTCCTCATACGCCGGACTGTCTGTAAACTTGCCGAAACATAATTGACGATGATGCATGCCATACATCTCTTCCTTGGTATACCCCATTGTTGAAGCAAATACATCATTCACGTATGTAACCTTGCGATTTACATCAAACCGGATAATGGCCAAGCTTCTCTCCAGCGCCTTGATCACCAGTGCGTCCGTAACCTCATCCTGCTGCACATTCCCCAATAAAGTCATCTAAATCCCCCACAATCCGTCCCGTAGTCAATAACGTCATATATTGTAACTGCTTGCCTGATGCAGATGGATGACAAGTGCAGATCACAAGTTTTCGTTTAACGCACCTTCATTCCTGCATTTGATTCTAGGTATTGATACCCCAATTCATTACTTTTGGATCACTGAATTGCATAAATCTCAAAATATATTTTTTTCACACACATACAGTTTTTTCTACGTACTAAACGTTACGGGCCGAATCATACAACAAATTGCATCTGTTTTCTAGGGCAAAATTCACGTTCCGCACCATATTTATTAAAAAAGAAGAGTAGCTGGAGATTCATATCCCCATTTACTCTTCTTTAGCATGATACATCTTTAAGCAGTTGTTAAGTGAAAATTATAGTTATCAAAAATCATGCACTGTAACACACAGCTGTATGACAACACCAAACGGATCACGAACGATGCCATAGCCGGGGCTGAATTCATTCTGTTCGTAAGGGACAAGCACCTTTACCCCTGGATGCTGCGATAATTCCTCATATAATCGGTCGATCTGATCTTGATCTCGAGACTGAATGCACATTGAAATACTATTCCCCGATTCCCAAGGCCTTTCCGCATCCATCGCTTCTTCAGCAATCATTAATTTGTTTACGCCAACCTGCAGCACGGAATGTGTGACATACTCATCCTGGCCTTCAGGATACGTGAACTCAGGACTCATCTCTTTCATTTCTTTGTAGCTCTTGCGAAAAAGCACCTTCGCCCCTAACGTTTTCTCATAAAATGCAATGGCCTTCGCTGCATCCCCGTTCATGGACAGGAATGGAATAACTTCATACTTCATCAGAATTGCCTCCTCTATTCGTTTGCCTTACACTTAGGACTATAACAAGTAAAGGTGCCAATTCACGGCACCATTGAAAGGACAGGGTACAGCCTTGTGAAGAAAACAGAACGATTACATCACATGCTTCGCTTCATTAATCAAAAACAACATTTCACCTTGCCTGAGCTGATGCAGGAGTTCCAAATCTCCAAACGCACGGCTCTGCGGGATATTGCGTCTTTGGAAGAGATGGGTGCGCCCATCTATGTTGAATATGGACGTTACGGCGGCTATCGGCTGCTCCAGCAAATGCAGCTGCCTCCGATCTCTTTTAACACAGATGAGCTTCATGCCCTGTATTTTGCCATGCAGGCGCTTCGCAGCTTCTCCAGCCTGCCATTCCAGACGACATTTGATTCCGTTCATCAGAAGTTTATGGCGGCACTATCCGACAAGCAGCGGGACAATATTCACAATATGCAGCAGCGTGTTACCTTCAAACATACGGAACAAATCAAGGACAGCTCCCACCTGGAGCTTCTATTAATGGCGGCTGTGCAGCAGCAGGTCATTCAGATGACGTATTCGGACAAGCACAACGTAGAAGCCAGTCCCCGTATCATTCAGCCCATTGCACTGTACGCCAGTAAAGGCTACTGGTACTGTCAGGCGTATGATCTGAAAAAGAAAGCTTACCGTGTATTTCGCTGTGATCGCATGATAACGGCGTTGTTAACTGATATTGAGCCTGTTAAGCAGGTTGCCGATCTACTACATGCAGAGCATCTTCATGCCTTATGGAAACCATCCGAGCAGGCGATCTCGTTTCAATGCAAGATCAGCGAGGCGGGAATGGAGTTATTTCGTCAGAACTACTTTCCATCTATGCACCTTGAAGAACAGCATGGTATGCATATGCTCGTCGGGACCTATGAATCCCATGAACTGGATTTCATCGTGAGCTATCTTGCAAGTTACGGCACCTCTATTCAGATTGTTGCACCTGACACGTTAAAGGAATCACTGAGACAGCATTATTTGCATTTGTTGAGTCATATATAGGAATTGGTGATGCAGCAACAACTATACTCTTATAAGTTCAAGTTAATCTCTGTGAAAGATTAGTAAACTAATGAACGTTTATCATATTAATATTTAGCACAGCTCATACCGCCTTCATTTTGCCGATCAGTTTCCCTGAATCTTTTTCCTGCCAAGAAATTGCAGGTGTTCGAACTAATTAAATGAATTCAATTAATAACACTTAGAAAGTATAATATTTTCAATAATTGAAATATAGATATCTATTTACAAATTTTTCTTTTTATGCAATTATTATATTGAGAAATGGCCATTCTCATACACTTATATTAAGGAGGTTTAATGTATGTGGTTAAAAAAGGGGCTTCTTAGTGCTTTTGCTTCACTGATGATTTTAGGAATATCTCAACCTGCTATGGCAGCTGAGATGGAGCCAGCAAGAGACTATGGAGGGGGCACCCACACCAAGCTATCCGATTTCCTTCCAGTTGCGCTGCAATCACAACTCGTTATGTGGGTTTTCCACAACAATCTCTCTCCAACGGATGGTCTTCAAACGACTTACAACTATGCCAGAGTTACAATTAATGCCCCAACTTCATTTTACATTGATATTACACAAACATCCGTTGACGGCTCTAGCATACCTAATGTAACGTACGTGGTGTTCAAAGAAAATGGAAGCAACAATGTTGGATGGAATGTCTCGGGTAACGGATATCACAGAAGATACTTCATCCAGGAAGCTGGTACGTACTTCTTAGGTTATTACAATAATGGTCCTGGCAATGTAAGTATAAGTGCCAATGTTTTCGTAGAGTAATTTTATATTATTTTTTCAATCTAAAAATTCATTTAACTACGGAGTGAAGCGAAATTCGCTTCACTCTTACATATGTTATGTCTTTAAGATTAGTTAACTAAATCATATAATGGACTACCACATCATTGTATTTATAAATAAAATGACAAGCAGTCTCTACATTGCCAAAGTTGTGTCACAGCCATTTCCCCTTAAACAACGTACCCCCCCACGATACAGTCGTCAGCACCGAATATGAATCAACATTCATTCTGACCTGTGTTTAGATCTATACCTGCGGCCTTTATAGTTAATTCTTCTCTTCTAACTTAAAATACCCGGCAGGATGCATACCGAGAAAAATACGGCATACACCCAAGCCGGGTAAAGGATTAGAATATAATATCGATCGTCTCTAACTCATCTTGCTCCTGTTCGGATGGCCCGTTCAGGGAAATATCCTTGAGCAGCATTGAAGGCTGTTCGCCAATTTGTTCAATGATCACAAGCAGGTCCTGAGCAAAATTGTCGATCAGATTGCGTGTAAACAACTTCGTGGCATATTCGAATAGCCCGTTCATGCCCTCATCCAGCATCGAAATGATCAAGGTCAGATCAAATTGGGAAACCGTATGTTTTTCCGGATAAGATTCGATCTGGATATCTCCAAAGCTTTGAACGTTATCTTCCTTCGTTTCCAGAGCAAACATGACATCAAACACTGGATTGCGGCTTTGATCGTGCGGTACTTGCAGCTTCGTCACAAGGTCCTCAAACGGATAATCCTGATGGTCATAGGCGCCCAGCATCGTTTCTTTGACTTCGTTCAAGTAAGCAAGGAACGTCTTCTCCCCTGAAGGATAATGGCGAATCGCCAATGTGTTAACAAACATTCCGATTAGCGGCTCCAGGTCGGCATGGGTGCGACCCGACACCGGCGTCCCTACAATGAAGTCTTCTTGTCCCGAATATTTGCTGAGCAGGACGGAATAGACAGCCGATAACACCATATACAGGGTAGCACCGTTCTCATCTGCAATGCGCTGCAAGCTTTCGGTCATCTGCTTGTTAATACTGAAAGGCAGCACATCTCCCTCAAAACTGCGAACAGCAGGTCTGGCAAAGTCCGTCGGCAGTTCAAGCGTTGGCAGATCACCATTCAGCATATCCAGCCAGTAGGCTTCCTGACGTTTCAACCGATCTTTCACAGGCTCAGATTGCAGCCAAGCGGCAAACTCCTTGTACTGAATCCGAAGTGGTTCCAGCGTCTCACCATTATACAGACGCAGCAGTTCTTCGACGAAGATGCCCATTGACATGCCATCCGTGACGATATGATGAATGTCCAGCATAAGCAGATGGCGCTCCGATTCCCATTCAACCAAGCCCACGCGCAACAGTGGTGGTAAATGCAAATCAAAGACACGTACAAAGGCATCCGCTATGCCTTTCGTTTCACTTTCTGTTGCTTTTGTATACTCTACGGCAAACTCCAAGTCCGCATAAATGCGTTGCATCGGTTCCCCGTCAACCATGTCGAAGCCGGTTCGTAAGATTTCGTGACGCGCGATTAAACCCTTGAGCGCTGCCTCAAATCGCTCCCGTTCCAAGCCCCCGACGAGCACCGTCATGCCAGACATGTTGTAACTTAGCTCGGCACCTTGCATCTGCTGCTGGATATAAAGCCGTTTTTGCACGGAGGAAAGTGGGTAGCAATCCTGCTTATCCAGCACCGGAATAGAGAGGAATTCCTGCTGCTCCAATCGACTGATTGCCTCAGCCATCGCTTCAACGGTCGAATGCCGGAACACATCGCGCAAAGGCAGATCTACACTCAACGTTTTATGCACCTTGCTAACCAACGTTGTTGCTCGCAGGGAGTGACCGCCGAGATCGAAGAAGTTGTCGTGAACACCAATTTCCTTCGAGAGCCCCAACACGTCCTGCCAGATTGCCGCCAGTTTTGTTTCCAACTCATTACGCGGTGCCACGTATTCACGATCTGCACTTATTGCCTCTTCCGGCGTCGGCAGCGCCTTTCGGTCGATTTTTCCGTTTGGTGTCAGAGGTAAATGCTCCAGTTCGATAAAGTAAGACGGGATCATGTAACCCGGCAGCTCGCTGGAGATCGCCCGTTTTATGTCAATCGCCAGCAATTCGCTATCCGTTGTGTAATACGCGCACAGCGCCTTATTTCCGTTCGCATCACTTCGAACCAGCACTACCGCTTCACGCACACCTGCCACCTGCAGCAGCTGCGACTCAATCTCCCCCGTCTCGATCCGGTATCCCCGGATTTTCGCCTGGTTGTCGATTCGACCGATGAAGTCCACGTTGCCGTCCTCCATCCACCGCGCCAGGTCTCCTGTGCGGTATAGCCGCTCCCCGGCGACGAATGGACTGTCCACAAACCTCTCTGCCGTCAGCTCCGCACGGTTCAAGTATCCACGTGCCACACCGACGCCGCCAATCACCAGCTCGCCCAGCACCCCAACGGGCACCGGATTCAGATGTGCATCCACGATGTAGAATGTCGCATTCAGCCACGCTTTCCCAATCGGCACATGGCCCGTCTGCGGCAGCTGAGTCAGTGGCTCGTCATAGAAGCTGGAGTCAATAGCGGCTTCGGTCACACCGTACGCATTGATGATGCGGAACGATGAGCCGAACCGCTCCTGCAAGGTGCGATAATCTGCAACGCTGCAGCTATCCGAGCTTGTGATGAGCAGCTCCATCGAGCGAATATCCAGCTTCTGCTCGTATACGTACTGCATGAACGGCACGATCAATGCAGGTGTCGATTCGAAAATAGTCACCTGCTCCCGCTCGATCCAGTGGTGCAGACGGGATGGATCAATCCGGTCGTCTTTAGGCACAATCACCATCGTGCCGCCGTTGTACAACGTGCGCGCAATATCGCCCACAAACACGTCAAACGAGAAGCTCGCGAGCTGCATCAGCCGCACCGGGAACTGATCCAATCCGTACTCCCGTCGGTAGCCTGCTGCTGTATTGACCAAGCTCCGATGCTCGATCATCACACCCTTCGGCTTGCCGGTTGTTCCCGACGTGTAGATCACATACGCCAAGTCCTCCGGACGAGCTTCATGGAAGTGATCCATGCCAATAACATCAACATCATCCAGAACATTCAGATAGCCCTCACTCCCGCCATTCACAGCCCCTGTTAACTTGCCAGAGACCAGGCTGGAGCCTTGGTCTGAGCCCAGCATCGGCGCATTCGTTCGTTCCTCGCTGTACGCTGCTTCGTCGTCCAGGTACAGCACCTTCGCCAGTGCCAGTTTCTCTTCACCCAGCCAGGCTTCCGCACGCTCGCGCAGCGGTGTTTGCGTCAGCAGCACCTTCGCCCCGCTGTCTTCCAGCATGAAACGTACGCGGTCTGCCGGATAATCCGGGTCCAGTGGCACATACGCCCCGCCTGCTTTCCAGACAGCTAGTACAGCAACCAGCAGGTCCACCGAACGCTCGGCGAGAATGCCGACGATGGACTCCCGGCCGATGCCGCTTGTGCGCAGTGTAGCTGCCAGACGGTTCGCCCGCATGTTCAGCTCCGCATAGGTCAGGCGATCGTTCTCATACACAACAGCTTCTGCCTCTGGCGTGCGTTCCGCTTGTTTCTCAAACAGGCGATGGAATGCTGCCACAGGGGCTGCTTCCGGCTGCGCCGGGTTAAACCCACTGATCATTTCTTCTTTTTCCGCCCCCGTCAACATATCCAATTCAGCAATTGTTGCTGACGGGTTGCAGAGAATAGATTCAATCAGCTGCAAGTAGTGGGTAGCCAATTGCTCCACCGTTTTCGTTTTATATAGAGCCGTAGCGTATTCAAATAGAACTTCCAAGCCATCCTCAATCTCTGTAACATCCAGACTCAAGTCGAATTTGGAAACCATTTCTTCGCTGGCATACGTCGATAAATGAAGTCCTGGAAGCTGGATTTCCACATTCTCTGTATTCTGCAAAGCAAACATCGTATCGAACAGCGGATGACGGCGTAAATCGCGAGTCACATTCACCTGTTCCACCAGTTCTTCAAACGGATAATTCTGATGTTCAAAAGCACCCAGCGTTGTCTCCTTGATCTCTTGCAAGTAGTCAAGGAACGTCTTCCCGGCAGCCGGATAACTGCGAATCGCCAACGTATTAACGAACATCCCGATTAACGGCTGAACGTCGCTATGATTTCTGCCCGCAATCGGCGTACCCACTACCACGTCTTCTTGCCCTGAATATTTGTGTAAAAGCACGGTATATGCTGCAAGCAGAACCATATATAGCGTTGCTCCATTCTCGGCTGCAAGTCGTTTCAGGCCTTCCGTTTTCTCACGATTCATACACAGTTGCAACGAATGACCCTCGTAGCTCTGCATAGCCGGACGTGGATAATCCGTTGGCATTTCCAGAACCGGCAGCTCTCCGCTGAACATATCGAGCCAGTAGGCCTCTTGCTTGGCAAGCTGCAATTTTTGCTCGTCCGATTGCTGCCATACCGCATAATCCTTGTACTGAATGCGGAGCGGCTCGAGCGACTGCCCACTGTATAAATGCACGAACTCCTCAATCATGACGTCCATTGAAACGCCATCAGATACGATATGATGTGTATCAAACATTAGAATGTGTCGATCCGGTTCCAATTTGGCAAGACCTACTCGCAGAAGTGGCGGCTTCGCCAGATCAAATGCACGAACAAATTGACGCACCGTTTCTACCGCCTGCTCTTCACTAATCTGCACATATTCAACCTGGAAGGCAGCATCTTCATATATCCGCTGAACGGCTTCACCATGTACCATCTCAAAACCGGTTCGCAGCGTTTCATGACGCGCTACAAGCCCGCGGAACGCTTCTTCAAACCTTTGCCGGTCAAGCTGTCCTTCGAGCAGCATTGCTCCCGGGATATTGTAGCTCAGTTCGCCTCCTTCCAGTTGATTCAAAATATAAAGACGCTTCTGGGCGGAAGAGAGCGGATAATATTCGGCAGGATCCACAGCCGGAATAGAAGTAAACGAGCTGGATTCCAGCCGTTCCATCGCCGCGGCCATTTCCTCAACTGTCGCGTAGTGGAATACGTCGCGAAGCGGGAATTCAATACCCAGTTCTTTATGCATTTTGCTGACAAGGGTTGTCGCCCGCAGAGAGTGTCCCCCGAGGTCGAAGAAGTTGTCTGTTACGCCTACCAACTGCTCCCGAAGAAGCACCTCCTGCCAGATGGCAGCCAGCTTCTGCTCCAGTTCGGTGCGAGGCGCCACGTATTCGTGACCGCCCCCTTTCGGTGCTGGCAGCGCCTTACGGTCGATTTTCCCATTCGGCGTTAGCGGTAATTGCTCCAGTTCAACGAAATACGACGGGATCATGTAACCCGGCAGTTCGGTGGAGATCATGCTTTTCAAATCTGCGGCCGACAAACCTTCTTCCACCGTATAATAAGCGCACAACGCCTTCTGCCCTTCCTGATCTTCCATAACAACGACGATGGCTTCCTTCACACCAGCTGCACTCAGCAACTTCGCTTCGACTTCCCCCGTTTCGATCCGGTAACCCCGGATTTTCGCCTGGTTGTCGATTCGACCGATGAAGTCTACATTGCCGTCTTCCATCCACCGCGCTAAATCTCCTGTGCGGTACAGCCGCTCCCCAGCGACGAATGGACTGTCTACAAACTTCTCTGCCGTCAGCTCCGCACGGTTCAAGTAACCACGTGCCACACCGACGCCGCCAATCACCAGCTCGCCCAGCACCCCAACGGGCACCGGATTCAGATGTGCATCCACGATGTAGAATTTCGCATTCAGCCACGCTTTGCCAATCGGCACATGGCCCGTCTGCGGCAGCTGGGTCAGCGGCTCGTCATAGAAGCTGGAATCGATGGCCGCTTCCGTCACGCCGTACGCATTGATGATGCGGAACGATGAGCCGAACCGTTCCTGCAAGGTGCGATAATCTGCAACGCTACAGCTATCCGAGCTTGTGATGAGCAGCTCCATCGAACGGATATCCAGCTTCTGCTCGTACACGTACTGCATGAACGGCACAATCAATGCAGGCGTCGATTCGAAAATAGTCACCCGTTCCCGCTCGATCCAGTGGTGCAGACGGGATGGATCAATCCGGTCGTCCTTAGGCACGATCACCATCGTGCCCCCGTTATACAGCGTGCGTGCAATATCACCCACAAACACGTCAAATGAGAAGCTGGCCAGCTGCATCAGCCGCACCGGGAACCGATCCAATCGGTATTCCCGTCGATAGCCTGCTGCTGTATTGACCAAGCTCTGATGCTCGATCATCACACCCTTCGGCTTGCCGGTTGTTCCCGACGTGTAGATCACATACGCCAAGTCCTCCGGACGAGCTTCATGGAAACTGTCCATGCCAGAGACTACGCCGGAAGCTATGCTGGAGCCTTGGTCTGAGCCCAGCATCGGCGCATTCGTTTGCTGCTCGCTGTACGCTGCTTCGTCGTCCAGGTACAGCACCTTCGCCAGTGCCAGCTGCTCTTCGCCGAGCCAAGCTTCCGCACGCTTTCGCAGCGGTGTTTGCGTCAGCAGCACCTTCGCCCCGCTGTCTTCCAGCATGAAACGTACGCGGTCTGCCGGATAATCCGGGTCCAGTGGCACATACGCCCCGCCTGCTTTCCAGACAGCTAGTACAGCAACCAGCAGGTCCACCGAACGCTCGGCGAGAATGCCGACGATCGACTCCCGGCCGATGCCGCTTGTGCGCAGTGTAGCCGCCAGACGGTTCGCCCGCACGTTCAGCTCCGCATACGTCAGGCGGTCGTTCTCATACACAACAGCTTCTGCATCCGGCGTGTGTTCCGCCTGTTTCTCAAACAGCCTGTGGAATGCTGCCACAGGGGCTGCTTCCGGCTGCGCCGGGTTAAACGCGCTGATGATTTCTTCTTTTTCCGATGCTGTCAAAAGCTGCAGCTCATTTATTCGCATATTCGGGTTAACCGCAGCTTGCTCCAGTGCCCGAACAAAATGACTACAAAGCTGTCTGATGCCATCCGCTTCAAACGTCAACGCATTGTACGTAAACCGCAGCAAAATTTGCTCTTCTGGAATGACGGTAATGTCCAGATCGTAGTTCGTTTGCTCCGGCGACTGGATGTTGGCAATTTTCAACGCGTTCTGGTCACCCCCGACGACCTGCTCGATCTGTTCTTCCATCGGATAATTTTCAAAGACCATAATATGATTGATCAAGTCGCGTTTTTGCTCGCTCAGCGACTGAATTTCGAACAGTGGATACGTCTCGTATGCTCTCGATGCCAGTGCTTGATCCTGAGTTGTTCTCAGGATATCTGCTACTGTGTGCTCCGCTTTGCTTTGAATACGAACAGGAATCGTATTAATAAACAGACCAATCATGCTTTCGATGCCCGGAATTTCTGCTGGACGCCCGGATACAACGGAGCCAAATACGACATCCTCGCTGTTGTTGTATATCTGCAGCACCAGTCCCCATATGGTCTGCATGAACGTATTAAGTGTCACCTGCTGCTGGCGCGCTGCACGCTCAATTTGCCCAGTCAATCCTTTACCAAGCTCCATATCCATTTCGGCCATCTCAAAAGCATGCTGTCTCAGTTGTGTTTTCTCCTGTGGCAGCTTGGTCTGCTGATCGTAACCGGCCAAATATTCAGACCAGTACAGTGAAGCTTTCGCAGCATCTTGAGCTTCAAGCCATTCGATATACTTAGAGTACGAGGTAACTGGAGGAAGCTCCGGTGCATTCTTTTCCTGAATTGCGAAATAGGTATCGAACACTTCCTTGATCATGAAAGACATACACCAGCCGTCCATCAAAATATGATGATGGCTCCAGATCACATGGTAGGACTCTTCACCTGTTCGAAGGACTGTCACACGCATCAGAGAGCCTTGGGCCAGATCGAACTTGTTCGCTTTATCCGCGCTGACAAACTCGGCTATCGTCTTCTCCGGGTCTTCATGGTATGACGGGCGAATATCTTCAAAATACACTTCACACTTCCGCTCGCGGAATACCACCTGAATCGGCTCGTCCCTCCAGCCAGTCACGAAATTGGTTCGCAGCGCTTCATTGCGCTGCACCAGCGTGTCCAGACCTTGAGTGAAGGCCTCGACATCCAGGCTTCCGTGCAGATCGAAGGTCACCTGTTCAAAATAGGCTTCCGAATCAGCATCCAGCAGGCTGTGGAACAACATCCCTTTTTGCAGCGGCGTCAGGGTGTATACATTCTCCAGTTCGCCAAGCGCCGCTGTATGGTCCGTAAGCTGCTCCAGTTCCTCCGCCGTCATATCTTGAAGCAGTACATCGCTAGGCGTAAGCTCTGGCTTCTCTTTTGAAACACAATGGTCGACGATCTCACGCAAGCTCAATTGGAGCAGGGTACCTAAGCGCTCTACCGTTTCCCGTTTATACTGGGTTTTCCCATATCGAATGTTGAGCTCCAGCACTCCCTCAGACACCATACCGTTAATATCGAGCACAAAATCCATCACTGCATTCGGGCTTGAATCAGAACCCGGACTGAACGGAGACGGCTGTGAGCCGCTACTATCGTAATCCTGATCGAACTGACCCAAATAGTTGAAGCTGATCTCCGGCTCTAAAACAAAACTCTCGTCACCACGTGTCCCCGCCAAATAACGCAGGATGCCGTAACCGATTCCTTTGTTCGGAATACGGCGCAAGCCTTCCTTCACCCTTTTCACCTGATGACCAAGAGTCTCTGCGTGCCCTTGCTCCAGAACAACAGGGAATTGGCTTGTAAACCAGCCTACCGTGCGTGTAATATCTACATTTGGAAAAAGTTCTTCACGACCATGACCTTCAAGATTCACCAGCACCCGTTCATGACCACTCCAGGCTTGTACTGCAAGGCCAAGCGCGGCAAGCAGAAGATCATTCATCTCTGTATGGTAAGCAAGGTGTGCCTGCTTCAGAAGCTGCTCCGTTTCCACCTCCGTCCAACGTACAGACACAATCCCGCTGTCCTTCAGCATGGGGCGACCTTGTTCAAAATCTCTCGGAAGTGGCTCATAGGCCAATTGCTCGATATTATGCCAATGCTCTCTTTCACTTTCGATTGCCGAACCTTTGGCATAATCAGCGAGCTGTTTCGCCCACAGCTGGAAGGAATCTGTTTTGAGCAGCAGACGGATCGGCTGTCCTTGCCGTGTCTGCTCATAGCCGGTAGCCAAATCCTCAAGCAGAATTCGCCAGGACACACCGTCCACGACCAAATGATGGATCACAATGAGCAGGTGGTCACCATCGTCGCAACGGAACAAACCAAGCTTCACCAGCGGGCCATGCTCCAGATCAATGCTTGCTTGAATCTCACTCGCCTTAGCCTCCACCGCTTTCTTCACATCCAGCGTGCCCCTGAAATCAATAACCTCCAGATCAAACAATGCTTCGTTCTCCTCCGCGCCTCGATTCCAGGCTGCATAACCATGCTCGGTTGTACGGTAAACTGTACGGAGAGCATCGTGATGCACGATAAGCTGACGCACGGCCTGACGTAGAGCTTCTTCATCAAACCTTTGCTTGGAAAACTGCATGAACGCCTGGTTGCTGTGATGTATATCGGCCGGATTTTGCTCAAAGAACCAGCGCTGAATCGGGGTCAAAACTACCTCACCTGTCACTTCGGCCTGGCTTGCCGTTCTCTCCACCGTTTGCAGTCGCATACTCAGGGCGGAGATCGTCGGGTAATGGAACAAATCCTTCATGACCAGCTTGTAGCCCGTTTGCAAAAGGCGAGAAGATACCTGCAAAGCTTTAATGGAATCCCCGCCAAGGGCAAAGAAATTATCCATAGTGCCAACCCGTTCCATGCCTAAAACCGACTGCCAGACCGATGCGAGTGCTTGCTCGGCAGGAGTACGCGGCGCCGTGTATGCAGCCTCGGAACGCATGCTTCCTTCCGGCACAGGCAGCGCTTTACGGTCGATCTTGCCGTTTGGCGTAAGTGGCATATGATCCAGACGAGTCATGCGCAAAGGCACCATATGAGAAGGCAGCGCCGCATCCAGATAAGCCACAAGCTGTTCCAGATCAAAGTCCGAATTTGCTACGACATAACCACACAAATATTTCTGTCCCCGCTCGTCCATGCGGTCGATGACAAGTGCTTGTCCCACGTCAGCAACATTTTTCATGGCTGCTTCAATCTCACCCAGCTCGATCCGATAACCGCGAATTTTCACCTGATTGTCGATTCGTCCGATGAAATCCACATTACCGTCAGGCATCCAGCGCGCCAGATCTCCCGTCCTGTAAAGCCGCTCACCAGCCACAAACGGGCTGTCTACGAACTTCTCCTCCGTCAAATCCGGGCGATTCAAATATCCGCGGGCGACTCCTGCTCCGCCGATAACCAGCTCGCCCAGTACCCCGATCGGCACCGGCTTCAGATTTGCATCCACGATGTAGAACTTCGCATTCAGCCATGCTTTTCCGATTGGCACGCTTCCCGTTTTCGGCAGCTTATTCAGCGGCTCGTCATAGAAACTCGAATCAATCGCTGCTTCTGTGACGCCATAGCTGTTAATGATACGGAACTGCGAGCCGAAACGCTCCTGCAAGGTGCGGTAGTCCGAAACATTGCATGCATCCGAGCTTGTAATCAGCAGCTGCATTGAGCTGAGGTCCAAACCTTCTGCATATACATGCTCCATAAACGGTATGATCAACGCTGGAGTCGATTCAAACACCGTTATGGCGTAGTCCCGAATCCAGCCGTAGAGACGGGTTGCATCAATCCGATCGTCCTTAGGCACGATAATCATCGTTCCTCCGTTGTACAGCGTCCGTGCAATGTCGCCCACAAACACATCGAACGAGAAGCTCGCGAGTTGTAACAGCCGGATCGGGAATTGATCCAGTCGATAGTCCCGCCGATAACCTGCTGCCGTGTTTACCAGACTGCGGTGTTCCACCGCCACGCCCTTCGGCCGGCCTGTTGTACCGGAGGTGTAGATGACGTAAGCCAAGTCATGCGGCTTGTTCACATTCGCCGGATTGCATGCAGGAACTGCCGTTAGTCTGTGGATCACTGCTTCTGCGGTGGCAGACGTTTCCGCAGCAGATGGTTCCGCTGGTGCCAAAACCTTCTCCTCGGCGCCTGACTGGCACAGCGTTTGCAAGCCGGCAGCGGTTTCTATCGCTTCGAGGTTGTATGTCGCAACGTTGTCCAGTGCAAGCACCGTTTGCAGTACCAGAGCTCCATTGCTTCGCCAAGCTTCTGCCTGCTCCAGCAGACAGGTCTGTGTAAGCAACACGGCTGCCCCGCTGTCTGCTAGCATATATTCGATCCGATCCGCCGGATAATCCGGGTCGAGAGGCACATAAGCGCCACCCGCTTTCCATACAGCGAGTACACCGATCAGCAGTTCCACCGAACGCCCGGCAAGAATGCCGACCACCTGCTCCGGTCTCACCCCGTGTGCCCGCAGTGCATGCGCCAGACTATTCGCTCTGGAATTCAATTCTGCATATGTCAGCTTGCTGTCTTCACAGACCACGGCCAGCGCTTCTGGAGTACGCTCCGCCTGCTGCTCGAACAACTCGTGGAACGTTCTCTCTCTCCACGACTCACACAACTCATCCGCTTCCAAGCCTGCCCCCTCTGTGTTGTACCGGTTCGCAAGAGCCGGGCACGACACGTCAAACCGGACCAGTAAATCATGTATTTCGCTATCCGTTAATATATTCAAATCCGCAATTTGTGCATCCGGCTCAGCCAGAATTGAGGACAAAAGCTGCTCGTAATGGTTTGCCAGCCGTACGATCGTCTCTGGTCTAAACAAAGAGGTAGCATACTCGATCTTGCAAAGCAGTTCGTTACCCGTCTCCACGATATCCAAGCTAAGATCAAACTTTGCCGTCTTTTCCTCAATGTCAAACAGCGACCAGTTTAATCCTTCCATGGTTAGATCCAGACTTTCGTGCTTTTGCAGAGAAAACATCGTATCAAACAGCGGGTTACGACTTAAATCCCGGCTTACCTGAAGGGCTTCCACCAGCTCCTCAAACGGATAGTCCTGGTGTTCATAGGCCCCAAGTGTCGTCTCCTTCACTTCCTGCAAGTAATCCAGGAACGTCCGCTCTGCCGTTGGTCCCAAACGAAGGGCTAGCGTATTGACGAACATGCCGATAATCGGCTGCAAGTCGGCGTGAGAACGGGCAGCAATCGGCGTGCCGATCACAATATCCTCCTGCCCCGCGTATTTATGAAGCAATACGGAGTACGCAGCCAGCAAAAGCATGTACAGCGTTGCACCTGAGTCATCTGCCAGCCGTTTGAGCGCTTCACTTTTCTCCGTATCCAGCGCAAACGTGAGGGTCTGTCCGTCAAACTGCTGTATGAACGGACGAGGAAAATCGAGCGGAAGCTCAAGAACCGGAGGCTCGGAGCTGAATACCCCGCGCCAGTATTGCTCCTGCTGCTGGATGGATTGACGTTGCTCCTCCGACTGCTGCCATACAGCATAATCCTTGTATTGAATTCGCAGCTCAGGCAAAGTCTCCCCGTTGTATAGCTGCACGAATTCGCGCAGCAGTATGTCCATGGAAAGGCCATCCGAACCAATATGATGCATATCCAGCACAAGCAGAAATTTTTCTTGTTCCAGTTCGATCAGCATAGCACGCAGTAAAGGCGGTCGAGTCAAGTCAAAAGGCTGAATGAAACCTTCAAGAAGTGCCGCAACCTGATCTTCGCTTGCCTGAAGCTTCTCGACCTTGAACGCTACGAACGGATGAATGTGCTGAACCGGCTCTCCATTCACGATTTCAAAACCGGTGCGCAGCATATCATGCCGTGCCACTAAAGCAGCCAGCGCCGCTTCCACTCTGGTTACATTCAACGCCCCTTCCAGTTGCAAGGCACTTGGAAGATTGTAATTTAGCTCCAGTTCATCGAGCTGATGCAGGACGTACAGCCTTTTTTGCGCAGAGGAAGCCGGGTAATAGACTCTCTCTTCTGCTTTTGGGATTGAACTGTGCAATGTTTCCTCCAAGCTGGAAATAGCCTCGGCCATTGATTCCACCGTTGTAAGGCGGAACACGTCACGCAAAGGAACCTCAACATTCATTTCCTTCCTAATTTTGCTGACAAGGTTTGTCGCCCGCAAGGAGTGACCACCGAGCTCAAAGAAATTATCCAGAACACCAATGCCCGAGTAACCCAGTACATCCTCCCAGATGTTCACAAGCTCGGACTCCGTCCGATTCCGCGGCGCTACGTATTCCACGCCCGTTTGCATGCTGCCTTGCGGCTCAGGCAGCGCTTTGCGGCCCACTTTTCCGTTAGACGTCAGCGGCATGCGCTCCAGCTGTACAAAGTACGACGGAATCATATACCCCGGCATTCCGTGGGCTAGAGTGGCTCTAATATCACTAACCGTCAACGTGCGTTCCGCCACAAAGTAGGCAACAAGCGCATTTTCACCTCCGTTGTCCTGACGGGCGAGCACCACGGCTTCTTCTACGCCCCGGACATTCAGCAGCTGCGTCTCAATCTCGTCCAGTTCAATTCGATATCCGCGAATTTTTACTTGGTGGTCGATTCGGCCCAGATATTCGATATTGCCATCCGGCAGCCACGCCGCCAGGTCACCTGAGCGGTACAGCTTCTCCCCCTCCACAAACGGGGAATCCACAAACTTCTCCGCCGTGAGATCCGGGCGGTTCAGATATCCTCTTGCCAGCCCTTCCCCGGCTACGTACATTTCTCCGGCTACGCCGATCGGCACAGGACGGCGGTTTTCGTCCAGCACATACACACGCAGCGTCGGAATGGGCTTGCCGATATTACTCTTCGCTGCTTCGATCTCGGTCCATGTAATTTCCTTATACGTTACGTGAACCGTCGTCTCCGTAATACCATACATATTGATCAGCTTGGTCTCCGGATACTTCGTCTTGAATCCCTTGAGCAGCAGCGGACTCAGCGCTTCCCCTCCGAAGATGACATTGCGTATCCGCAAATTATACGGGTGCTCTGCCAGGACCTCACGTAATAGCTGATAGAAGTATGTTGGGGTCTGGTTCAAAATCGTGACCTGTTCTTGGCTCAGCAGCACCAGAAAGTCGGCTGGATTTTTCGCTGTGAGCGGCGGTACGATCACCAGCTTGCCTCCGTACAGCAACGCGCCGTACATTTCCCAGACGGAGAAATCAAAACAGAACGAGTGGAACAATGTCCACGTATCGGACGGGCCGAAGTCAAACAAGTTTTTGTCGTTGAACAGAAGACGCACGACATTTTTATGCTCAATCAACGTGCCCTTCGGTTTGCCCGTGGTTCCCGACGTGTAGATCACATAGGCCAGGTTGTCCGGCCCGGAAATCGGCTCCAAATTCGAAGCATCTATGGCATCTGCCGAGTTGTTCGTCCAGCTATCCTCCCTAACAAAATCATTCAATTCGAGACGCGGCCCTGCGAAGTCTGTTTTCTCGTGCAAATGCTTTTGAATGAGCAGCAACGGTGCGCCCGAATCCTCGATCATGAAGCCGATACGCTCCTGCGGGTAATCGGGATCAACAGGCACGTAGGCACCGCCCGCTTTCAGAATCGCCAGAATGCCAACAACCATATCCAGCGAGCGCTCAGCGAGAATGGCTACCAATTGATCCGCTTCGACTCCCGTTTCCCGCAGCTTCCGTGCCAGGCGATTGGAACGTTCGTTCAGTTCACGGTAGGTCAGCTGCTGCTCATTCATGACCACGGCAACGTTGTTTGGATAAAGCCCCGCTTGCTCTTCAAACAAACCGTGAATCGTCTGCTGCCGCGGGTAGTCCGCCTCCAAATCGTTGAAATCATGCACCAACTGGTGAATTTCTTCCTGCGTGAGCATTCCAAGCGATGCAATATCCCCGTCCGGCGCCGTTGCGATGGTGTGTAACAGTTTGTCATAATGTCTGGCAAACCGCTCAGCG
Source organism: Paenibacillus sp. JGP012 (assembly GCF_014203995.1). Classification (NCBI taxonomy): domain Bacteria; kingdom Bacillati; phylum Bacillota; class Bacilli; order Caryophanales; family Paenibacillaceae; genus Paenibacillus; species Paenibacillus sp. JGP012. The sequence goes on along the minus strand of NZ_JACHKG010000006.1, from coordinate 42,420 downwards.
GTCTCCTGTTTATACAAAGCTGTAGCATACTCCAATCGGCATTCGAGCTGACCGTGCAGCTCCGAAATGTCCAGAAGCAGCTCGAACTTGGAGGTCAGGTTTTCCAACGGATAAAAGGATTGCTCCAGTCCCTCAATGACTATTTGCTCGTTCTCTGTATTTTGCAGAGAGAAGAACGTATCAAAGAGTGGATTCCGACCCGTTGCGCGAGGAATCCTCAGACTTTCCACCAATTCCTCGAACAAATAATTTTGGTGTTCAAATGCCCCTAGTGTAATGTTCTTGATTTCTTCCAAGTAAGAAAGATATGGCTTCGAACGCTCCGGACGACTGCGAATGGCCAGCGTATTGATAAACATGCCTACGATTGGCTGCACTTCCTCCTGCGTTCTTCCGGCAATCGGCGTTCCAATGATCAAATCCTCTTGACCCGAATATTTGTGCATCAGGATGGAATAAGCCGACAACAGCACCATGTACAGGGTTGTGCCTGTTCGTGCTGCCAGCTCTTTCAGCTTCTCTGTCCGCTCTTTCCCGATATGAAACTTTACGGTACGTCCGTCAAAGCTTTGCACCGCTGGCCGCGGGAAATCGGTGGGCAGATCCAGAATCGGCAGCTCGCCGGATAACTGCTCCAGCCAGTACGCCTTCTGCGGCTGAAGCAATTGATCATAGGCTTCAGAATGCTGCCAAACGGCATAATCTTTATATTGGATCTGCAGCGGAGCCAGCTCCTCCCCCCGATATAAGCGACTGAACTCGTCGAAGAGCAGCGCTGTCGAGATGCCATCCGAGACAATATGATGCATATCGAACAACAAAATGTGACGATTCTCGGCAACTTTAATCAGACCGGTACGCAGAAGTGGTGGCTTTGTCAGATCAAACGGGCGGTAATAAGCTTCTACCACTGGCTGCACTTCCTGCTCACTCGCCTCATAATAATCGACAGCAAACTCCACATCGTTATAGATACGCTGGACAAACTCGCCTTGAACCTGCTCGATCCCGGTACGCAGCGTCTCATGGCGCTGAATCAGTGCCTGGAACGCTTGCTCGACACGTGTAGGATCCAGCTTGCCTTCAAGAAGAAGCGCTGCGGACATATTGTAGCTGCGTTCGGCTCCTTCAAGCTGGCGCAGGACATACAGACGCTTTTGCTCAGATGAAACCGGGTAGTACTCAGCCTCAGCTGCCTTTGTTATCTCATACGTCTCCTGATGCTTTAAACCGCCGATTCTTAGAGCCAGCTGCTCGATCGTGGTATAGCGGAAAACATCACGGAGCGGAACCTCGACTTGAAGCTCTTTTCGAATTTTGGAAACGAGCGAAGAAGCGCGCAAGGAATGACCACCCAGGTCGAAGAAGTCATCCTGCACCCCTACCCTGGCTATACCCAGCACTTGCTGCCACATGAGAGCAAGTCTGGTTTCCAGTGTTGTGCGAGGGGCCACATACTCGCGGCCTGCTTCTATCTCTCCCGTCGGTTCAGGGAGGGCCTTGCGATCAATTTTGCCGTTCGGTGTAAGAGGAAGCCGATCAAGAGATAACAGTCGGGCCGGGACCATATGTGCAGGCAGCTCTTGCTTTAATTGAAACAGCAAATCACTCAACTGCAAGGATGCATCCGCTACTACATAGCCGCACAAATACTTCTGCCCCTGTTCATCCGTGCGGTCTATGACTACAGCCTGCTTGATGTCCGGAAAACGCAGCAGGGCCGTCTCTACTTCACCGAGTTCGATTCGAAATCCGCGAATTTTGACCTGATAGTCGATCCGGCCGATAAAATCAACGTTGCCATCCTCCAGCCAGCGGGCCACATCACCTGTCCGGTACAAACGTTCGCCAGGCACAAACGGGCTGTTCGCAAACTTCTCCGCAGTTAAGTCCGGACGATTCCAATACCCGCGTGCTACCCCGGAACCCCCGATAACAAGCTCACCCGGAACCCCTACAGGAACTGGATTAAATGCAGCATCGACAATGTAAAATCGGGCGTTCAGCCAAGCCTTGCCAATCGGCACATGCCCCGATGATGGCAATCTCTCCAGCGGCTCATCGTAAAAGCTGCTATCAATCGCCGCTTCGGTAACGCCATAGCTGTTGATGATGCGGAATTGTTCGCCGAATCGTTCCTGCAGCCAGCGGTAATCGGTAACACTGCAAGCATCCGAGCTGGTAATCAGCAGCTGCATCGAGCTAACGTGCAGCCCTTCTTCATCAATATGCTGCATGAACGGCAGAATGAGTGCAGGCGTCGATTCAAATACCGTAATGTTTTGCTCCCGAATCCAGCCGTATAAACGGTTCGGATCAATTCGGTCATCCTTGGGCACAATCACCATCGTACCGCCGTTATACAACGTACGCGCAATGTCCCCAACGAACACGTCAAACGAGAAACTGGCCAGCTGCAACAGCCGTACCGGGAACTGATCCAGGCGGTACTCTCGTCGGTATGCGTCTGCCGTATTCATCAGACTGCCGTGTTCAATCATGACGCCTTTCGGTTGTCCCGTTGTACCCGAGGTGTAAATGACATAAGCCAGATCTTGAGGGGTGCTGTGCGCAGATTCAAACTCCACGGCCAAGGCATCCCGCTTATACATCTGTTCATCGTCCAGTGCATAGACCGCTTGAAGCTTCAACTGCCCATCAGCCAACCAGCCTTCGGCACGCTTCAGCAGATGACGCTGTGTAAGCAGCACCGATGCTTCGCTATCGCTGAGCATATATTCAATTCGCTCCGCTGGATAATCGGGGTCCAGTGGAACATAAGCTCCGCCGGCTTTCCAGACGGCAAGCACACCGACCAGCAGCTCCACCGATCGCTCCGCCCAGATGCCTGTAATTGTCTCCCTTCCCACACCCTGTTCACGAAGGAGAGAAGCCAGGCAATCGGCACGTTCATTCAATTCCCCGTAGGTCAGCTGTTGGTCCATGTAGACAACTGCCGGATGATCCGGGATGTCCTTTGCCAACTTTTCAACATACCGATGAAACACTTCTCCCTCACTCAGCCCTGCCACCGGCGGGTTAAACACGTTAAGTATACGTCGTCTCTCCTCATCGCTCAGCAGAGAAATCTCGAGTATAGGCAGCTCGGGAGACTGAAGAAACTGATCCAGGACGGTTACATACTGTTCTATGATCCGATCAATCTCGGCCTTCTCGAACAAACCGGTACGGTAGGACGCATGGAGAGTAATATAGTCATCATTCAGCATATGGTCGAAGCGCAGCAGCAAGTCGTCCATCTCATGTCTGGCAAAGTGAGCCTCCAGGCGTACCTTGATTTCTTCATATTCCTCAATTTTCAAAGGAAGATATTCCAGCGATGTGCGGAATAGCTCCGAAAGATCATTGCGTCCATGTTGCTCGCGTAAATCCTGAATCAATTGATTATACGGATATTTCTGATACCGCAGATCGGCTGTATTTTCCTTGGAAACCGTTTGAAGCAAGGAAAGCACATGCTCGTCCGGATTCATCTGAATGCGCGTAGCTACGGTGCTTACAAACATGCCGATCGTTTCTTTTTCCTTCTTGCTGGTGCGATTGGCGAAAACTGTGCCGACTGGAACATCGGTGTTATCGGTCAACTTGTACAACAAAACGTACATGGCAGACAAAAATAACGTATATAAACTGACCTGATATTGTTCGCTGAAGGCCAGAATGCGTTCATAACGGGAACCATCCAAAGTAATGAAACGTGTATTGGATTCACTGCCAATCGAGAATGGCGGAACCGATTTAATGCCGGTTGTTTCTGGCAATATGCTGTATTTGTTCAGCCAGTATTGCCTGCCTTTTTGATAACGCGGCGACTGCTCATATTCTTGTTCTGCTGAAATATAATCCTGATAGGACGGGGCTTGATAACTGCCGGAAATGCCTTTTCCTTTGCGCAGTTCCAGATATTTTTCCATCACCGCATGAAGCAACGCATTAACAGACAAGCCGTCGGCGATAATATGATTGATCGTCAAATTTAGCCATACCTGACCATTCGCAAAATGAATAATCGTAAATTGGTAGAGATGTTCATCGAGTACGCTGGCCGGTTTTTCGCTTACTTCTTTAATCCAATCATAATATTGTTCAGTTGTACCTACGACGAGACGACTTATCCTGGTTTGAACATTCTCCGGCTCTTCGAACCACTGCGTCGGATTCTGCACATCCCCGCTAATGCGGATTCGGAAAGCATCATATGTTTTGACAATTTCAGTCACCGCACGCTCCAATAGCTGTGTGTCGATCTCGCCCGTAATCTGGTAGGTCGCGGAAAGTGTCGTAATAGACGTTCCCGGATTCATCATTTCCATAAACCATATTCGGCGCTGCGCTTGCGTCAATCCATATTGCGTATTGCTCTTCTCTCTCACATCGACACACTCCCCGTTAATAGAGATTTATATAGATAGGTTTCGTCTTCGTACATAGAGATCAGCCTGAAGCCACCCGCCGCCAAGCCAGTTTAGCCATACAACCTAGCATAGTACCCCCCAAGCGCCAGCAAATCCTGGTGACGGCCACGCTCGACTACCTTGCCCTGATTCATAACAGTAATCCAATCCGCCTGTTCTACAGTGCTGAGGCGGTGAGCAATCAGAATTGTGGTGCGCCCCTTCATCAATCGGTTCAGGGCCTGCTGTACCCAATGCTGGGATTCGTTATCCAATGCAGAGGTTGCTTCGTCCAGCAGCAGAATCGGAGCATCTTTGAGTATCGCCCGGGCGATGGCAATTCGCTGCCTTTGTCCCCCTGATAATGAGGCTCCCCTCTCTCCCACTGGCGTTTTATACTGTTCAGGAAGCTCCTGAATAAAATGATGAGCATACGCTGCTTTGGCCGCTTCGATCACTTCTTCATCCGTTGCTCCCGGCTTGCCGTAACGAATATTTTCCTCAATCGTACCCGAAAACAAAAATGGCTCCTGCGGAACGTATGCGATCTGCCTGCGAATGTCATTCAGCGTGTAATGGCCAAACGGTTTACCTTGGAGCAAAATTTCCCCGCTTTCTACAGGATAAAAGCCGAGCAGCAGCTTGATCAGCGTACTTTTACCGCTGCCGCTGGCCCCCACAATCGCAGCAACCTGACCAGGAAACACCTGCATGGACAGGTCAACGAGCACCTTTTGATCCGCCTGATAGGAAAATTGCACCTCACGAAACTCCACCGCAGCCTTCGACTCATGCTGGCTATGAATGGAACCCAGATGCTCGGGTTCTTCTTCCTGTTCCAGTACTTCTTGAATCCGGTGAGCGCCGGCAAGTGAATTTTGGGTCATGGACAGCACCAGACCCTGGTTCAGCAAAGCATGCGTCAGATTCACTTGCAGCACTGCGAGCGCCGCGACACTTCCCATCCCCATAAGCCCGTAGGCATATAGAAGACTGCCGATGACAATGATTCCACAAAACGTGACGTAGCTGATAAAATGGTTCACTGCGGCTTGCAGACCATTCTTCTGCGCCGTTTTCCTAAGCGTCTGCGTCATCTGTTCATTCAACGTCTCGTACTGGCTATATATCGTGCGTATGCGAAACAGCTTCACCAATTGAATGCCACCCATAAAATCCTTGAATTTCTCGGTCATTTTACCGAGCGTTTGCAGGCCTTGTTCAGACAAGGTACGAATATCCCGAGCAAATTTCAGGCTAACCGCAGAGGACAGCAGCAAAATGAGGAAGGACACCCCTGCAAACCGCCAATCAATTAACACCATGGAAACAATCGAGCCGATGCAAAAAACAATTTGAAGCAGCAAAACAAAGTAGACCTGCGAAAATGTGAACTCAACGGTAGTTACATCATTGTTCACTCGCGACAATAAGTCACCATGATGTGTCTGCTCCAAAAACCTCGGCCGCACCCGGCACAGCTTGTCATAAAGACGTTGGCGAATGTGTAGCACCGTTAGCTCAACACTGCGTTGATATAAGTAAATAAACCAAGGGGATATGACATTTTCCAGAAACAGGGCCACCCCCAAAATAACAAAGGCTTGCACCATGAGGGACGTATCACGGGACACGGCAAAATCAACCAGGTTATGTACGACCAGACTGAAGGCAATCAGGAACAAGGTCTGGGTGAGCGCCGTTACAGCCAGGCCAATGGCGTACTGGGTTTTGTGCTTGCGATTCATAAACGTCAACAAGTAGCCTAGTTCTTTCACTTGCGAAATCCATCTGCCCTTTCTCATCTGTACGCCACCTCCCTGTGTTCGGCAGATTCGGTAAATTCCTGATAATACGACTGGGCATACAGCCCCTTCAGTTCCAGTAATTGTTCATGCGTTCCTTGTTCCACAATATGTCCTTGTTCCATCACCCAAATTTCGTCGGCATGCTGCACTGTAGAAAGCCGATGGGCAATAACCATGGTTGTTCTCTGTTTCATCAATACGTTAAGCGCCTTCTGAACTGCACTTTCCGATTCCGGATCAAGGGCCGATGTTGGCTCGTCCAGCAGCAGAACGGCTGCATCCTTCAGAAAAGCCCGAGCCATTGCTATACGCTGACGCTGCCCGCCGGATAAGAAACCTCCTCGCTCTCCGACATACGTCTGGTAGCCGTCCGCAAGCTGCATAATGAAGGAATGCGCCTGAGCTGCCTTCGCGGCTTCGATAATCTCGTTCATAGACGCTTCTTCCCGCCCATAGCCGATATTTTCGGCAATCGTACCGCTAAACAAATAGGAATCCTGGGTTACGACGGAAAAATGTGACCGCAGCTGCTCTGGATCAGCTCCTTCGATCAGGCTACCAAACACGCGGATATGCCCCTGACCCTTCGCAAGTGGATAAAAGCCGCATACAAGCTTAAACACCGTGCTCTTTCCCCCGCCGCTGGCTCCAACAAGCGCGATGGTCTTGCCTTCCGGCACCGAGAAGCTGACATTTCGCAGGATCGGGGAGCCCTCATCGTACCCGAAGGTTACATTCTGAAACTCGATTGGCGCAGCGTTTTCTTTCAGAAGCAAACGGCCATTATCCGTTTCGGTCGGCTGCTCCACAATTTCGGATACCCTTCTCAGTGCACCCGCCATTTCGAACGTACGTGTGATAAGTTCCGGAATATGCTCCAGCGGCTCCAGACACAGATTCAGCAAATACAGGAAGGCGACCAGTTCTCCCGCGCCTAGCTGCCCCTGGTAAATCAAATAACTCCCGTAACTGACAGCAAAAATGATTGGACTGATCATCAGCGTGGAAAGCAGCGGGTTAACCCAGGCTTCCCGCTTTTTCACAGCCAGCTTTTTTTGAGCTGTCAATTGCAGCAGCACTTGGTAGGAACGAGATAACATGCCTGATAACAGGTAGCTTTTTACAATAGGCATTCCGCCAAGCGTATCCTGAAGATTGACATTCATTCTGCCCATATTTGCCTGTGCTTCCTCCGTCAAACGCTCCAGTTGCTTGCCAATCCATTGCGAAACCAGCAGTGCTAACGGAAATAACAGCAGGCTGTACAACATCAGCTCCCACTGGAGATAGATCAAATAAGTGAAGCAGCCGATAAACAATAATGGATGATAGAACCACTGGGCGAGATCCCGAATCATAAACTGCTGGATGAGCTGCAGATCGTTGTTGATCCGGGACAACACGTCACCGGAGTGCTGCTTTTCCAAATAAGAGACCGGAAGCTTGCCGATGTGGCGCATGACATCGTTGCGGATATCCTGCACCGCCGCGGCACTGCTTCGCTCCACACCGAAACTCATCAGAAACTTCGCAGGCACGCCGATCAAGATGACCACAAAAACCGTGTATACGATTTGCTGAACGACTGGACCCGCTCCCTTCTCGGCCTGGGTAGTCAGCTGCTCGATCAGACTTCCCGTCCATATCTCAATGATGGCCGCGGCAATTGCGGATAAAGTGCCAACGATCATCAAACCTTTGTGACGGCCTACATAGGACATGAGCCAGCGAAGCGCTTTCCAGGTAGCGTAAGCAGTTTGGCGCTTGGAGGACGCTCCCGCCCCTTGCTCTTGAACTGACAGCTGCCGATCAGCTTCCATGCAACACCCCGTTATCCGCCTCGTTCTGCTGCTTGATTCGCTGCAAAATGTCCCGGATGACCAGAGCAGTTTCATCTACATGTGTGAGTTCAAGCAATTCCTCATGCGCACCCTCCAGCCGGTAATCGGTGTAAGCTTCTGTTGTGGCCCTCTGCCATGATGGCAGTTGGTGCTCCCGGCGGAACGCCTCACTGTCCTTAGCAATCAACTCGTAAATACGGGCTGTAATGGTCCCTGTATTTTTCAGTTGTGCTTCGTACGCCAAGGTTGCTTTGACCTTGCGGTGAACGCGTTCCCGTACAAGCGGGTTGCTCATCAATTCCTTCTCTTCTTCGTCGAAATCAGCCAGCATCTCTTCGAGCTCTTTCTTCGATGTTTCCGGAGGCGTCAGGGTGTCCTTAATCCACGAATCCACCATGAGCACATCTGATACGCAATGCCCTCTCTCCTCCATCGTTTTGGCTACCTCGAACGTCAGGTTGCCTCCGAAGCAGTAGCCGAGCAGCACGTAGGGACCTACAGGCTGGATGCGAATCATTTCATCCACATAACGGTTCAGCATTGCCGTGTAATCGGTGGTATCATCCATAAAATCAATGCCATAGAGCAAGAACTGTCCGTCGAGTCTGCTGGCGAGTTCTCGGTAACCGATACCAAAACCACTGCCCGGAGGGAAACAGAACACGTTCAGATCCCCTGTTTTATTCAGCTTCATAAAAGAATCTCCACCCTTGTTCAGACCCAGGTCCCCCTCTCCGTAGGCCATAGCTTCAACAGTTACATGATGGAGATGACGGTTAAGCGGTATCTCCATGCCCGTTTCATCGTAAACGGCTTGAACAAGCCTCATCAGACTTAATGAGTTGCCACCTAGCTCAAAAAAGTTATTCTTTACGCCAACCTGCGGGATGCCAAGTGTATCCTGCCAGACTCGGGCAATCTTCATTTCGAGCAGTGTTCTCGGTGCAACATATTCTGTTCCTCCAGTCACGGCTTCCTCGGGCGCAGGCAATGCTTGGCGGTCGATTTTCCCGTTCGGGGTCAGCGGCATTTCCAAAAGCTGAACAAGGTGGGAAGGAATCATATACCCGGGAAGCTGCCTGGCAAGCTGCTCCTTGAGTTCATGCGCCATCAGCCTTGTCTCCGCAACATAATAAGCAACAAGCTGTTTATTCCCGTTCGTATCGTCACGATCGAGCACCTTCGCTTCCTGTACATTCGCAATTTTGAGCAGCTGCGTCTCGATCTCGTCCAGCTCAATTCGATATCCGCGAATTTTTACTTGGTGGTCGATTCGGCCCAGGTATTCGATATTGCCATCCGGCAGCCACGCCGCCAGGTCACCTGAGCGGTACAGCTTCTCCCCCTCTGCAAACGGGGAATCCACGAACTTCTCCGCCGTCAGATCCGGGCGGTTTAGATATCCTCTCGCCAGCCCTTCCCCGGCTACATACATTTCTCCGGCTACGCCGATTGGCACAGGGCGGCGGTTTTCATCCAGCACATACACACGCAGCGTTGGAATGGGCTTGCCGATATTACTCTTCGCTGCTTCGATCTCGGTCCATGTAATTTCCTTATACGTTACGTGAACCGTCGTCTCCGTAATGCCATACATATTGATCAGCTTGGTCTCCGGATACTTCGTCTTGAATCCCTTGAGCAGCAGCGGACTGAGTGCTTCCCCCCCGAAGATGACGTTGCGAATTGTCACCTTGTGCGGATGGTCCACCAGGAGCTTGCGGAGCAACTGATAGAAGTATGTTGGGGTCTGGTTCAAAATCGTGACCTGTTCCCGGCTCAGCAGCGCCAGGAAATCGGCTGGATTTTTCGCTGTGAGCGGCGGTACGATCACCAGCTTGCCTCCGTACAGCAGTGCCCCGTACATCTCCCAGACGGAGAAATCAAAACAGAACGAGTGGAACAGCGTCCACGTATCGGACGGGCCGAAGTCAAACAGGTTTTTGTCATTGGACAGAAGACGCACGACATTTTTATGCTCAATTAACGTACCCTTCGGTTTGCCCGTGGTTCCCGACGTGTAGATCACATAGGCCAGGTTGTCCGGCCCGGAAATCGGCTCCAGATTCGAAGCATCCATGGCATCTGCCGAGTGGTTTGTCCAGCTATCCTCCCTAACAAAATCATTTAATTCGAGACGCGGTCCTGCGAAGTCTGTTTTCTCGTGCAAATGCTTTTGAATGAGCAGCAGCGGTGCGCCCGAATCCTCGATCATGAAGCGGATACGCTCCTGCGGGTAATCGGGATCAACAGGCACGTAGGCACCGCCCGCTTTCAGAATCGCCAGAATGCCAACAACCATATCCAGCGAGCGCTCAGCGAGAATAGCTACCAGTTGATCCGCTTGAACGCCCGTCTCGCGCAGCTTCCGTGCCAGGCGATTGGAACGTTCGTTCAGTTCGCGGTAGGTCAGCTGCCGCTCATTCATGACCACGGCGACGCTGTTTGGATAAAGCTCCGCTTGCTCTTCGAACAAACCGTGAATGGTTTGGCCCCGATCAAACCCGGTTTCGGTATCATTAAAAATGTTGAGCAATGTCTGCATCTCTTCAGGGGAAAGTACATCGACTTGTCCAAGCTCCAGATCCGGTTGAGATAGAAGCATGGACAGGAGCCGAACAAAATGATCGGCCACCTGTTCTACAAATGCCCGCTCATAACGCTGCTCATTAAAGCTTATTTCCAGCTCAATGGAGTCGTTTTGACGGTTGAAGCGAAAAACAGTGTCAGCCGACACCCATTTATGGAACGAGTCGGAATGAATCGGGGCAAAGGATGCAAGCGTGTTAATAATTGGAAGGCCTTCTTTGGTGTAATCCAGATGGAGCGGCTCCACCATTTTTCGAAAAGGCAGATGCTGATGCTCCAGCGCCTCACCGATGGAGGCTTTGATGTCACCCAGCAGCGTTTTCAGCGTCGTCTGGTGGCTCACGGACGTTTTGATGATCAGGATGTCATGCGGCGGTGCAGTCCCGTCGGAGTCCGGGCTATAAGATGGCATGCCGACTAACAGCTGCTTCTGCCCGGTATATTTAAAAAGCAGACTTTTAACTCCTGCCAAAACAATCATGTACATCGCCATATCCGAACCGTTACCGAGACGAATGATTCTCTCTGAGAGCTCACCCGGCAGAGTAAGCTGAAGAAAGGCTGGTTCAGTTGCTGCTTCAGCACCAGCGTATAATTTGGAGGCGGGACTGAAGGGAAGAAAGCTCAGGCTATCTTCAGTGTCAAATTTGCGGCTCCAGTACTGCTCTTCCTTTTCAAATAAAGATTTCATTCGTACCTCCCCTAAAAATGAAGTGACCGCATGCCCTGACGCAGGTCCGAAGAAAATTGCCTTCGGCCTGCGCGTTTACGGGCTGGATTTACGGGCTTGCACGTGGTTTTCCGTTTTTCTTGGGAGACGCGCCGCCTTTGCTTGACGCAGCAGAGCGTGTCCGCTGGAGTCATTAGAAAGCAAATTCGATCGTGTCGACGACACGCTTTGCGCCTTCTGACGGTTTATGACATTCGATGCGGCTCAACTCAAGTTGTGGATTCTCCGCAATTTGAGTCAGAATTCGCAGGTAATCCTGGGTCAGGGTGCGGATCATCGTTTCTTTGAACAGCTTGGTAGCGTAGAAGAACCCCCCGCTTAATGACCCGTTATTTTCATAAATGAAGAGAGTCAGATCAAACTTCGCTTCTTCCAATTGGTCAAGCTCGTAATTTCTCAGACGGATTCCTTCCAGTTCGGTGTCTCGTTCTTCAATATTTTGCATGTCGAAAACAGCATCAAACAACGGGAAACGGCCAGGCTCTCGCTTCACATTCAAACGCTCCACGAGTTCCTCGAATGGATAATCCTGATTCTCGAAGGCTCCAAGTGCCGTTTCCTTTACTTCATCCAGGTAGGACAAGAACGTTTTGTTACCTGACGGACGATTGCGAAGTGCCAGCGTATTCACAAACATACCGATGATCGGCTCCAAGTCAGTATTGGTTCTTGCTGCCACCGGCGTGCCTACAATTAAGTCCTCATGACCGCTATATTTGGACAGCAGCACCGTATAAGCCGCAAGCAATACCATGAACAGCGTGCTTTCACGCTGGGCCGCCAGTTCGCGCAGCCGTGCAGAGAGAGAAGCTTCAACGTCGAAATCCAGATGCGCGCCTTGGTAGCTACGAACTGCAGACCGTTCATAATCCGTCGGCAGGTCCGCCGTTGGCAGCTCACCTTCAAAGGTTTGCAGCCAGTACGCTTCCTGCCGCCCGATTCGCTCCAGATGAGCTTTCGACTGCTGCCAAACAGCATAGTCCTTGTATTGAATGCGCAGTGGTGGCAGCTCTTCTCCCGCATAGAAAGTTGAGAATTCATCCATTACAATTGCCATGGATACTCCGTCGGACACGATATGGTGCATGTCAAACAGCAGAATATGCAGGTCCGGCCCCAGTTCGATGACTCCGGTTCGCAGCAGTGGCGGCTTGCCAAGATCAAACGGACGAACGAAGCTGCGAATGATCTGCTCAATTTGAGCCGCATCCTCTGGATCTGCATGATGATGCTCGATAGCAAAATCCACCTGTGAATAAATCCGCTGAACCGCTTCACCCTTCACGATCTCAAAACCGGTGCGCAGCGACTCATGCCTTATAATCAATTTCCGCATCGCGGCTTCAAAACGCTCTACATCAAAATGACCTTCCATCTGCACAAGCTCCGGCATGTTGTACAGCTGATCCGCTCCATCCAGCGTATGTTGAATGAACAGTCGTTTCTGTGCAGAGGACAGCGGGTAGCATTCTCTCTCCTCCGCTTGAGGTATGGCCTCATGCTCCTGCCGCTCCATCCGGGCCATCACCTCGGCCATCGACGCAATCGTTGAGTAACGGAATACATCACGCAGCGGCAGATTGACGTTTAATTCCTTAAATACCTTGCCTGCCAGCGTCGTTGCCCGCAGGGAGTGCCCGCCGATGTCGAAGAAGTTGTCGTACACGCCGATCTCCTTCACATGCCCTAGCACGTCCTGCCAGATCGCAGCCAGCTTCGCTTCCAGTTTATTGCGCGGTGCAACGTACTCCGTTCCACTTCCTGCTTCTCCTTCCGGCGCTGGCAATGCCTTTCGATCCACCTTTCCGTTTGGTGTCAAAGGCAAATGCTCAAGCTCCACGAAATAAGAGGGGATCATGTAACCCGGCAGCTCCTGTGCTAGCGCACTGCGCAGATCATTCACGGCCAGTTCCGTTTCGGCATCCGGCGTGTAATACGCGCACAGCGTCTTCTGCCCGTTCGCATCACTTCGAACCAGTACCACCGCTTCACGCACACCTGCCACCTGCAGCAGCTGCGACTCAATCTCCCCCGTCTCGATCCGGTATCCCCGGATTTTCGCCTGGTTGTCGATTCGACCGATGAAGTCCACATTGCCGTCCTCCATCCACCGCGCCAGATCTCCTGTGCGATACAGCCGCTCCCCGGCGACGAATGGACTATCTACAAACTTCTCTGCCGTCAGCTCCGCACGGTTCAAGTAACCACGTGCCACACCGACGCCGCCAATCACCAGCTCGCCCAGCACCCCAACGGGCACCGGATTCAGATGTGCATCCATGATGTAGAATGTCGCATTCAGCCACGCTTTCCCAATCGGCACATGGCCCGTCTGCGGCAGCTGGGTCAGCGGCTCGTCGTAGAAGCTGGAATCGATGGCCGCTTCCGTCACGCCGTAGGCGTTAATAATGCGGAACGATAAGCCGAACCGCTCCTGCAAGGTGCGATAATCTGCAACGCTGCAGCTATCCGAGCTTGTGATCAGCAGCTCCATCGAGCGGATATCCAGCTTCTGCTCGTACACGTACTGCATGAACGGCACGATCAGTGCAGGCGTCGATTCGAAAATAGTCACCTGCTCCCGCTCGATCCAGTGGTGCAGACGGGATGGATCAATCCGGTCGTCCTTAGGCACAATCACCATCGTGCCGCCGTTGTACAACGTGCGCGCAATATCGCCCACAAACACGTCAAACGAGAAGCTCGCAAGCTGCATCAGCCGCACCGGGAACTGATCCAATCGGTACTCCCGTCGGTAGCCTGCTGCTGTATTGACCAAGCTCCGATGCTCGATCATCACACCCTTCGGCTTGCCGGTTGTTCCCGACGTGTAGATCACATACGCCAAGTCCTCTGGACGAGCTTCATGGAAACTGTCCATTCCCGTAGCCTCCCCAACAACATCAACCTGTTCAACGTCATCCACACCATCCAGATGGCCCCGATCTCCGCCGCTCACAGCTCCCGTTCGCTGGCCAGAGACTACGCCGGAAGCCATGCTGGAGCCTTGGTCAAAGCCCAGCATCGGCGCATTCGTTTGCTGCTCGCTGTACGCTGCTTCATCGTCAAGGTACAGCACGGTCGCCAGTACCAGCTGCTCTTCACCCAGCCAGGCTTCGGCACGCTCGCGCAGTGGCGTTTGCGTCAGCAGCACCTTCGCATCGCTGTCTTCGAGCATGAACCGTACACGGTCTACCGGATAATCCGGGTCGAGTGGCACATACGCCCCGCCTGCTTTCCAGACGGCCAGCACAGCTACCAGCAGGTCTACCGAACGCTCGGCGAGAATGCCAACGATGGACTCCCGGCCGATGCCGCTTATGCGCAGTGTAGCCGCCAGACGGTTCGCCCGCACATTCAGCTCCGCATAGGTCAGGCGGTCGTTCTCATATACAACTGCTTCTGCCTCCGGTGTGTGTTCCGCCTGTTTCTCGAACAGCCTGTGGAATGCTGCCACAGGGGCTGCTTCCGGCTGCGCCGGGTTAAACCCGCTGACCACTTCTTCTTTTTCCGCTGCCGTCAGCAGGTTCAACTCAGCTATCTTGGCATCTGGACGGCTTACGATCGTCACGAGCAACTGCTCATAATGTTTCGCCAGCCGTTCAATCGTCTCCCTTTTGTAGAGAGCCGTTGCATATTCGAAGCTGTAATCCAAACCGCCATTTTCCTCGCCCACATCCAGGCTGATATCAAATTTCGCTGTATCCAGCAGGTTCGGGTAAGGCGTCATGCGAAGCCCATCCAGCTCAAATGCCTCGTTCTCCGTATTCTGCATCGTAAACATCGTATCGAAGAGTGGATTGCGGCTTAAATCACGGGTCACCTGACCCTTGTCCACCAATTGTTCAAACGGATAGTTTTGATGCTCGAAGGCATGCAGAGTTGTTTCCTTGACTTCATTCAGGTAGGACAGGAAGGTCTTCTCCGATGCCGGATAACTGCGGATTGCGAGTGTGTTCAAGAACATTCCGATTAACGGCTGCACATCTTCATGGTTCCTTCCAGCAATCGGCGTACCCACGATTACGTCCTCCTGGCCTGAATATTTGTGCAGAAGAACGTTATATGCCGCAAGCAGCACCATGAACAGTGTCGTGCCTGTTTCCGAAGCCAGCTGCTTCAGACCTTCTGTTTTCGAAGCATCAAAGAAAAACTCCAGCGTCTGACCTTCATAGCTCTGAACGGCAGGACGCGGATAGTCGGTCGGCATTTCCAGCACTGGAAGCTCGCCTTGGAACCTGCTCAGCCAATACATCTCCTGCTGCTGAAGCCGTTCCTGCTGCTCCGGCGAATGCTGCCAAACGGTGTAGTCTTTATACTGAATGCGCAACGGCTCCAATTGTTCTCCACCATACAAACGAACGAATTCCTCAACGAAGATTTCCATCGAAACGCCATCGGAAATAATATGATGCATGTCATACATCAGAATATGGCGTTCGGGGGCAAGCTGGGCAAGGCCTACCCTTAACAGCGGGGGCTTCGCCAAGTCAAACGGACGAATGAAACCGAGAACCGTCTCTTCGACCTCTTGCTCTTCGACCTGATAGAACTCCACCGCGAAATTCACGTTCTGGTAAACCCGTTGGGATGCTTCGCCATCCACCATTTCAAACCCGGTGCGCAACATTTCATGCCGCGCCACGAGCTTACGGAACGTTTCTTCGAACCTTGCCCTGTCCAAAGCACCCTCCAGCAGCATCGCCTCCGGCATGTTGTAGCTAAGCTCCGCACCTTCCAGCTGATTCAGGATAAAGAGACGTTTCTGGGCAAAAGATTGCGGGTACACCTCCCGGTCTTCTGCCACCGGAATCGAAACAAATTGCTGTTGATCCAGACGGGCAATGGCCGCCGCCATACTCTCGATCGTGGAATGGCGGAACACGTCACGCAGAGGCAAATCCACGTTTAACGTTTTATGAATCTTGCTGACCAGCGTCGTCGCCCGCAGGGAGTGTCCGCCGATGTCGAAGAAGTTGTCGTAAACCCCGATCTCCTTCACATGCCCCAGAACGTCCTTCCAGATCGCAGCCAGCTTCGCTTCCAGTTTATTGCGCGGTGCAACGTACTCCGTTCCACTTCCTGCTTCTCCTCCCGGCGCTGGCAGTGCCTTTCGATCCATCTTTCCGTTTGGCGTCAAAGGCAGATGCTCAAGCTCCACGAAATAAGAGGGGATCATGTAACCCGGCAGCTCCTGTGCTAGCGCACTGCGTAGATCATTCACGGCCAGTTCCGTTTCGGCATCCGGCGTGTAATACGCGCACAGCGTCTTCTGCCCGTTCGCATCACTTCGAACCAGTACCACCGCTTCACGCACACCTGCCACCTGCAGCAGCTGCGACTCAATCTCCCCCGTCTCGATCCGGTATCCCCGGATTTTCGCCTGGTTGTCGATTCGACCGATGAAGTCTACACTGCCGTCCTCCATCCACCGCGCCAGATCTCCTGTGCGATACAGCCGCTCCCCGGCGACGAATGGACTATCTACAAACTTCTCTGCCGTCAGCTCCGCACGGTTCAAGTATCCACGTGCCACACCGACGCCGCCAATCACCAGCTCGCCCAGCACCCCAACGGGCACCGGATTCAGATGTGCATCCACAATGTAGAATGTCGCATTCAGCCACGCTTTCCCAATCGGCACATGGCCCGTCTGCGGCAGCTGGGTCAGCGGCTCGTCGTAGAAGCTGGAATCGATGGCCGCTTCCGTCACGCCGTAGGCGTTAATAATGCGGAACGATGAGCCGAACCGCTCCTGCAAGGTGCGATAATCTGCAACGCTGCAGCTATCCGAGCTTGTGATCAGCAGCTCCATCGAGCGGATCTCCAGCTGCTGCTCGTACACGTACTGCATGAACGGCACAATCAATGCTGGCGTCGATTCGAAAATAGTCACCTGCTCCCGCTCGATCCAGTGGTGCAGACGGGATGGATCAATCCGGTCGTCCTTAGGCACGATCACCATCGTGCCCCCGTTATACAGCGTGCGTGCAATATCACCCACAAACACGTCAAACGAGAAGCTCGCGAGCTGCATCAGCCGTACCGGGAACTGGTCCAATCGGTACTCCCGTCGATAGCCTGCTGCTGTGTTGACCAGGCTCCGATGCTCGATCATCACACCCTTCGGCTTGCCGGTTGTTCCCGACGTGTAGATCACATACGCCAAGTCCTCTGGACGAGCTTCATGGAAGTGATCCATGCCATTAACATCAACATCATCCAGAACATTCAGATAGCCCTCACTCCCGCCATTCACAGCCCCTGTTAACTTGCCAGAGACCAGGCTGGAGCCTTGGCCAAAGCCCAGCATCGGCGCATTCGTTCGTTCCTCGCTGTACGCTGCTTCATCGTCGAGGTACAGCACGGTCGCCAGTGCCAGCTGCTCTTCACTCAGCCAGGCTTCGGCACGCTCGCGCAGTGGCGTTTGCGTCAGCAGCACCTTTGCCCCGCTGTCTTCCAGCATGAAACGTACGCGGTCTGCCGGATAGTCCGGGTCAAGCGGCACATACGCCCCGCCTGCTTTCCAGACAGCCAGCACCGCCACCAGCAGGTCCACCGAACGCTCGGCGAGAATGCCGACGATGGACTCCCGGCCGATGCCGCTGGTGCGCAATGTCGCCGCCAGACGGTTCGCCCGCACATTCAGCTCCGCATACGTCAGGCGGTCGTTCTCATACACAACAGCTTCTGCCTCCGGCGTGCGTTCCGCCTGTTTCTCAAATAGGCGATGGAATGCCGCCACAGGGGCTGCTTCCGGCTGCGCCGGGTTAAACGCGCTGATCATTTCTTCTTTTTCCCCAGCCGTCATCAGATTCAGCTCAGCAATTTTCTCACTGGGATGACTTACAATCGCTTCGAGCAATTGCCCGAAATGAGTCGCCAGCCGCCGGATCGTACTTTCTTTATAAAGAGCTGTTGCAAATTCAAAGCTGCACTCCAGGCCGCCATCTTCTTCCGCTACATCTATACTCAGGTCGAATTTGGCCATGCCGTATTCGCTAGGGTACGGAGACCATTTCAGCCCCTCCAGCTCCAATGCTGTCTCCTCCAGATTCTGCAGGGAAAACATCGTGTCAAATAGCGGATTTCGGCTCAAATCCCGGCTAACCTGTACCTGATCAACAAGCTCTTCAAACGGATAATTCTGATGCTCATAGGCGCCTAAGGTTGTTTCCTTCACTTCTTCCAGATACGACAGGAACGTTTTCTCCGAAGAGGGATTATTACGAAGCGCCAGCGTATTAACAAACATTCCGATTAAAGGCTGCGTGTCAACATGTGTTCTGCCCGCAATGGATGTGCCAACAATTAGATCATCCTGACCTGTGTATTTATGCAAAAGCACGGTATATGCGGCAAGCAGCACCATATACAGCGTTGTTGCTGTTTGATTCGCCAACTGCTTCAGTCCTTCATTCGTTGCTTCATCTACGAAGAACGTCAGCGTCTGTCCCTCAAAACTCTGCACGGCAGGACGTGAATAATCCGTAGGCATCTCCAAAACCGGAAGTTCACCCCGGTAACGGTCCAGCCAGTACGTTTCCTCGCGTTTCAACTGTGACTTCTGCTCATCCGACTGCTGCCACACCGCATAATCCTTGTATTGAATACGCAAAGGTTCTAATAACTCCCCGCCGTATAGACGAACGAGTTCATTGACGAACACATCCATCGAAACCCCATCAGACACGATATGGTGCATGTCGAACATCAGCAAATAACGTTCTGCTGCAAGCTCCACGAGCTCTGCACGCAGGAGCGGAGGCTTTGCCAAGTCGAAAGGCCGAATAAACGCTGCTATGATTGCAGACTCTTCTCCTTCGTTTGCATGACGGTACTCGATTGCAAAATCAACGTTTTCGTATATGCGCTGTATAACCTCGCCCTGTACAATTTCAAAGCCCGTCCGCAGCGTTTCATGCCTTGAGATCAGTCCCCGGAAAGCATTTTCCAGTAAACTATGGTCAATCGTTCCTTCCAGCAGCAGCACACCCGGCATGTTGTAGCTCTGATCGGCTCCTTCCAGCTGATTCAGAATAAACAGTCGCTTCTGTGCTGAAGAAAGTGGATAATGCTGCCTCTCACCTGCCAGCGGAATCGACGAGAAGGACTGCTTCCCGATCCGGGAAACGGCAAGAGCCATATCTTCAATCGTAGAGTAGCGGAACACATCGCGCAGAGGCAGCTCAACATTCAATTCCTGATGCACCTTGCTCACCAGCGTCGTCGCCCGTAGAGAATGACCGCCCAGGTCAAAGAAGTTGTCATGAACGCCGATGTACTGCAATCCCAACACACTCTTCCAAATTCCGACCAGGCTTTCCTCCAGTGCATTCCGAGGCAACGTACGCTCTTCACCCGGCTGCAGACTTTCCTCAGGTGCAGGAAGCGATTGACGGTCAACCTTGCCGTTTGTCGTCAAAGGGAGCCGATCTAACTGAATCAGGTATGTCGGGATCATATATGCTGGCAGTTCCTGAGAGAGCACACTCTTCAGCTCAGCTGCCGATAGCTCAAGGTCTGCTTCATAATAAGCGCAAAGCTGCTTCTCACCAGAGGTGTTTTCATGAGCGAATACTGTTGTTTTCCGAATTCCTTCCACTTTCTGCAGCTGAGCTTCTATCTCCCCCAGCTCAATGCGGAAGCCGCGAATTTTCACCTGGTCATCCGTCCGTCCCACGTATTCAATCGTTCCGTCCGGCAGCCATTTCGCCAAGTCCCCTGTCCGGTACATGCGCTCTCCCGGCACAAATGGATTGTCGACAAATTTCTCCGCCGTCAGCTCCGGCCGGTTGTTGTAACCCTGTACCAGTCCTTCTCCTCCGACGCATAACTCCCCGGCCATGCCGATCGGCACAAGATGATTTTGGCTGTCGACGATATACACCGTCGTATTACTTATCGGCCGTCCGATCGGTACAGTAACCGCCGACTCATCCACGAAGTCAACCGGAAAATACGTGGTATACACCGTGCTTTCCGATGGGCCATACAGATGATTGAGCCTGCCCGGTCCGATATGTGCAAGCGCTCTGCGCACATGACCAACCGACACGCGCTCCCCACCGAACAAAATCGCCCGGACATCCAGCAGGCAATCGACATTCACATCTACAAGCACGTTGAAAAAAGCCGTCGTGATCAGCATGACCGAGATGCTTTCACGTTTGATGAGATCCGCCAGCTGGCCGATTTCCAGCAACGTCTCCCGGGGGACCAGCACCAGCCTCGCCCCATTTGTCAAAGCGCCGAAAATATCGAAAATCGCTCCGTCGAATGAATAACTCGAAAGCTGGAGGACATGATCCCGCTCGGTAATGTCGATATAATTCGTATTTCTCACGATCCGCACAATGTTACGGTGCGAAACAAGGTTGCCTTTCGGCTTTCCAGTCGTGCCAGACGTATAGATGATACAAGCCAGGTCTGTCGCTTCAGTACCCGGAATTAAATCAGTACCGTCGTGGTGATAGAAAGAGTTGTCATCCACTAAGATCACCGAATGTGAGCCAGCACATGAATTCGCCAGCCGTTCACGCAGATGGGTTTGTGTCAGCATGACCTGCGCCCCCGAATCTTCAATCAGGAAACGGATACGCTCTTCGGGATATTCAGGGTCAATCGGTACATAAGCCGCTCCAGCTTTGTGTGTAGCCAGCATACCAACCACCATTTCAATGGAACGTTCAGCCATAATGGCAACCAACCGACCTTTGCATATTCCATAGCTACGCAAGGTTCGCGCAAGGCGATTGACACGTTCGTTCAGTTCGCAGTAGCTCAGTTGCTGCTCATTCAAGGAAATGGAAGCTGCATTCGGAGTTCGCCACGCCTGTTCTTCAAACAATTGAATAAGTGTCTTCCCGCGCGGAAATTCCGTAGTCGTATCGTTAAAACGTTCGAGAAGGTCCAGCTTTTCAACTTCGGTTACAAGTTCCAGCTCACCCACGGTGATTTCCGGGTTATTCGTCACCTGTTGCAGCAGATGTACAAAATGCTGTTTGAGCCGCTCAACGCTATCTTTATCAAACACTTCGGCATTAAAATCAAATCGAATTTCGATATCGGCTCCCGGTACCACCGTCACATTGAAGTTATAGTTAGTCTGCTCCTCCATCTGAACATCAGCAATCGTCAAATCACCATGCTGCTGGTCGCCTGCCTGCTCCATCTGCTCATCCACCGGGTAGTTCTCAAAAGCGATGATATGATTGATCAGGTTCTGCTTTTGCATGCTGAGGGCTTGAATCTCATACAGCGGATAATAAGCATACTGTCCGAGCTCCAGCGACCGTTCCTGGAGCTTCGCCATCAGGTCGGCGAACACGGTATCCGCTGCGCTCGTGACGCGAACCGGGACCGTATTGATGAACAGCCCGATCATGGACTCAATGCCCGGAATTTCCGCTGGCCTTCCGGCCACAACGCTGCCGAACACAGCATCGTTTGTTCCGTTATATTTTTGCAGCATCACACCCCAAGCAGCTTGCAGCAGCGTATTGACCGTAACCAGGCGCTCTTTTGCCACCCTGTCCATCCGTTCACTCAATGCCTTGCCAAGCTCGGCGATGACGTGATCTGCCGTAAACCGGTCATTCGGTGCCACTTCCTTTTGCCCCGGGAGTACCGTTTGCCCTTCATATCCTTCGAGAAATGTCGTCCAGTAGCTGGCTGCCGCCTGAGCGTCCTGCTTTTCCAACCATTCAATATAAGCACCATAATCCGAGCCTTTTTCTCCAACTGGTTGCTTGCCGGAGGTCAAGGCCGAGTATATCTCAAATAGCTCCTGTGTTAGTTGAGCCAGGCACCATCCATCCATCAAAATATGCTGGAAACTCCACAGCACATGGTAGCTTTGTTCATCGGTACGCATAATCGTGAATCGTACGAGTGCGTCATGTTCCAGATCAAAGCCGCGAAGCCTGTCTTCCTCGGCCTTTTTATCCAAGTACGCCTGCTTTTCGTCCTCCTCCAGATGAAGCAGCTCTTCATATTCAAAGCAGGCTGGCTTCTCCCGATATATGATTTGCAGCGGCTCACCCGCGGGTCCTTTCACATAATTTGCACGCAGCACCAGATGTCGTTTCGCAAGCTCCTCCCAGCTCTTCTCGAAAAGCTGTACGTCGAGCGCCCCCCGCATCGTAAACCGCGTCTGCTCAAAATAAGCTGCCGTTTGCTGATCAAGTGCGCTGTGGAACCACATCCCCTTCTGCATAGGTGTAAGTGAGTAAATATTTTCGATCTCCCCAAGATGGCCCGAACGATGCGCAATGTGCTCCAATTCCGCGATCGTCAAACCTTTATATTGCACATCACTTGGTGTCAATTCCGTATTATCCTTGCTTGCGCAGTGGGCGATAAGCTCTTGTAAACTTTGCTTAAACTGCAGGGCGAAAGCTTCCATCGTTTCCTTACGATACTGCTTCCGGCTATAACTGAGATCAAGTGACAAAGCACCGTCCAGCACCATACCGTTAATATCCAGCACAAAGCTGCGGGCCTGTCGGTCGCTTACCGGGCTGCCACTGGAATAGGAAGATATACCAATTTCATCTTGGCTGACTTCATCGTCGAATTGACCAAGATAGTTAAAATTAATTTCCGGCTCCGCACCCCAAACGAAGCCATCCTCGGAATTAGATAGATAACGGCATACGCCATAACCAAGCCCTTTATTCGGAACACGGCGCAAGCTTTCCTTAATCTGTTTAATCTGCTGAGCCAAATTCCCGCCAATTTCATGCTCCAGGACAACAGGAAACTTGGTCGTAAACCAGCCAACTGTACGTGTAATATCGATATCTGTTCCGATCGATTCACGTCCGTGCCCTTCAAGATTAATTCGCACCTTTTTGTGTCCAGTCCACTTGCGTATGGCTATACCAAGCGCCGTAACCAAAATATCGTTCATTTCGGTATTGTAGGCCCTGTGTACCCGTTTCAGCAGCAGTTCTGTTTCTTCGCAAGTCAAGCAGATGAACAGGGATTCGCTATCCTGCTGCATCGTGACGTCCGCTTCCATATCCTTAGGTATGTGGGGAACTTCGATGTTCTCCACCCCCTGCCAATAGTCGCGTTCCTTTGTCATTTCAGAACTTTGCGCATAAGCGGTCAGCTGCTCGGACCAGGTGTGGTACGCATCCGTTTTTGCTGGAAAACGAATCTCCTCTCCTTTTCCAGCTTGTTCATACCCCAGAGCGAAATCTTCCATTAATATACGCCAGGATACACCGTCCACTACGGCATGATGAACCGCAAGCAGCAGATGATCGCCATCAGCACACCGGAACAGTCCCGCTTTTACCAGAGGACCGTTCTCCAGATGAATGCCTGCCTGGATATGCGTTGCCTTCGTCTCCACAGCTTGCATCGGATTCTCTGCATCCTTGAAGTTGAACATGTCCAGCGTGAAGAAGCCGCCTTCCTGGATTGCACGAGTCCGCGCGCTGAATCCTTGTTCCGATTGGCGGAATACCATTCGCAAGGCATCATGATGCTCTGTCAGCTTCTGCAACACCTGACGCACTGCCTCTTCACCAAAGCCTTCCTTGCGGTAAAGCATTACCGATTGGTTAAAATGATGCGGGTCGGCAAATGCACTCTCGAAAAACCACCGCTGAATCGGAATCAGTGACATATCACCTGTGACCTCGCCTTGATGGATCGTACGTCCCGTCGGTTTCACATGCAGACTAAGCTGTGAAATGGTCGGATATTTGAACAAATCCCTGATTTCCAGCTTGTATCCCGCCTGATGAAGCCGCGAAGATACTTGAATGGACTTGATTGAATCTCCGCCCAGTTCGAAGAAATGATCAGTTATCCCAACGCGTTCGGCGTTTAATACCGCCTTCCACACATCAGCAAGTGTCTGCTCCGCTTCATTTCGTGGCGGCACGTAGGCATTGCCTGTCAACGCAATTCCTTCCGGGGCAGGCAATGCCTTGCGGTCGATTTTGTCGTTTGGCGTAAGTGGCATACGCGGAAGCTGAACAAAATGTGCTGGAATCATATAATTCGGCAAGGTTTGCGCCAGTGCACTTCTCAGCTCGCCGAGTGCAAGCGGATGGCTTGCGACCAAGTAGGCACACAGCTCTTGCCCGCTTTTGCCTTGCCTTGCAAGTACAATCGTCTCCTGTACAGCGTCTATATTCAGAAGCTGCTCTTCAATCTCACCGATCTCGATTCGAAACCCGCGAATTTTTACCTGATGGTCAATTCGGCCCAGGTACTCTACGTTTCCGTCCGGCAGCCAGCGGGCAAGGTCGCCCGTCCGGTAGAGGCGTTCTCCCGGCGCAAACGGATGCTCGACAAACTTCTCGGCTGTCAGCTCCGGTTGATTCAGATACCCTCTCGCAAGCCCTACGCCTGCGACGCAGAGTTCACCTTCCACTCCAGGAGGCACAAGCTGCAGGTGAGCATTCAAAATAAAAATCTGGTGATTATCCAGTGGTCGCCCGATTGGAATGAATCTGCGCTCTGACTGCTGCTCACTCGCATCCCAAAGCGTCGTAACAATCGAGGCTTCGGTTGGACCGTAAGCATTAAAATAACGGACCTTCTCTTTCCATTGCTGCACAAATTCGGCCGATACCGCCGAGCCCCCCGTTACAAGTTTGGTTAAACTCGGAATTCTTTCCGGATTTAAATACGCACTGTAGGTCGGAGGCAAGATCGCGGCCGTAATTGCATGTTCGTTCATATAATTTTCGAACAGGCGGTTATCAAGAATTGTCTCGGCCTTCGGGATGTATAACGTTGCGCCAAAATAGAGCGCTTTGAACACCTCCCAGCAGGAAGCATCAAACGACAGGCTCGCGAATTGAACGATTCGGTCATCCTGGTTGATCCCCAGCCTGTCTGCAAACATCGACTTCAAACTCACCAAACCACGATGCTCCAGCATAACTCCTTTCGGTTTGCCTGTTGTACCTGATGTATAAATAACATAAGCAAGATCATTCGGACCACTGACTGGCTCCAGATTGGAGCCATGTTCGCTATAGGCCTGCTCTTCATCCAGCGCCAGCACCTTGCCTTCGAACGGCACCTGAGACAGCAGTTCTCTTTGAGTCAGCAGCAGCTGAGCATTTGAGTTCTCCAAAATGTAGCGGATGCGTTCCTCCGGGTATTCGGGATCTATCGGCACGTAAGCCCCACCGGCTTTCAGAACCGCTACAATACCAACAACCATTTCCAGCGATCTTCTGACCATTAAACCAACGAGCTGATTGGGCAGCACACCGAGCGATCGCAGCTTGCACGCCAGCCGGTTCGCACGTTCGTTCAGCTCAGCGTACGTAAGCTGCTCCCCCTCAAAAACAACTGCCGTCGCTTCAGGTACACGCTCCACCTGATCCTCTATGAGCTGATGAATGGTCTGATCCTGGGCATACTCTTTGTCTGTATCGTTAAAGACTTGCAGCAATTGAAATTTCTCTTCCTCCGACAGCATATCTGCCCGCATAATCTCCAGATCCAACTCGTGGAGACCCACGGACAACAAGCGATTCAGGTGACCAACAACCCGATTCATGAAATCGGAGTCATACAAGTTCTTGTTATATGACAGCGTCAGCTGTATGGTGCCAGCACTCAAGCTGAATTCAAAGGAACAATCCGTGACCACACTGTGCTCGGTTTCATACATATGCAGTTCCTTTAACGAAACGAATGTATGGACGACGGGTATCCCGTCAACGTATTGCAGGTCCAGATTCTCCGTCATTTTCAAGAATGGAATATGCTGATGTTTTATCGCTTCCGGCAAGGAAGTTCTCAGCTCACCCAGAAGTGTTTTGAAAGTCGTACCAGCCGAAAATGAGTTTTTCAGAATGACCGTATGATTAACAGACCGCCGCGTCTCCTCCTTTTTCCGTACAACCGGCATGCCGACCAAAATATCAGAAGTGCCTGTATATTTATGTAGGAGCGATTGAACACCTGCGAGTAAAATCATAAACATGGCTAGTGGAGCACCTTTGCTCATCTGCTGTATACGCTGCGCCGTCTCCTTGGACAGTGAACCGCTGACGGTTGTCATCATGGGCAACAACGAGCTTGGAGCTTTGGTATAGGGCAGCCGTGTCAAGGTATCATCGTTACCAACAAATTTTTCGTTCCAAAACATCGTTTCTTTTTCAAAAGCCACCTGGATCGTTCCCCTCTCTTGATCGGTAAAAGCAATCCGGCGGAGCATAGCTCCCCGCCTTATCAAACATGTGACAAAAAAAGAACATCGTCCTGCGTGTAATATACGACTTCTCGCTCCTCTGTTGTAATGTACTTTCTACAGATGAGCTACTTTAGAACAAACGTAGATTTAACATTTTTTTTGGAAATAGATGTAGGGGTAGACAAGGGAGGTTGCTCCCATCGTTGTAAGACCTGATGTAGGATTTCGGCCAGTTAACAGGAAACTCGGCTATCTCTCCGGATTTGACACCGAAGCAACCGTTGTAGAAGCCTGGGATTACGGGGTATGGATACACGCTATGTATATTTTGCATATTCCCCCGCAGCACTGATATGGATCAATACAGATCCCGCTGCGGAGTAGTAACCTTGTCTGACAAACAAGGATGTTATTTTTACAACGAGATCAAAAAGTGAATGAAAACATCGGCTCCCAATGGCTCAATGAAGGCACTTCATTTCATACCTATCGCCGAGGAGCCTACTGATATCGTCATTTTCAGGTCGTCACCAGCAGATCCTGGGACTCCTGAGAGATCACCTGCTGTATGCTGGACTTGATAATCTCGCAGCCAGCAGCCAGATGCTCCATCGAAACGGTCAGTGGGGGCATGATCTTCAGCACGCAGTCTCCTCTGCCGGCTCTTTCAATGATCAGCCCGTTCTCGAAACAAATCTCGGTCATTCTCTTCGCCCCGGCTTCATCCATAAAGCCCGAAACATCAATGCCCCAGATTAGCCCCAATCCGCGGATGGTAATAGACGGATGCAAAGACTTGATTCCGTTCTCAAGAAACGTGCGCACGAACTCTTCCTTCTGTTTCACCTGAGCCTCCAAGGAGACTCTATCCCGATATTCAAGTGCAGCCTTGGCAGCTACAAAGGCTAGCTGATTGCCACGAAAGGTACCATTGTGCTCTCCTGGCGTCCAGAGATCCAATTCAGGCTTTAACAGCAGAAGTGACATTGGCAGACCATAGCCGCTGATTGACTTCGACAGGGTAACGAGGTCTGGTTCAATTCCCGCACGCTCGAAGGAGAAAAAATCCCCTGTCCGACCGCAGCCAACTTGGATCTCGTCGGTAATGAGCAGAATATCATGTCTGTGGCAAAGCTGCTGTAATCCGATCAGCCACTGCGTATCGACGACGTGAATTCCGCCTTCAGCTTGTACCGTTTCAAGCAGGATAGCCGCTGGCTTGTCGATCCCGGAGTGTGAATCAGTCAGAACATTGTCGATATAACCGAGTGTATCCATGTCTGCGAAAGAACCGCTCGGGTGTGGCATAAACGTAACTCCGTCCAGTGGAAGCCCTGCCCCTTCCCTCATCGACTTGGAGCTTGTGGCCGACAGACTGCCAAGTGACATGCCATGAAAGCCGCCCATAAAGGCGAATATCCCGGTTCTCTTCTTCACCTTGCGTGCAAGCTTCAAAGCCGCTTCCACCGCATTTGTACCTGTCGGACCGCAGAATTGAATTTTGTAGTCCAGCTTCTTCGGCTCCAGTATTCGCTCCGAGAAGCTCTGGATGAATTCCCGCTTGGCCATTGTATACATATCCAGACCATGCATTATCCGGTCGGAGGTCAGGTAATCGAGAATCCGGTCCTTGATATAATCATTGTTATGACCATAATTCAGCGCTCCTGCTCCTGCAAAAAAATCAATATATGCTCTGCCATCCTCAGAATATATCAGGTCCTCCTTAGCCCGGTCGAATACTACCGGAAAGCTTCTACAGTAAGATCTTACGTTGGATTCCAGTTTTTCAAAAATGCTCATGCGCTTCATCCTCCATCGGAATTGAGATAAGGTTGCCTTGATCCTGCCTGAACCTTTTGACGTCATGGAGCAATATATTCTAGATGTAATTTTATAGAATATTTGACAATGTAACCTAGGTAGAATTATAGCAAATTCCCAAAGAATGTATAGTAAATTTTTGGTAAAATAACGCACATAATTGTAAAATGTTAATATTTTGACTAAAAATAGGATTTGAACAAAAAACGGCTAAAGATGCTCATTTCATCATTCGAAGGATTTCGACGTACGTCGACATTAGGTCTGGAAAAGATGGTGACGAACGTAATAATAGAAAAAAGCTCCAATACGTTATATAACGTATTGGAGCTTTTTATTATTGATTGCAAATTCTAAATAAAGCTTTAAACCTTCACACTAACTCTTACTCAACAGTTACACTTTTAGCCAGGTTACGTGGTTTGTCAACATCATGACCCAGAGCCAGGGAAGCATAATAGGCCAGCAATTGCAAAGCTACAACGGACAGTGCCGGGCTCAGAAGTGGCAGCGTCTTAGGAATCGCAAACGCTTGGTCAACGGATTTCAACAGGGGAGCTACATGCTCTTCATAAGTGATCGCCAGTACGTCTGCGCCGCGGGCTTTCACTTCTTTGATGTTGCTCACCGTTTTCTCCAATACGTTCTCCTGAGTTGCCAAGGCAATTACAGGAATGCCTTCCTCGATCAATGCGAGTGTACCATGTTTCAACTCACCTGCAGCATACGCTTCAGAGTGAATGTAAGAGATTTCTTTCAGCTTCAACGAGCCTTCTTGAGCTACCGCATAATCCAGACCGCGGCCGATGAAGAAAAGATGTTGATGCTTGGAGATTTGCTCTGCATATCCTTTGATCGCATCCGCTTGCTCCAGCATAGATTCCACTTGCTCAGGCAGTGCTTGCATTGCTGCCAGTGTGTGTGCAATCTCATCTGGTGTTTTCGTACCACGCACTTGTGCCAGGTACAAACCAAGCAAGTTAAAAGCAATCAACTGAGAAGTATACGCTTTGGTGGAAGCTACAGCAATCTCTGGACCGGCAAGTGTAGCAATGACATCGTTCGCGTCACGTGCAATCGAGCTGCCTACTACGTTGGTAATTGCCAGCACATGAGCACCGTTTGATTGAGCTTCACGCAGTGCTGCCAGCGTATCTGCTGTTTCACCGGATTGGCTCACTACGATTACAAGTGTATCTTTATTTACGATTGGTGAACGGTAACGATACTCGGAAGCAACATCCGTTTCAACCGGAATACGAACCAATTGCTCAATCACGGTACGTCCAACCAGACCTGCATGGTACGCCGTACCACATGCAATAATTTGGATGTTCCGAATATTTTTAATTTGCTCCTCAGTCATTTTGAGCTCAGGAAGCTGAACTTTTTTGCCTTCATTGTCGATGCGGCCAAGCATCGTATCCCGATATGCTTTTGGCTGCTCATGAATTTCTTTCAGCATGAAATGCTCGAATCCGCCTTTTTCTGCGGTTACTGCATCCCAATCGACATGAATCATTTCCCGAGAAATAAAATTGCCCTCAATCGTCATCAATTCGACAGCGTCATGTGTCAGCACAGCCATCTCACCGTCATTCAGAATGTACACGTTGCGTGTATGCTCAAGAATGGCCGGAATATCCGATCCGATGAAGTTTTCACCTTCACCAATACCGATAATCAATGGACTTGCTTGACGCACAGCTACGAGTTTCTCAGGCTCATACTCTGTCAGTACACCCAGCGCAAACGCTCCACGCATAAGTGTGATTACTTTTTGCACAGCTTTAACAATATCGCCATTGTATTCACGTGCAATGAGGTGAGAGATCACTTCAGTGTCCGTTTCGGAAGAAAACGTGTGACCTTCAGCAATCAGCTCATCTTTCAGCTCCAGATAGTTCTCAATAATACCGTTGTGTACGACAGAGAATTTCTGGCTCTCATCCGTATGTGGATGGGAGTTCTCATCTGATGGTTTACCATGTGTAGCCCAACGAGTGTGTCCAATACCGGCATTACCAACCAGTGGAGCACCATCCAGCTTCGCTTCCAGGTTTGCCAAACGTCCGAGAGCTTTCGTAATTTGCAGACCTTGCGGTGTGAATACAGCGATACCTGCAGAGTCATAACCACGATACTCGAGTTTTTTCAATCCTTCGATTAATACCGATTGAGTGTTCTTATTACCAATATATCCAACAATACCGCACATAGTTTAGTTCCTCCGTTTATATGAATACTGTGTCAGAAAGAGAAACAGGCAGACTGGATCTATCGGAAAATGATGGATTGCTAACGTATCATGAATATCATTTTCTATTCAATTATCAATGATCAGAACGGCCAGTTGCCGTCCTGCTGGTATCATGCCTTATTACGAATGCAATCATGAATGTACATCATTTCCCGTCCGCGCACTGTTGTTACGCTCTTCACGCACATTCATTTGTTTTTATTTTTTTCTTGCACCTACCGGCGCGTTGTGTGGACAGTCACCCATCCATTTTCCGCAATCCGGTTTACGGCTCTGGTGCATCACCGGGAGGTCCCCGCCGAACAATCCGAACACCTCCACCTCGTCAGCTTGATTGCCGTCCATGCTGCTGTGTTCCCTCTTCCACAGGAAGAGAGACACGATCAGTATGTGTCCCGCGCAACTCCAAGCTCTGGCGCTTGTGTAACTGTAACCTTACAATCCTCACTTTCTGTGTCTGAATGACGACTCCACTCATTATATGCACCTGAAGTCCATTTTGCAATGGAGCAAAGTACCTGTAACCATTTCAGCATATTTACCCACGCTCCCGGCGAGATAATCAGACCAATGGTCTTATCTGGCCAGGACGCAGGTTCAATGAGTTTAACCGTTATTATTTGGAAAAATCAAACCTCCGTTTAAATATATGCCAAGAGATTCAATTTGTGAAAAATCAACCTCAGATCGCATTACAGCAGGCTTTTCATCGATCCTAAACCAGCTCTTTTTGCACCACATCAGCAATCTGGGACACGAACTGCTCCAGTTCCTGCTTATCTGGTCCTTCAGCCATAACACGGATCAGGGACTCTGTACCTGAAGCCCGAACCAGCACACGCCCATTATCGCCAAGCTGCTGCTCGACCGCAGCAATGGCTTCGCCAATTGCCGTATTGCCTTCATATTTGCTCTTGTCTTCAACGCGCACATTAACCAATACTTGCGGGTATTGCGTCATTACAGCTTTCAGTTCACTCAGCTTTTTGCCTGAAGCCTTCAAGGTATCTACGAGTTGAATCGCTGTGAGCATGCCATCTCCGGTTGTATTGTAATCCAGGAAAATGACATGACCGGACTGCTCGCCACCCAGATTATATCCACCGCGACGCATTTCCTCCATGACATAACGATCACCTACAGCCGTTTTGGCTGTTTTCAGCGCCAGCTTCTCCGTTGCCTTGTAGAAACCGATGTTGCTCATCACCGTGGACACTACAGTGCTGTCCTTCAGCTTGCCCGCCCGATTCATTGCATCTCCGCAAATACACAGAATAAAGTCACCATCGACTTCTGCACCTTTTTCATCAATGGCAATCAAACGATCCGCATCACCATCAAAAGCAAGACCCAGATCAGCTTTATGCTTCAGCACTTCTTGTTTGAGATGCTCCGGGTGCGTCGAACCGCATTGCTCGTTAATGTTCAGGCCATTCGGCTCAGCACCAATAGCAATGACCTCGGCACCAAGCTCTGCAAACAATTTAGGCGCCAGCTCATAAGCTGCACCGTTCGCACAGTCGAGTACAATTTTGAGACCAGAGAACGATTCGGATACGGTTGTTTTCAGATAATCCAGATAACGATATCGGGATTGCTCATCCACCGTCACAGTTCCAAGACCTGCACCAACGGGACGTGGCAGTTCATCTTTTTCCGCATCCATCAGCTCTTCAATCCGGTTCTCCGTTTCATCTGAAAGCTTGAAGCCATCTCCACCGAAAAACTTGATCCCATTGTCCTCTACCGGATTATGAGAAGCCGAGATCATTACACCTGCATCCGCTTTGAGCAGACGAGTAATGTAAGCTACACCCGGTGTAGAAACTACGCCCAGACGAATGACATCTGCACCAATAGACAACAGACCTGCGACCAGCGCAGATTCCAGCATAAGTCCCGAAATCCGGGTGTCCATCCCGATAACCACCTTCGGTCTCTCCACACCGCCAGCAAGCACATAACCTCCACATCTTCCGATGCTGTAAGCCAGTTCCGCCGTCAATTCTTTATTGGCAACCCCTCTTACACCGTCTGTACCAAAATATTTACCCATGATCTAGCTCCTTCTATTTGCATCTTCTACGCATCGTGCGCATTATAATTTTTAATTTTGATGAGAAATGAAATTGAATTAAAATTGCGTATTACGGATTCGTGCCCGATTTACTGTCGGTACTGCTATTATTCGCATTATTGTTTACATTTCCACGATTGGTGGCCGCATTTCCCTGCTCGCTTTGATCCTGATGTTCCGTATTCGATTCAGGTTCTTCTTCTGCAGGATCCGTACTATTTTGCCCATTTTCTACTTCCGCTGGTGTCGGATCAGGTCCCGTCTGATTGCCCTCATTAGGATCTTGACCCGGAGAAGTGGTTGTGTCTTGTGCCTTCTCACTGATCTTGACCGTTGCACTTAGATCATTGGCTGCATCATCCAGCTTGGCAAAGCGTGGCAAATCAGCTTCGAGCTTAATTTCATGCGTGCCTGCACCAAGACCACTGAGATCCCCGGTTAATTGAATGTCGTCTCCGCTTAAACCTTCAAGCATGCTTGGTGATCCGGTCAGCGTAATATTCAGGCCTCCGCTTTTCGGAGAAACCAGCACAGCCTCAAGACCATTTTCCACACCACTCAGCTTGATCGGTACATTGGGAAAAACCTTTGTCGTTGATTCGGCCTCATCGTAAGGAGACACCGTCACCTGGATCTGAATCGAACTAGGCTCGATTTTCTCAGAACCGGAAGGCGGCGTCAAGTCCACGTTAACTGTCGAGGTGCCTGACTGAGTAAACTGTGTCAGATCAAGAGTAGCTTGGTCGTAGGACTGTATACCTGCAAGTGCCTGCTCGCTCCCGTAAATCGAGACTTCTTTCACGCTTGGCTCAACCTTGGAGAGTACCAATCCATCTGGCAGCTGTCCTGAATATTTGATCCTCAAGGGAACTTTTGTATAGGGCTGATTAACCGGGACACGCACCTCTACCGTCTGCGGTGTAATGATGGCATTTTCAATGACCTTGCCCTCTGCATCGTATGCCTGGAGCTTCACTTTTTTCTGCACTACATCTTCCTTCGCATCCTTGACGCTGACACTGCCCTGCACCTTCGCTACTGCCTCCAGCTGCCCTTCCGGCAGTACAACCTTAACCGGAGATGAAGGCTCTACAACAGGCGCTCCAAGGCTGTATCCAGCGGAAGGGGCTCCTTCCGGTACAATATTCACGTTAAACGCTTTGGTGCCCAGTTTCTCTACATTGACCGTGACCATAGAGGGCTCCATGCTGACCACTTCCACACCTGAAGGCAGATCAGGAACAAGGGGCAGCGTATTGGAACCGTCTTTGACCTGGCTTAAATCGACCAACACCTTATAATCATCATTGGTAAAAATAGAGGTCAGCATAGATCGCTGCCCTTTGATCTCAAGCCGCACCTCATCGGTGCTTAGAGATGTAAGCACATAAGCATTGCTATCCAGCCCGTATGGCTGTACAGGCACAGTTCGCTCCACGATTTTGCTGGATATGCCTGTTGAAATCGTTGGTGTTGTCGGCACTTCATCCAGGTGTATCATAAACCACAGCAGCAGGCTTACCGCCAGTGCAAGAATTTTGGCAAACGTATTGTTGTTAAACCATTTATCCACGGTTACGTCCCCCCTTCCGCTTCCAGAAGGATGACCATGCATTCTTTTTGCTCAGATTGGAGGTTGGGCGCAATTCTTCATATAACTTGGCAATGAGCGACTCCTCCTTAATATCACGAACGACTTGGCCGTTCATTGCCAATGATACTTGTCCCGTCTCCTCAGAAACGACCAGACAGATTGCATCAGCCACCTCTGTAATTCCAATTGCTGCACGGTGACGTGTACCCAGCTCCTTGCTGATAAAAGGATTCTCGGATAGTGGCAAATAACAGGCTGCTGCGGATATCTGTTTTCCTTGTATAATTACGGCTCCGTCATGAAGCGGCGTGTTCGGAATAAAAATGTTAATCATCAGTTCCGAGCTGACAAATGACTCCATCTTGATGCCAGATTCCGTGTAATCGTTCAACCCCGTTTCGCGCTCGAAAACCACAAGGGCCCCGATCTTCCGACGTGACAAATAATTAACAGACTTAATGATCTCACCAATTAACACTGTTAATTCTTCATCACTTGCTGCGGCCGAACGGCCGAATATTTTGCCTCGACCCAATTGTTCCAGACCACGGCGCAGTTCCGGCTGAAAGATGATAAACACGGCAACGACACCAAACGTAAACATTTGGTTCATCAGCCATTTCAACGTGTACAGGTTAAGCCAGGTACTTAAAGCCCAGATCAGCACAAGGAACAAAATGCCTTTCAGAAGCTGGACCGCACGTGTGCCCCGCACAAGCAAAATCAGTTTGTACATAATATAGGTAACGATCAATATATCGATAACGTCCTTGATGGACTCTTTCCACGTTAAGTCAGCAAAGTAATTCATTAGCCAGCCCCCGCTATCCCCATTGATGAGTAAAACCCTGATCTCATATTAACCATTCGGGATTTTACATAATCCCTTCTTCGCATTTATTCAATGCTTATCTATATGTAGTATGTTCTCTTTACTATCTAGGTTATAACGTTACCGTTCAGGTTGCAAGTTACTCCGGTCACAAAGCTCATATAAACTACTCTATTTTCCACTTTCTCCTACTAATCAAAAATAAAAAAGAGCACCCCACGCATTTCGGAGGTACCCTGCTTGGTATATACCCTTGAAGTAATACCCAATCCTAGCGGTATGCCACTTCATTTACCATATTGGTTATTTTGTACCAGAACCAGTCCAGCGCCTGATCAATGCTCTTCACCTGACCGGAAATATGAGCTGTAGACGCTTGAAACAGTTGTCCGTCGATCACCGTCAGATTGCCATTCACATCACCATAGACCTGAGCGGTTCCATTCTCTATCGTAAGATCGCCAGCAACTGACTTCCCTTCTGGAACGATAACCGTGTTGCCCTGAATCACGAGTTGATCCAGACTGTTCCCCTTAACGACCATTTCGTTGTTCTGATTCCAAAAATTGAAGGCGCTAAAGAGCATCACGACCAAAAAGAAGGCTGCCGCCGTCAGCGCGGGATGTCCTTTGACCCATTTGAGCCATACTTGCTGTCTCTTGGGCTGTGGCAGAGCATTCATAATTCGATTGGTCAGCTCATCCGAGGCAGACGGTGAATAATGTTTCATGGCAAAGAGCAGCATTTCCGTCTGTTCCAACTCTTTAAAGCGCATGCGACAATCCGGACAGATCAACAAATGGCTTTTCAATTCAGCCTTCTGTTCCGTGGACAACGACTCATCCAAACATTCATGCATTAAAGAGACGGCCGAGTTGCAATCCATATGAGAGCCAATCCTTTCCTTAGACACTTAGTCCATGCACCTGTAAAAAGGAAGCATAAGACTTGCATACATTACATACGTATCCGTTTCAGATATGTTTCAAATAATTTCGCCCAAAATAACAGGCAAATTTCGGTTACAGCTTATATTCCAATTTTTTGCGTAGAAAATCACGGCCACGATGTACTCGTGTCTTGATGGTTGTTACGGGCATCCCTGTGACATCACTGATTTCCTGCAAAGACAAGTCCTGTAAATATCTTAAAACCATGACGGACTTATACTTCGCGGGCAAGCTGTCAATCGCCTCCCGAATGAGAGTCTGTGTCTCTGACAGCAGCGCCTCACTCTCCGGTGTACGATCATCACTCGGAAGCATGGCATATCCATCCGATCCTTCCTGGTCATTCAGTTCAGCATCGAGCGAATACGAAGGTTTCTTTCTGCGCAGCCGGTCAATACAGAGATTCGTAGCGATCCGGTAAATCCAGGTCGAAAATTTCTGATTCGGATCATACTTCTCCATATTTCGATACACACGCAAAAAAGTCTCCTGAACAACGTCCTCCGCTTCATGACGATTGCTCAGCATCCGATATGCCAGATGAAACAGCTTGTCTTTATATAGTTCAACGATTTCTGCAAAGGCTCGCTGGTCACCCTTGAGTACCAGCTTCACAAGCCTGTTCTCTAAATTGTCCACCCTAATTCCCCCAGACATGCTGATGGGTCTTCCGTCTTCTCATACCCGTCCACACTTGTAATTCACCAATCAAATCGTAAATCAACTTTGGTCAAAAATCAAGACTGTATGACAAATATCCTCCAAAAACAGTAAAAACGGGAACTCCCTCAGGAGTCCCGTCTAACCTTTCATCCCAAGAACAGAGATGAATTTATAATTAATTGCATAAACCATGCATCACATGAATAATCTCTGGCCGAAATATCAACCTGTATTGCGGAGTCCTGCAGCAATACCGTTAATCGTCAGCAGCACTTCTCTAAGCAGCTCTGCGTCATCTTCACCACGTTCACGCATGTCACGCAGCTCGCTCAGCAGTTGTACCTGCATGTAAGAGAGTGGGTCAACATACGGGTTACGCAGACGAATTGATTCCTGAATTACCGGTACATCATCCAGAATTTCAGCCTCGCCCGTAATTTTCAGGATCAGCTCTTTAGTCAGCTTGAATTCCGCTTCGATCTGACCATAGATGCGATCACGTGCCTCCTTGTTGGAGGTCATCGCCGAGTATTCTTTGGCAATTACAAGATCTGCTTTGGCAATCGCCATTTGCACCGTATCAATCAGTGTACGGAAGAACGGGAAGTTAGCATACATATCTTTCAGGACGTCCAGGTTCTCTGCTTTGTCCTGATAATAGCTTTGCAAACCAGTACCCGCTGCATACCAAGCCGGGAGCAGATAACGGCTTTGTGTCCAGGCAAATACCCATGGAATCGCCCGCAAGTCTTCAAACTTGTCACTGTTTTTCCGTTTGGATGGACGTGAGCCAATGTTAAGCTCACCAACCTCTGGCAGTGGTGTTGATTCTTTAAAGAAGGTGAAGAAGTCCGGGTCACGGAAAATGAGATCCTGATACTTCGTCAGTGACACTTGCGAAATCTCCCTAATAATGGCATCCCAAGCTTGCTCGGATGCCGATTCTTGCGGCTCCAGTCCGTTCAGAGCAGCTGTAATCAGCGCCGAAGTGGCCTGTTCCAGACTGCGGTAGGCAATTCCCTGCAGGGAATAACGAGAAGAGATAACCTCGCCTTGCTCCGTAATCTTGATGCCACCGCCAATCGTATGAGGCGGTTGGGCAAGAATACTGCGGTTCAGCGGCATACCGCCGCGTCCAAGTGCTCCGCCACGTCCGTGGAAGAACTTGAGCTTCACGCCATGCTCGTTACCAACAGCCGTAATGGCATTCATCGCTACACGCAGTTCCCAGTTCGCTGTAACAACGCCGCCATCCTTGTTGCTGTCAGAGTAGCCAAGCATGATTTCATGCAGCTCATTACGGCCTTTAACACTCGCCCGATATATAGGCAGGTTAAAAAGTCTTTGCATAATTTCAGATGCCGCATGAAGGTCGTCAATCGTTTCAAACAAAGGAACGGCTTGAAGTGTAGAGATAACCTCGCCATCTGCCCCTTTGGAGAACAAGCCTACTTCTTTGGCAAATACCATAACCTCAAGCAGATCACTAGCCCCTTGTGTCATACTAATCAGGTAACTTGTGATACATCCTGTACCAAACTCGTTCTGAGCACGCTTGATTGTACGGAATACATCCAGACACTCCTTGGTTCCTTCTGTATACTCATGGTAAGGAGATGTAAGCGG
The DNA here is from genome assembly GCF_014203995.1 of Paenibacillus sp. JGP012. Lineage (NCBI taxonomy): Bacteria > Bacillati > Bacillota > Bacilli > Caryophanales > Paenibacillaceae > Paenibacillus > Paenibacillus sp. JGP012. The sequence goes on along the minus strand of NZ_JACHKG010000006.1, from coordinate 4,033 downwards.
TCTTGGATCATCCAGCAAACGAGCAAGCAGATCTATTTTACCGTCTTCCGTAAGACGGGCATAATCGTCCACAATATTCATTTTCGCCAAAATCTCGGACATCGCATTTTCATGCTCCTTGCTGTGCTGACGCACATCCAGCGCTGCTGTATGGAAACCGAACAGTTCTACCTGACGAATCATTTTGCGAACGGTTGTATCCGCTACATAGTCAGCAAAATGGTGACGCAGGCTGCGGTCGATAATTAACAAATCATCAATAAGGTCCTGAGCATTCTTATATCGATCCGGCTGACCCAATTTGTTCTCATCGAGAACATTGTTCAGCTTGGCAATCATATACGCCAATTTGATGCGATATGGCTCTTTTTCATTACGCCAAATGTTCCCTTTTTTCAAAGTAACACAGCTGCGATCCTGCTCAATCGACTGCGCCAGTTCATCCGAGATATGAATGATGTTGGTGCTGAAACTGAGGTGATCCATTAGTTCAATCATGATCCGCTGATACTCACGCAAAGCGAGCTTGCGTTGCATGAGAAGCGTTTGCCATGTTACATCTGAAGTTACCGATGGATTTCCATCCCGGTCTCCACCAATCCAGGAACCGAAACGCAAATACGTCGGCACATGCCAGTCATGGTCTGGATAAAATTTGTTCAGGCAGCGTTCCAGCTCCTGATATACATCCGGAAGTACATGGAATAACGTCTCATGAAAGTAATACATTCCGTTCCGTACTTCATCGAGTACAGTCGGTTTGCGATCTCGAAGTTCATCTGTTTGCCAAAGAGTGATAACCTCATTCAGCAATTTCTCACGCAATTGTTCACGTTCACGCAACGTTAACGTAGGATTATCGAGCAGCATAACATCTTCCGAGATCCGTTTATGGATGTCCAGAATGACTCGGCGCATCGCTTCGGTCGGATGAGCTGTCATGACGAGTTCCAGCGACAAATCTTCCAGAATCTCTTCTACCTCGGTATGAGACAACCCGCGTTCCTTCAGATCCTGTACGGCCTTTTCGATTGATCCTGGCTGTACAGCGTCTCCGGCAGAACGTTCATAGTCCCGTTTACGCCGAATCCGATGGTTTTGTTCAGCAATATTAACTAATTGAAAATAAATAGCGAAAGCCCGAATAACCTGGTGACGATTGTCCGAGTCTAATTCCTGGATCATCGTTTTGAACTCTTCATACAGTTCCGGCAAAAACTCTGCACGCAACGATTTGCTCGTTTCCCGAATCTTCTCAACGATATCAAGAAGCTCCGTGCCGCCTTGATGGACAAGAACTTCTCCGAGTATATTGCCCAGGAACCGCACGTCTCGCCGAAGCAGGTTGTTGGATTGGCTTTTGCTGGCGGTTACCATAGTTTCAGTCATGCTTATCCTCCCATCTGATCGTTCCATTCGTACACGTAAATTTGACACCTTCATAACATCATACAATAAATTGGTACGAAAATCTTTATTTTTCTACTAGAAAAAATGGGGAATATCCCCGAATTACAGCACAAAAACACGCTTTTTTATTCATTTTCTTATTCTGCTTCAATGAATGAACATCTGCTGTCGCATGATACCTTTTTCACGTACTTTGAATAACTTCAACACCTCATACCTATTCTAAAAAATTCATAATTATACAGTATACCTTGATAGGTCTGAACATGCGTAAGTGAAGAGGAATTTCCTTGTTTACCATTCATTAATCACAGAGTGTTCCAAAGAAACATGACCGGCAAAGCAAGCTTTTGTATACTTTACCACAGTGACGTAATAAATTAAAGATGTAATTTCGTTTTTTCTGACACTTACCGTCTGCTTTTGCATGTTTTCTTATGTATTTTGTCGATTTATTTTATCTCCGAAGCCATATGTTAACACCTCATCCGCTACATAATGCTCCTGTAGACTTGGGCAGATTATAAGATAGCTCGTACAAAACAAAGGAGGAGTTACAACATGAAAAAAAGTACAACGATTATCGCTTCCCTACTTGTTGTTGCCGCTATGGCAGGTCCTGCAGGAGCTGAAGGTCATATGGCAAAAGGCACGGATTATAACGGATCACGTGTCCAGTCTTATCAGAACCACAACTACATGGACCGCACTAACACCAATATGAACATGAACACAAATATGGACAATAACTACCGTACGTATGGGGATTATCGCAACAACGGAGATTACCGCACAAATAGCCTACGTACAAATGCAGCTACAACAACAGACCGTGACAGAGGCATGGACTGGGGATGGCTTGGTTTGCTGGGTCTCTTTGGACTTGCCGGCATGCGTAAGCGGGCAACAGACCATCACGAGCGTTAATTCCTTGGATTCTTCGTTGTAAAAAGAAAACCTCCGCTTCTGGCCAAGTCATTCCAGGCCATAGCCCAAAGCACCCCTGAAAAGAGCCAAGACCACCTGTATTCCTCATTACAGTGGTCTTGGCTCTTTAAGATACTATGAGACGATCCGTGCCTCAGATCGCCTCCCAGCCCCGCATTTCATGTTCAGTTCTTCGTCACAGCTTATAGAACAAAAAAAGACTTTGCATAAAAAATGCAGAGTCTTTTATCATTTAAGCGGGTGATGGGAATCGAACCCACGCTATTAGCTTGGAAGGCTAAAGTTCTACCATTGAACTACACCCGCATATAACAAAATCGGGATGACACGATTTGAACATGCGACCCCCTGGTCCCAAACCAGGTGCTCTACCAAGCTGAGCTACATCCCGATATGAAAGGAAATAATGGCGCGCCCTGAGAGATTCGAACTCCCGGCCTTTTGATTCGTAGTCAAACGCTCTATCCAGCTGAGCTAAGGGCGCAAAATTTGGAGCGGAAGACGGGAATCGAACCCGCGACCCTCGCCTTGGCAAGGCGATGCTCTACCGCTGAGCCACTTCCGCAAATAAAGGATGCGCGTGGAGGGACTTGAACCCCCACGTCAAAGACGCTAGATCCTAAGTCTAGTGCGTCTGCCAATTCCGCCACACGCGCATGTATAACAAGTGAGCCATGAAGGACTCGAACCTTCGACACCCTGATTAAAAGTCAGGTGCTCTACCAACTGAGCTAATGGCTCGTAATAAAATGGCTGGGGATATAGGATTTGAACCTATGCATGACGGAGTCAAAGTCCGTTGCCTTACCGCTTGGCTAATCCCCAATAGTTAAATGGTGGAGGCTGAGGGGATCGAACCCCCGACCCTCTGCTTGTAAGGCAGATGCTCTCCCAGCTGAGCTAAGCCTCCATCTTTGTGAAGCAATAGGTATTGCTATGACCCGTAGGGGATACTCTCACTGCATTCGAGACTGCGCAGCAGTTCCTGACGATGCTCATTCTCCGACGAACCTTTGGAATTCTCATCCCACTCTTTAGTTATTAAAATAACTATGACCCGTAGGGGATTCGAACCCCTGTTACCTCCGTGAAAGGGAGGTGTCTTAACCCCTTGACCAACGGGCCCCATTTGCAGAGCTCTCAACCGGGATCGAACCGGTGACCTCATCCTTACCATGGATGCACTCTACCTACTGAGCTATGAGAGCAAATGGCTCCCCGAACAGGACTCGAACCTGTGACAACTCGATTAACAGTCGAGTGCTCTACCAACTGAGCTATCAGGGAATAATATGCATTTGCAGGGCAAATGCAATTCATCTTACAAGGTCCACATGCAAAGCCTGTTTTCTATGTATGATGAAAGAGTTCGCTTGGCGGCGTCCTACTCTCCCAGGACCCTGCGGTCCAAGTACCATCGGCGCTAGAGGGCTTAACGGTCGTGTTCGGGATGGGTACGTGTGGAACCCCTCCGCCATCGCCACCAAACGCGGGTTGGATCGAAGTTTATCTTCTTTCCATATCCATTAGGGAACTGAAAATCATACACACCTTCCGTGATGTACCGATTTTCATTTCACCATTCAGAGTGTTGTTCTCTGAAAACTAGATTCGAAACGAAACTGACGCTCATTAGACTTGCTATTGGATAAGCCCTCGACCGATTAGTACTGGT